>NZ_REFU01000001.1:318906-637813 GCF_003688915.1 Rhodococcus sp. SBT000017
CGCTCGATGCTGCACGGCGCGATGCGATCGTTCCGTTGTCCACCGATCAGCGTGGAGCGATCACGTACAACTCTGTGCTGTCGATTCCGTTCGCCATCGACGCGTTGGTACCTCGCGTGGCAGAGGCCGTCGCCTGAGCGGGCTCAGCGACCGGCAGCGCTGCACTGACTGCAGGTGCCGAATATCTCGATCGTGTGGCTCACGTCGCTGAAGCCGTTGGATTCGGCCACACTCTGCGACCACTTCTCGACGGTGGGTCCTTCCACCTCGACGGTGAAACCGCACGAGCGGCACACCAGGTGATGGTGATGTCCGGAGGAGCAGCGCCGGTAGACCGACTCGCCGTTGTCGGTGCGCAGTACGTCGACCGTCCCGGCGTCGGCCAAGGTCTGCAGTGTCCGATACACCGTGGTGAGGCCGATACCTTCACCACGCTTGCGCAATTCGTCGTGCAGATCCTGTGCCGACTTGAACTCTTCGATGGTGTCGAGCAGATCCGAGATCGCACTGCGCTGCTTGGTGGCCCGCACTCCGACGACGACGGGTCGTCTGGGTGTGGCGGTATCGGTGGACTTGTCGGTCACAGGTTCCGGCCTTCCTCGGCGTGGGCCACGGCGTCGACGACGATGTGGGAGAGGTGATCGTCGACCAATCGGTACAGGACCTCGCGTCCGTTGCGTTCTCCGCGCACCACACCCGCTGCCTTGAGTACCCGAAGGTGCTGGCTGATCAGCGGTTGCGTGACACCGAGGGCGACCACGAGTTCGTGGACGCACCGCTCGGACTCGCGCAGCTGCAGCACGATGGCGATGCGCACCGGGGCCGCGAGTGCGCGCAGGATGTCGCCCGCCGCGGTCAGAGTCTCCTTCGGCGGGATGTGAGCCGGGGGAGCGGCGGCGAACGGATCGCCGGAGTGCAACGGATGTTCGGGGTCCTGCCGGTGGGTCGAACTGGCTTCCACTGTCGAGTCCGTGGACACGGTTGCGGCTCCTTCGGTCGCCGGTTCGTTGCCGGCGGTGTCTCCCTGCGCGATCTTTCGTCTTGGTACCAGGTTAGTGCAGTAGTTGTTATTGCAAATCGTATTCATTGTGATATGCACAGGTGCGCATGTCAACTTTCGCACTCGACCGCTGTTCGGTTTCGCTCGCCGAGCCAGATAGTCTGATCAGGGCGAAAACCGCCCAAGTCACCTCTTACACGATGTAACCGAAGATGGAGAGCTCCGCCAGTGGCACCCAAGTCCAAAGTCGAAACCGTCGCCAACCTCGCCAAGCGCAGAGGCCTCGTCTACCCGTGCGGCGAGATCTACGGCGGTACCAGGTCTGCCTGGGACTACGGTCCGCTGGGCGTC
This sequence comes from Rhodococcus sp. SBT000017, assembly GCF_003688915.1. Classification (NCBI taxonomy): domain Bacteria; kingdom Bacillati; phylum Actinomycetota; class Actinomycetes; order Mycobacteriales; family Nocardiaceae; genus Rhodococcus; species Rhodococcus sp. SBT000017. The sequence continues at coordinate 320,258 of NZ_REFU01000001.1, forward strand.
GAGCTCAAGGAGAACATCAAGAAGCAGTGGTGGCGCAACATGATCACCAGCCGCGACGACACCGTCGGGCTGGATTCCTCGGTGATCCTGCCGCGTGAGGTATGGGAGGCGTCCGGCCACGTCGAGACGTTCTCCGACCCGCTGGTGGAGTCGCTGCACACGCACAAGCGGTATCGCGCCGACCACCTCATCGAGGCATACGAGGAGAAGCACGGCCACCCGCCGGAGAACGGCCTGGCCGACATCCGAGATCCCGAGACCGGTGAACCGGGCTCGTGGACCGAACCGCGGGCGTTCTCGGGCCTGCTCAAGACCTTCCTCGGCCCGGTCGACAACGAAGAGGGCCTGCACTACCTGCGTCCCGAGACCGCACAGGGCATCTTCGTCAACTTCGCCAACGTGCTGACCACCTCACGCAAGAAGCCGCCGTTCGGCATCGGCCAGATCGGCAAGAGCTTCCGTAACGAGATCACCCCCGGAAACTTCATCTTCCGTACCCGCGAGTTCGAGCAGATGGAGATGGAATTCTTCGTCAAGCCGGGCGAGGACGACGAGTGGCATCAGTACTGGATCGATTACCGCATGAAGTGGTACACCGATCTCGGTATCGACCCGGAGAACCTGCGGCTCTACGAGCACGCCAAGGAGAAACTGTCGCACTACTCCAAGCGCACCGTGGACATCGAGTACAAGTTCGGCTTCCAGGGCAGTGCGTGGGGCGAGCTCGAGGGCGTGGCGAACCGCACCGATTACGACCTCTCGGTGCACTCGAAGGCGTCGGGCCAGGACCTGAGCTACTACGAGCAGGCCACCGACACCCGCTACACCCCGTACGTCATCGAGCCTGCGGCCGGTCTGACGCGGTCGCTGATGGCATTCCTCGTCGACGCATACACCGAGGACGAGGCACCCAACGCCAAGGGTGGCGTCGACAAGCGCGTCGTTCTCAAGCTCGACCGTCGTCTGGCTCCGGTGAAGGTCGCGGTGCTCCCGCTCTCGCGCAACGCGGACCTCACGCCCAAGGCGAAAGATCTTGCGCAGCAACTGCGTCAGTACTGGAACGTCGAGTTCGACGACGCCGGAGCCATTGGTCGCCGCTACCGTCGCCAGGACGAGATCGGCACCCCGTTCTGCATCACCGTCGACTTCGACACCCTCGACGATCATGCCGTCACCATCCGCGAGCGCGACACGATGGCGCAGGAGCGTGTGGCACTCGATCAGGTCGAGGGCTACATCGCATCTCGTCTGATCGGCGCGTAGGAGCTTCACTCACCCGACAGGGCCCGATCTCGCGATGAGATCGGGCCCTTTCGGCTGTCGAGGGGTGGGTCAGAAGCGGCCGCCACCACCACCGAATCCGCCGCCACCGCCGCCTCCGCCGAAGCCCCCGCCGCCACCGAATCCGCCACCGAAGCCTCCGCCACCCCCGCCGCCGCGAAGCACACTGTTGATCAGGATGCCGCCGAGCACCGCGCCGGCGATGTTGCCTCCGCTGCTGCCGCCGCGAGGGCCGTGACGATTTTCCCAGTTCTGTACATCGGCTTGGGCGATCTGCGATGCGCGCGAGGCCAATTGGCTGGCGGCGTGAGCATGCTTGAGGGCTTCGTCGGGGTTCTCGTCGCCCAGCTGGCGCGCCGCGCCGAGGTGGCGTTCGGCCTCGGACAGGCGCGTTCGGGCGTCGGCACCCACTCCGCCGCGACGGGTCGAGATGTAGTCCGCTGCAGCGGTGATCTGCGCCTGAGCGGCCGCGATATCGCGATCCAGACGGGCTCGCAGTTGGTCCTCGGCAGCCTTCTCCGCCGACGCCTCGTCGACGATCTTCTCCAGTTCGGCATCCGCTTCGGCGAGGGCGGTGTAGCTGCCGAGTGGATCCGAGGACTGGGCCGTCTCCGCCCCCTGCAGCGCCGTCTGCGCCGCAGTCATGGCCGACTGGAGTTCGGCACCGCCGTGTTCGGTCAAACCACGTGCCTGCTCGATGTCGCGGCGAACGTCCGCGATGGCGTCGGGCAGGGTGGCGATGGCGTGCCTGATGTCGTCCCGGGCATGGTCGACGCCGTCGAGCAGGGTCTTGGCCTGGTCGACGGCTCGTTCGGCCGTGCGAATAGCGGTGACCGCAGGCCCCTGCTTTCCGGGCGGGAGTGCTGTCGCCTTGCGGCCGGCCTCGATGTTGTCCTCGGCCAGCGCGAGTCGCTCCTGTGCCATCGTGACGTTGTCGGCGATGGATTTCAGTGCCGTCTCGGAGAACTCCGAATGCAGTTGAGCGAGCAGGGTTTCCGATTGCGGAATCCTCACCGTCAAACCGATGATCGCCTGGGTCAGCTCGTCGAGATGGGCGTCGGCGTTCATCACGAGATCGCGGAAACCGTCGAATTCCTCCACTCGCGAATCGAGTTCGCGATCGGCCTGGCCACAGGAGGAGATGATCTCGACGAGCATTGCGCGCCGCTGATCGGGAGTTTCCGGAATGGCGTCGTCGAGGCGTTGACGGATCTCGAAGGCGGACGCGAGGGCCCGCTTGGCGTTGTCGTGGGCGGAGATGAACGGTGCGGCCGCAGAATCTCCGAACTCTCCACGGGCGAGGTTCAATTCCTCCTCGCTGGCGCGTACGGCATTGTCGGTCTCGACCAGAATTTCCTTGGCCCGGGTGTCGAGGACGTCGATCGGGAAGGCAGCGAGTGCGGCCGGGTCGCTCGGGTCGATCTTCGCCACGGCCTCGACCTCGGCTGCAACGCGGGCCTTCTTGCGCCGGGACGAGTAGACGACGGCTCCGCCACCGGCCACGGCCAGTGCGCCGACGCCGATCAGCAGTGGTGCCGACGAGCCGCCGCTGCCGCTCGAGGCGTACGCGTCGCCGAGTGCACCGGCTGCCGCAATGGCGGCACCGGACCAATCTTCCTCGCGCAGTGCAGGTTCGACGTCGTCGACACGGATCGAATCTTGCTCGGAGGTGGTGACCTGAGACAGTCCGGTGTTCACACCGAGGTAGTACGAACGGTCGACGGTCGCCACGGCGAGCAGAACGTCACGCTGACCGAGGTCACTTCTCGACGCAGTTTGCTCGGCCCAGTCGGCGGCCGACAGGTTGTCGAAGTCCGCGACATAGGTGACCCACAACCGGACCTGGCTGCTGCCGTACAGGTCGTCGATCGAGGTCTGCACCTCGGCGAGTGCATCGGGGTCGAGTGCCTGGACGTTGTCGGTGATCTGCGTGGCCAGCCGCGAGGGAGCCTCTGCGGATGCAACCCCCGGCGCGAGCAGGACCGCTGCGAACAGGGTCAGGGCACCCACGGCGGCGAGACGACGAAATCGATGGACCGAGCTTCGGACGGCTGACTTTCGAACGACTGTGGCGCTGCTGTGCCGCCGGTGCTGGACTGCCATGCACTGAAATCTACCGGCTGGGCGGCGAGGAGATCGAGCAGGTCGATGCGGATGCATGACAGTTGTCACCTCGCAATCGTGACGGTCGAACGAGGTCGGAGCCGCTCGGTCGCAGCAGAGTGATTCCCATGACCACAACCAAGGCAGTCGAACTGCGAAACGTCACCAAGACCTACGGCTCGGTCCGGGCGGTCGACGGACTCAGCCTGTCCATCGAACCGGGCGAGGTCGTCGCATTTCTCGGACCGAACGGAGCGGGAAAGACGACCACCATCGACATGATGCTCGGCCTGGCAACACCCACCACCGGCTCGGTGTCGGTGTTCGGGGAACGCCCGCCGACGCGATCGCCCAGGGCCGCATCTCGGCCGTCATGCAGACCGGCGGTCTGCTTCGCGATCTGACCGTCCGCGAAACCGTCGAGCTGACGTCGGTACTGTTCGCCCGGACTCGGTCGGTCAAGGAGGTTCTCACCCGGGCCGGCATCGCCGACATCGGAGATCGCCGAGTGGCAAAATGCTCCGGCGGGCAGCAGCAGCGACTGCGATTCGCGCTCGCACTGCTGCCCGATCCGGATCTGCTGGTACTCGACGAGCCGACCACCGGCATGGACGTCGAGGGGCGTCGCGACTTCTGGAACGCCATCCGCCAGGACGCCAGCACCGGCCGAACGGTGCTGTTCGCAACGCACTATCTCGATGAAGCCGACGCGTACGCGGACCGCATCGTGCTGGTGCGGCACGGCAAGATCGTCGCCGACGGCAGCGCCGCCGAGGTGAAGAACCTGGCGGCAGGACGCACCGTCACCGCCACGCTGCCCGGCGTCGACCAGTCGATGTTGCTCTCTCTGCCAGGAGTGGACCGCGTCGAGACGCGCGGCGATCGGGTGATCGTGCACGGTCGCGACTCCGATGCAGTGGCCCGATACCTGCTCAACGACGCGCACGCGACCGATCTGGAAATCGTCTCGCGCAACCTCGAGGACGCATTCCTCGCCCTGACCACCGATTCAGAAAACGACACAGCCGAAAACGAACTCGCCGGGAGCATCCGATGACCACGACCACGCCGTCCACGACCACCCGCACACCTGCCAGAGCTGTTGCCTGGGGCGGCTTCTCGCCCACATTCCTCCGACTCGAGATCCGCAGGCTCTTCCGGAACAAGCGAACTCTGATCTTCACCTTGGTGATGCCGCCGGTGTTCTTCGTCATCTTCGGCACGCAGTCCGACTACCGGACCAATTACCCTTTCGCGCACGGAAACGTCACCGGCTACATCGCCATCAGCATGGCCGTCTACGGCGCGATGCTCGCCACCACCAGTGGGGGAGCGATGGTCTCGGTCGAACGAGCTCAGGGGTGGAGCCGGCAGTTGCGGTTGACCCCGCTGAAGCCCGTCGCCTACATCGTCACCAAGGTCCTCGTGGCCATGACGATGGGTGCAGCCTCGATCGTCGTGGTGTTCGTCGTCGCGAAGTTCCTCGGGGCGGACATGCCGATCTGGGTGTGGATCGTCAGCGGTCTGATCGGCTGGATCGGCTCGGCGGTGTTCGCCGCATTCGGACTGTTCATGGGCTACCTGCTGCCGTCGGAGAACGTGATGCAGATCCTCGGACCCGTGCTCGCGTTCCTGGCGTTGGCGGGCGGACTCTTCGTTCCTCTCGGTGACAGCGGCTGGTTCCCGATGCTGGCCCAGTTCACCCCGCTCTACGGGCTGGCCACCGTATCCCGGGCCGCGTTCGCCGGGACCGAAACCGGAACGTTGCTGATCGCCGTGATCAATCTGGTGGTCTGGGCGACGATCTTCATCGCCGGCGCGGCGATGCTGTTCCGGAGAGACACCACGCGTGCTTGAGACCGAAACCGCTGATCGTGTCGCCCACAGGGATACCGTGGGCGACATGACCACGTTCACCGCCGACCTGCCGGAGGGGCGGGTCTGGCGGTTCGGCTGGATGTTCGGAGCCATCTGGCTGATCTACCTGATCTACCCGCTCAACGAGATTCTCGCTCTGGCCTCGGTGGCGGAACGGGTCGCCGGGATCGTTGCGATCGTCTGTTTCGGTGCGGTGTTCACGACCACCTTCTGGCGTTTCCGCAACGGCCATCGTCGAGGGAATCCGTTACCCACGTCGCAGGCATGGATCGCGCTCGGGGGGATGGTCGCCCTGACCGTCGCGATGAGTGCCCTGGTGGGAACTACCGGCTTCGGCGCCACCGTCTACATTGCCGTCCTGGCGATGATGACCCTGCCCGTCCGACACGCGTGGACGTTGGTCGCGGTGATGGTGGTGATCGTAGAACTGGCACCGCGCCTGATCTCGTCCTGGGTGCCCGACACCTTCTTCGCATTCCAACTCCTGATCAGCGCGGCCGCGGCATGGGGAATCACCCAGGTCTTCCAGCGCAATCACGAATTGGCCGTGGCCAGGCAACAATTGGCAGATCTGGCCGTCGTGGCCGAACGCGAGCGCATGAGCCGGGACGTGCACGACATCCTCGGCCATTCCCTGACCGTCATCACCGTCAAGAGCGAACTGGCCGGCAGGCTCATCGAGATCGACCCCGCCCGAGCGGCCGTGGAGATCGCCGAACTGGAAACCCTTGCCCGGCAAGCACTTGCCGATGTGCGCAGCACCGTCGGGGGCATGCGGCAGGTCGACATCGGATCCGAATTGGCCAGTGCACGAACGGCATTGAACGCTGCGGGAATCGACGCCGATCTTCCCGGTGACGCCGACGTGGTGCCACTGCGGCACCGAGAACTGTTCGGTTGGGTGATCCGGGAAGCGGTGACCAACGTGGTTCGACACTCGAGCGCGCGACAGTGCCGGGTGACACTGACGGCATCGAGCATCTCCATCGTCGACGACGGAGTGGGACCGGCAGACAAGCAGTCCGGCGGCAACGGTCTACGTGGGCTGGGTGAGCGAGTGGCTGCCGCGGGTGGTGCACTGACGATCGCCCGGGTGCCGACCGGTGGGTTCAAGGTGGAGGTACACGGTGAATAGGACTCAGGCGCAATGACGATCACACTGTTACTGGCCGACGATCAGGCTCTGGTGCGGGGTGCACTGGCAGCTCTGCTGGGGCTCGAACACGATCTCGACGTCGTCGCCGAGGTGGGACGCGGGGACGAGGTTGCCGCTGCCGTTCTCGAACATCGACCCGACGTCGTCCTGCTCGACGTGGAGATGCCCGGCAAGAACGGTATCGAGGTCACCGCCGAACTGGCGCTCGTCGCCCCGCAGTCGAGAGTGCTGATCGTCACCACGTTCGGGCGACCCGGCTACCTGCGACGCGCCATCGATGCGGGTGCGTCGGGTTTCGTGGTCAAGGACACCCCCGCCAAGCAACTGGCCGACGCCGTTCGCCGCGTACACATGGGGCTTCGCGTGGTCGATCCGACGCTGGCGACGGAAACCCTCACCGACGGTGTCTCTCCACTGACGGCCCGAGAGCAGGAGGTTCTCCGCGCGGCTGCCCGGGGCGGGACGGCAGGATCCATCGCTGCTCAGGTCCACCTCTCGGAGGGCACGGTACGCAATCATCTGTCGTCGGCGATAGGGAAGACCGGCACCAGCACCCGGGCCGAGGCGGTCCGAGTGGCCGAGGATCGAGGGTGGCTGTAGGCCGTTCGGGGCGCGCCGTGACCATGCCGTCGAGCAGGCCTGGCAAACTCGAGGGGTGAATTCAACTCTCGACCGAGATTCGTACGGCGATCCGTACGACGATCGGTATGCCCCGGACCCCGGTCCCGAGCGCCTGGGCTTCTTCGGAACGCTCGGACGCTGGACCGGTCGGCTGGTCGCGGGAGTGGTGCTGATGTCGTTGGTGCTGGTCGCGGGAACAGCGGTGCGGGTATGGCAGGTGGCGCGCATCGACGACTATTCCAAGGCGGACGCCATCGTTGTGCTCGGTGCTGCGCAGTACAGCGGTACACCCTCGACGGTGTTCGAGGCACGACTGTCCCAGGCCGCGTCTCTGTACGAGCAGGGAATCGCCCCCGAGATCGTCACCGTCGGCGGCAAGCAGGAGGGCGACCTGTTCACCGAGGCCGCGTCGGGCCGCAACTATCTGATCGATCAGGGAGTTCCCGCCGACGCCATCATTGCCGTCGAGACCGGCTCGGACACTCTTCAGAGCATCGAGGCAGTGAGCAACACACTGCGCGAACAGGAAAAGTCGTCGGTGGTGTTGGTCAGCGATCCGTGGCATTCACTACGCACCCGCACCATGGCGCGCGATGCCGGCCTCGACGCCTGGACCTCGCCGACGCGCACCGGTCCCGCCGTCTACACCAGAGAATCCCAGGCACACGGGATCGCCAGGGAGACGGGCGCTCTGCTGTGGTACCAGCTGACCCACTTCACCGCGGACTTCTCCTACACGGCAGGCCAGTAGATGACCGGCACATACTCGGCTCACGACGTCGAACGATTCGTCACCGAACCTCCCAAGACCGCAGGACTGCGGGCCGGGGCAGACAACGCCTCGCATCGAAGCGCCTTCGCGCGGGATCGAGCGCGCGTGTTGCACTGCGCCGCACTGCGCAGGCTCGCCGACAAGACACAGGTCACCGGCCCGCGAGACGGAGACACCCCGCGCACGCGCTTGACTCACTCGCTCGAAGTTGCGCAGATCGGCCGCAGCATCGCCGAGGGTCTCGGCAGTGATCCCGATCTGGTGGACCTCGCCGGACTGGCGCACGACATCGGCCACCCGCCGTACGGACACAACGGTGAACGCGCCCTCGACGAAGTGGCCCAGGATTGCGGCGGGTTCGAGGGCAATGCGCAGAACCTGCGCATTCTCACCGGACTCGAGCCGAAAATTCTCGATGCCGACGGCCGCAGCGCAGGACTCAACCTGACGCGAGCCTCGCTCGATGCCGCCACCAAGTACCCGTGGATCAGGCCCGCCCCCGGCGCGAAATTCGGTGCCTACGACGACGACTCCGCCATTCTGGGCTGGGTGCGTGACGGCGCTCCGGACAAGCACAAATGCCTCGAAGCGCAGAGCATGGACTGGTCCGACGACGTCGCGTACTCGGTGCACGACGTCGAGGACGGCGTCATCGATGCTCGAATCGACTTACGGGCGCTGTCCGATCCGATCGAGCGACGCGCCCTCGCCGAACTCGGCGTGTCGGAGTTTCGCGGACTCGATGTCGAAGAATTGATCGAGGCCGCAGATCGCCTGTCGAGGATGCCCGTCGTCGTCGCGGTCGGACGCTACGACGGAACTCTCGCCGCTTCCGTAGCGCTCAAGCACATGACCAGTGAACTGGTCGGCCGCTTCGCCACCGCCGCCATCGAGGGCACCCACGAGAAGTACGGCACTGCGCCCCTGAGTCGCTACGACGCCGATCTCGTGGTGCCGTCGATCGTCGGTTCGGAGGTTGCGCTGCTCAAGACCATGGCCCTGCGGTACGTGATGTCCGATGCAGGGCACAAGATCCGGCAGGAGCGTCAACGCGACCGCATCCACCGCGTCGCCGAGTGGTTGATGCGCTCGGCTCCGGGCGAACTGGACCCCATTCTGGTGCCCGCTTGGCAGCGGGCGGGCAGCGATGCCGAACGGACCCGAGTGGTGGTCGACCAGATCGCGTCGTACACCGAAAGTCGACTCGAACTGATCGACAAGCGTTCGCTCGGAGCTCAGGCCAGCTGGGGCTGACCGCGCCGCGACCGAATGTGGGTGGGTCCGGATCGGGACTAGACTGCCCTTCGTGGCCGGCCGAATTCCTGAACGCGACATCGCCGCCATTCGCGAACGCACACGGATCGAAGACATAGTCGGCGACTACGTCTCTCTCAAGCGCGCGGGCGGCGACTCCATGAAGGGGTTGTGCCCCTTCCACGACGAGAAGTCTCCGTCGTTCCACGTCCGCCCCAATCACGGTCACTATCACTGCTTCGGCTGCGGCGAGGGCGGTGACGCCTACTCCTTCCTCCAGAAGATCGAGCACATCTCCTTCGTCGAGGCCGTCGAGCAATTGGCCGACCGGTTGAACTACTCGATCTCCTACGAGGGCGGAGGGCCGTCGGTTCAACGTGACCGCGGCACCCGAGCGCGCCTGATCGCTGCGAACGCGGCAGCGCAGGAGTTCTACGCGGGCAGGCTCAGCGGCCCTGACGCCCAGGCTGCGCGGGACTACCTCACCGAACGCAACTTCGACGGGCACGCTGCCCTGGCCTACGGCTGCGGGTACGCACCCGACGGCTGGGACACCCTCACCAAACACCTGCTGGGCAAGGGCTTCGAGGCCAAGGAGATCGTCGACGCGGGGCTGGCGACACCCGGCAAGCGCGGAACGCCGATCGACCGTTTCCGGCGGCGTCTGGTGTGGCCCATTCGCAGTCAGAGCGGCGACGTCATCGGCTTCGGCGCACGCAAACTGTTCGACGACGACACGATGCCGGGTAAGTACATCAACACCCCGGAAACCATGCTGTACAAGAAGTCTCAGGTGCTCTTCGGCCTCGATCTGGCGCGCAAGGAGATCGCGAAGTCGCATCAGGCCGTCATCGTCGAGGGGTACACCGACGTGATGGCGATGCATCTGGCCGGCGTCAAGACTGCGGTGGCATCCTGCGGAACCGCATTCGGCGAGGATCACCTGGCAATGCTGCGCCGACTGATGATGGACGACAGCTACTTTCGGGGCGAAGTGATCTACACCTTCGACGGAGACGAAGCCGGCCAGGCCGCCGCGATGAAGGCGTTCGAGGGTGATCAGAAGATTGCCGGACAGACTTTCGTCGCAGTCGCTCCGGACGGAATGGACCCGTGCGATCTTCGCTTGAAATCCGGCGACAACGCCGTTCGCGATCTTGTGGCCAGGCGAACCCCGATGTTCGCCTTCGTCGTGAAATCGCTGCTCCGAGAGCATGATCTGGACACACCCGAGGGGCGCGTCGAGGCGTTGAAGCGAACCGTTCCCGTGGTCGCCCGCATCAAGGATGCGTCGCTTCGGGACGAGTACGCGCGGCAGCTCGCCGGCTGGACCGGGTGGGACGACACCGCGATGGTGCTCGCCCGCGTGCGCGACGAGGCGAAGAAGGGTGCCAGGGGCGACACGAGCGGCAAACGCGTTCCGTTCGAGAAGCGGCAGGCAGCTCCGGTGGAGGCCCCCACGGGTCCTCCACGTCCCAATCCCACCGATCCGTCTCTGTGGCCGCAACGGGAAGCGCTCAAGGCGGTACTGCAGATGCCTGCGATGGCAGGCACGGTGTTCGATTCGCTTCCGCCCGAAAGCTTCCATCACCCGGCGTACTCGGCTGTGCGCGACGCGGTGGCCGCTGCCGGCGGCACCGCTGCAGGACTGGGCGGAGGGGAGTGGGTCGACGCCGTCGCCAAACAGGCCAAGGACGCCGTAGTCGTGTCGTTGGTCACCGAGTTGGCCGTCGACCCGATGCGCGTGGCCGACGACGCTCTCACCCGCTACATCTCCGGCGTACTCGCACGGCTCCAGGAAGTGTGGGTCGGCCAACAGGTGGCCGAGCTCAAATCGAAACTTCAGCGCATGTCACCGGTGGAGAAGCCCGACGATTACAACGCGTTGTTCGGCGACCTCATCGCCCTCGAGCAGTACCGCCGCAGTCTGCTCGAGCTCGCCGTCGGAAGTGTGGCCGAGGTCGGTTAGCGCCGCAGCTGATCGCGGGGAACGAAGACCTGGGTCTCGTCGTCGATCGGCTTCATCGGCTCCAGTCGTGGCTGAGTGTTCAGGGAATCGGACAGCTTCTGACGGCCGACCTCGATCGCTTTCTTGGTGGCCGGGCTCGACGCGACGGCGCTCGCAGTCTTGCGAATTTGCTCGTACCGGCCACGTCCTGCCTTGGCACCGAGCACATACGCAGCTCCAGCCGCCAGTACCAAACGAATCATCAGTAGGTCCTTCCCTAGAGCGTGCGGCTGTTCTTCCATCTTGCCCGACGAACCTCGAGCAGGGCGATTTGGTACTCGGCAGGGGGTGTGCGCTATTGTTTCCAACGGCTCGCACGAGAGTGTGACGCCGCGAGGTAATCCCCCATAGCTCAATTGGCAGAGCATTCGACTGTTAATCGAAGGGTTCCTGGTTCGAGTCCAGGTGGGGGAGCGCAAGAAGAGCCCTTTACCTGCCAGATCAGGTGAGGGGCTCTTTCTGTTTCAGGCCGAAGGTTGCCGAACTCAACACGTATCCAACACTTTGCCGCTCTGACGGTGCGAAAGTGTTGAGTGCTTCGGTCATGTCCGGTGCCGAGTTCATCCGCCGGATGTAGTGCGCTTCCGTCACAGCGGTGTTGGCGTGGCCGAGCTGAGCCTGCGCCGCCTCCACTCCGTACTAAGCCTTCACGAGTGTCGCCACGGTCCGGCGGAAGCTGTGGGGTGTCACCCAATCGAAGTGCATGCCGAGTGCACCTCGCGGCCACCCTCGAACGTTGGCAGGCGAGACCCAGTTGCCGGTTAAGGTGACGGAGATGGCGCCGTTCGGGGTGTTGAACGTGAGGGCCTCTCGGCGTCGACCGAGGATGTCCACGGCGAATTCCAGGATCACAATCGTCAGCGGGGGAGCGTCACCCTTGCGGTGGGTGCCGGCTGTTCGACTGGATCGGCGTGGATGACTCCAAGTTGGATCGGGTCCTTGTTCGTGCGTGCCCTGCGAGAGGGGTCTTTGGGTCCCGGTCCACGTCCAGCCATCGTGATCGCCTCCTTGGAGTCGTCAGTCCGTGCAGGACGCCGCCATGAAGTTGCTCTAACACCGAGGGGCTGCTGGAGTTCCCAGACCCGTAGAGAGCCTCAGCCTCTATGCCGACCGTAGGAGCTGGTGCTGGTGTGGCTAGGAGAGGGGGTGGTGCCCACGGTGTGGCGCTGTCGACGTGTCAGTGGTTCTACATAACCTGAGGTGATGAGACCTGACCTTGCTATCGAGAAGCTCGAAGCCCTGAAGAACGTCGGTCACGATGTAGCTGATGCCCCAAATCACTGGGCAAAGATCGGGAGCTGGCGAGCGAACATCAATGAGGTCGTTGGTCGAGCGCTTGGTAAGGACCACGCTCTACTTGAGCGACTAGAGCACGCTTGGAGATCAGGTCCGATGTATGGCGATTACACGGAAGTTGACCTACTCCACATGCGACTTGAGATGGTCGAGCAGACTCGTCAGTTGATCGCCTCAGCGATCTATGCACTCGGACTGGCCGCAGAAGTCGATGAACCCGTAGATGAAAGCAGTTTCGATCCCGAGCTGTGGGCGCACGTTCGTGGTCTGGTCGACGCGGGTGATTGGGGAAAGGTTGCGACGCAAGCCGCCGTGTTCACCGAGGACAAGGTGCGCAAGTGGTCGAACCAGGACGGCGCAGTCGTGGGAAAGAACATGTACGCACACGCGCTGAGCAATGCAGGGGAATTACGGCTGGGCGCGCAGTCGAACGAATGGGAAGGCTGGCGCAACCTGGGCATGGGGTTCGCACAGGCCACCAGCAACGTGGACCGGCACCACGTCCAGATACGTCCGGATCTGAAGAGGTACGCAGTGGGCGTCTTGGGTCTGGCGAGTCTTCTGCTCACCCAGATGAGACATGCCCACGCTGAGCTGATCGAGCAGCGAGACTCCAGCGCTAGCTGAAAGAGCAGACACGCTGTCATCCAGTTCAGCAGTTGCGGCTGAGGGCAGTTCCAATCTACGGGTGGCCGCTGTGATGGTCTGTCATGATCGCCACATGACAGAGATGAAGAGCTACCGGGTAGTGAGCGCCAACGGCTCCGTCGTGGTCCAGGAGTTCGAAGCACGTGACGACACGAGCGCCAGGGATCAGGTTGGCCGCGATCACCCTGAGGTGGCCCTGGGAACCGGCGCTCAACTCAAGTGGCGCAAGGGTGACGACTGGATCGAAGCAGGCTTGGGCAGCGGAAGGGTCACAGGCACCGGGGAGTAGCCGGTGTGCAGATTGTCGAGCGGTCAGTTTGAAACCATCCGTGTGTAGCGTCCCGAGTCATGGACGCAAAATTCGTGCTCACGGCATTGGCAGCAGTGTTCTCTGGGCTTGGTCTCCTGGTGATGGGCAGGCAGCTTGAGATAGCTCGGAACACAGCTGGCGGTCGCGGTATGAACATCGAGGCAACACGAGGTGGAATCGTGAGTTCCGTCAACGGCGGGGCACCGACCGTCCAGGTGTTCTGCAAGGTGGAGCTGATCGGTCCAGGTGTCCGGCACAACGTCGATGTCCGCGTCCTTGGGCTTGGTTGCGACCCGATCGGAATGCCGCCGACGCGCCCGATTATGACGTGCGAGTCGGAACCGATTGAGTGGGGGTTCGATGCCGAGGTTGACTTGGTCCGTCACGCCTACTTCATGGTGTCCTGGGTCGACCCCTACGGAGAAGGGCTGCGGACCAACGCTATTGCCAAGAACATTCCAGACGACGGACTGTATCTATGGGAGTGGAACCGCTTCTTCAGGCTTCGTCTCTGGTGGGAATCGAAGCGCGGCATGAGTCCGGAACCTCTAGGACGGTGGAGACGATATAGAGATCACCCACTGCAGAAGGACCATGGCCCCATCGGACTGTTGCCGAACCAACCCACAGGAGCGAAACGCCGACTGCGACCGCCAGGACCACGGTAACCACGACGGTCAACTTGTTTGCGCACCCGCGTTTTACGCGTGAGAGGCCACGCGAGTGTCGGGCGTGTCCGTGAGGACTCGGTCAGGTCAGATCGCCCGTGAGGACTCCGGTCAGGTTGTGGTCTCCAGCAGAAATGGACAGACATCTGGCCCCCAGGCTCAAAATCCTCGATATGCCCCCAGTATTGGCGTCATGCAATCGGGGGATGGCCTGGCAGGGCCCTCCGCTCATACGCTCGTGTGGTCCAAGGTGCTAGGCCGCAACGATCGGAGACAGCATGTTCGCAATCCCGTGGTACTGGGTCAACGCATTGCACTTTCACTGGGAGTCACCCCAGGTGTACGCCTGACGTTCCATCGTGAGGCATACAACGAAGGCCCCGTCATGCAGACGGGGCCTTCTTCGTTGTAACCCTGCTGGTTGGTTGGCTACTCCGCTGGCGGTACTCGTTGGTGGTGTCGGAGCCACTGGGTACGTTCTGCCCATGGGAACCCAATGGAGCGAACGAGATCGACCGGTCCTGGTTGAAGCAGTCGCGTACTGCGACGAGCACCAAGTGGTGAGGTGGCATGACCTCACGGATGTGACAGGCTTGGATTACAAGGAGATGCGCCATGCCTTCGACGCACTTGCGGGAGCCACACCCCCATTCTTCGGCCACTCAGACGACGACGAGTTCGGGGTCGTCCTGTTCTCTCGGCCGACAGAACGAGCGCGACGGGAGGTTGGTCAGTGGCCCAGCGCAGAGTCTGTGCTGGAGGCGCTTATTCAGCAGCTCGTTGAGACCGAGAGGGACGACTCTCAGACAGAGGACACCAGGTCTCGCGCTCGAAAGATCCGAGATGCTCCGACAGAGGGTGGCGGGCAAGTGGTGGGCGGGGTCATTACTGCTGTGATCGCAGGCCAGTTCGGGGCCTGAGGGTCTCCACCTTGCACAGGTCAGCAAGAATCACGGCGCTCCGTAAATCAAGAGGGTCCGCCCATCCTTGCCCCGGTAGTTGAGCAGTTCGATCTCAGAATGTCGCTGTCCAGGCGTAGGTTCGCCGCATGGAAGACACATGGGGTCCGAGAGACCTGCCTGTTCTCACCGCGGTTGTCGAAGAGATCGATCGGACTGGGCATCCTGTCCGTGCATCCAAGTTAGTCGCATTGACGGGCTTAGACGACGATCTGGTTCAGCGAGCACTCCGTGCTCTTGACGCCGACGAGCCGCCTTATTTGGTCAAGACTATGCGGGGGTCGAACCACGTCATCGCGGTCGCCGGGGTGACGGGGAAGGCCAGGCGGGCAGCGGGCGCGTGGCCTACGCCAGAGACTCTGGCCGACTCGTTGATTGCGCGCCTTCAAGACTTGGCTAATGATGAGACGGCCGAGCCGGAAACCCGTGAGAGGGCCAAGGCAGGCCTCACAGCGTTTCTGGGGGCTGGCAGGGACATTCTGGTAGGTGCTGCCGGTTCAGCCCTGAGCGCAGGGATCATCGGGTCATGAACAGCACCTGGGCCGACCGTGATTTCCTCGTGCTGGAGTCGATCGTTCGGCGGACCGACGAGAGTGGCCACGAGGTCGGGCTCGATGAGATCGAGCAAGACACCGATCTCAGCCCCGAGGATGTCCAGCGTGCGATCAAAGCGCTCGACTCGGATGGCGGTTACATCCGGGTTTCCACGCCTAACGCCGGAGGGCACATCGACTTCGTGCTCAGCGCGACGAGCAAGGCTCGGCGTGAGGTCGGAGCATGGCCGACGCCGGAGAACATCACAAGCGAACTTGTTGATCGCCTAAAGCAGCTCGCAAACGACGAAAATGCGGGTGAGGACACCCGGACTCGTGCGCGGAGGATGTTGGACGCTGTGGCTGACGGTGGTGGCGCTGTGTTGACTGGAGTGCTCACCTCGGTTCTCACTACACAGATGGGCTTGTAGGTCTGAAGGCAGACAACACTTTCGAAAACCGCCCGTGAAGACCGAAAGCAGTTTCGTGGACCGTTGACGGCGCTCAGTGAAAGTGCCCAGATCTGATCTCTGAAAGTGCTCACCCGTGTGGCTCCGCCAATGAGGGCGGGCCTCCTCCGATGCTGATGGTCTCTGACCACACACCAGCGCCCCGAAGGAGACCCGCGATCTCATGCTTACATGGGAAGAGGACATGGAGATATCCGCACTGCACAAACGAGGCATGTCGATCTCGGACATCGCCCGCCATACCGGCCGCAACCGCCGCACCGTCCGCAACTACATCAACGGAACCACCACCCCAGGTGTGCGACGAAAGTCCACGACGGACCCGTTCGAGGACTTCATCGACTACATCCGCTACCGATTCACCGAGGACCCGCACCTGTGGGCGGTCGCCCTGTTCGACGAACTGTTGGCCCTGGGCTTCGCACTGTCCTATCCGACGATGACCCGCAAGATCCGGCAGCAGAAACTACGCCCGATCTGCCTGGCCTGCAGGACCGCAACCGACCGAGCCAACGCCATCATCGACCACCCACCGGGCGAAGAAACCCAATGGGACTACGTCGATCTACCGAACCCGCCGACTGAATGGGGTTGGGGCAGAACAGCACACCTGTGGGTCGGCTCCCTCGCACACTCGGGGAAATGGCGGGCGGTACTGACCCCGTCGATGGATCAACCACATCTGGTCGACAATCTCGACCGCGTTGTCCGCGCTCTCGGCGGCACCACCCGAGTCTGGCGTTTCGACCGGATGGCCACTGTCTGCCACCCCGAGTCCGGTGCGGTGACCGCCAGCTTCGCCGGCGTCGCGAAGTACTACGGGGTCTCGGTCGCGATCTGCCCACCGCGGAGAGGGAACCGCAAAGGTGTCGTCGAGAAAGCGAATCACACTGCAGCACAACGCTGGTGGCGGTCGTTACCGGACATGAGCGTCGAGCAGGCCCAAGCGCATCTCGACAACTTCTGTGCCGCCATCTCCGACAGTCGCACCCGCCACACCCCGGACGGAACCAGCACTGTCGCCGACCTCGCAGCGGCCGAACCCCTGCAGGAACCGCCGGCGACGGCGTATCCGGTGATTCTCGGCGACAGTCGGACGGCGTCGCGGCAAGCGTTGGTGTCCTACCGCGGCAACCAGTACTCCGTCCCGCCGGAGTTGGCGTCCGCGCAGGTCACCGTCACCCGCCCCGTCGGCGGTAGTCATCTCGACATCGTCACCGCCTCCGGCATCACTGTCGCCAGGCATGCGGTCGCCGCCGACGGTCTCGGCATGATCGTCCGCGACAGCGGTCATGTCGTCGCACTCGAACGGGCCGCGATGGCGACCGCGAACACCGGCAAACCGCACCGCCGCAAAGAACGGATACCACCCGGGCCTGATGCGCTCAGGGCGGCAGAAGTATTGCGTGGCAGCAGTTTCCATAGTACGAACTACTCGACAGGAGCAGCTGAAACCGATTCCGCGGCAGCATCATCGGATGTCATCGACCTCTCGGCCTACGAGCGGGCTGCACGGGGAAGGAACACTCTCGCATGAGTGAAACACCGAAAGGAGGTGCCGCTGCCGATCGACTTCCCGCACCGAACACCGCGGAAGCAGCGAGCCTTTACCAACGTTTGCGTGGCCATCTCGGGGTCCTCAAACTCGCCGACGCCGCCGAAGCACTGCCGGCGGTCCTCGACCAGGCCGCGGCGGAGGAGCTGTCGATGACGGCGGCGCTGGAGCGGTTGCTCTCGATCGAGGTTGCTGCCACCGAAGCGCGGCGGTTGGCAGGCAGGTTGCGGTTCGCGTGCCTGCCGACCCCGGCATCGCTCGAGGACTTCGATTTCGACAACGCCGCCGGGGTCGACAAGAAGCTGATCGACGAGCTCGCGACCTGCAGATATTTGGAGACCGCTACCAATGTGCTGCTCATCGGCCCGCCGGGGGTCGGGAAGACGCATCTGTCGGTCGGGTTGGCGCGGGCTGCTGCGCATGCCGGGTATCGGACGTATTTCACCACCGCCGCCGATCTCGCCGCTCGATGTCACCGGGCTGCGATCGAAGGCAGATGGGCGACGACGATGCGGTTCTACGCCGGGCCGACACTGTTGGTGATCGACGAACTCGGGTATCTTCCGTTGCCGGGAGAGGCGGCTTCGGCGTTGTTTCAGGTTGTCTCGCAACGGTATATGAAGACATCGATCGTGATCACCAGCAATCGTGGTGTCGGATCGTGGGGAACGGTTCTCGGTGACGACACCGTCGCAGCAGCCATGCTCGACCGTCTCCTGCATCGATCGGTAGTCCTCGATATGTCCGGTGATTCCTACCGGCTCCGCGATCACAACGCACGATCGGAGAAGCTCCGCAAAGCCGTCACCGGGACCCGTCAACCGCTACAGTGATCACCGCTACCGGGTGAGCACTTTCGCTGAGCGAAGTTGAGCATTTTCGATGAGCGCCATCACCGTCAAGAGAGCGAAGCTCGAAGGACTTGTCGGTGGTTGCGGATAGCGTTTCTCCCGTGATCAGCCCATAGTCCGTATGGCGAGAACTTTCCACTCCAGCCCGAGAGCGACTGCTCGCAGCCGACTTGGACAAACCGCTGCCGGTCGAGCTTTCGCCCCATCTCGAATCGGCAGGTTTGCCCTATTTGCTTGGGGTCAAGCAACTCACCCAGCCGGGAAGTGGCGCAAGGACTTACCAAGCGTCACTGGGGTTCGACGCGTTCGTGCAAACCAAAAAGAGAGAGGCTGGATTGTGAACTACGACGCACTGCTTGGAATCTTGGAAGAGGCGGACTCGGAGAGCTGGCACGTCATCGAGAGGGCGGGACACACCCACCGAGATGGCCACTACGGCACCGCCGTGTATATCCCCGATACGGGCCTCACCGTGGCGTGGGGACGGGACGCGGACGGCGTGGGTGACGGTGCCGAGGAGTGGTGGTGGGATGTTTTGGATAAGACCGTCCACAATCAGCAGATCGATTTCTTTTGGAATGGCTCGCTGGTCCATCGGGTTGAATACGCGGGTCCCGATGGTGGCCGAAGTGTCGTCCCCTGGCCTGACGGAAACCGGACGGTCGACCGTCACGAGCTACAGGTTGTGCGGCTGCTCGACGGACTTAGGGGCGGTTCGATGAACTCCGTCGACAGCACGATGCAGACAGCCAAATTGACCGTTCGGGAGTAGCTCAGGGGAGTCTGTACCCAACACTTTCCCAACACTTTCAGCCCCAATCAGCCCCGAAAACTGACGACTCGTTGCGATAGACCGCAACCACTTGAACCGCATATAACTGCAGTTCAGGGTGGGTAAAGGCGAACATCTGCGGTCAGCGAAAATTCTTGGATGCAGCTACGAAGGGTTCCTGGTTCGAGTCCAGGTGGGGGAGCGCAGTCCCCGTCCGGTTCGCCCGGGCCGGGATTTTTGCTGTCGGGAGTGTGCCACACGAGCCCCCGGCGCGGCCCGTGAACGTACCGGACATGTGGTACCGGGAGTTCGAGTTAGTTAACAGATCGTGACAGTTATTTCTGTATATCGATTGAATGAATCCCTTCGACCGATGCCAGTTTTGTCGGTCGCCCGCTACATACTGAGCGAGCGATCCCGGTGGCTCAACAGTGCTATAAAAAGCCGGGTCGGTCGGTTTTAAGGGGCTTCATGAGTTTGAGTTACGCAGCAACAGTTCCGCGTCACCTCGTGCATCGGAGGTCGCCGGGCGACGTTCTGTTGACCGATTACGAGACCGTCGACGGTACGCATCGGGCGGCGGTGCAGTTCCCCACGTCGCATCGCATGTTCGCGCCGGTGCGCCGAACCCACGACTCGTTGATGGTGGCCGAGGCTCTGCGCCAAGCGATCAGCCTCTTCTGCCACGTCAACCACGGCGTGCCACTCGATCACGTGGTGTTCATCGAGCACTCCCGCTTCGAGATCCTGGACCCGCTCTCGGTCGACGACATCGACGATTCGCTTGTCGCAGAGTCGATCACGACCGACGTGACGTTCGAGAACGAGTCGCTGGACAACATGAAGCTCTCCGCCCGACTCCTGAACGGCACCCACCTCGTCGCGTCGGGGACGGCGTCGGTCCGGACCATCGGACCCGAGGTGTATTCGCAGTTCCGCAAGTCGACCATTGCCGACCCCCACTTCCGTTTCCTGCCGGCCGGAACCGAGGTGGTCCCGCCGTCCTCCGTCGGACGTCTCGATCCGTCCGACGTGGTGCTGGCACGGCACACATCCGACGGGACCATCGTCGTCGCGCCGGATCCGCGCAACCTGGCGATGTTCGATCACTCGGTCGAGTACCTGCCGGGCGTCACGATGCTCGAGGCGGCACGCCAGGCTCTGCGCTTGGCCACCGAAACACCGGCGCTGGATTTCACCTCCTGCGAGGTGAGGTTCATGGGTTTCGCCGAGTGGACCAATCCGTGCTCGGTGATCGTCGACACGGCCTCCACCGACGGCCTCTACCGCATTCAGTTCGAGCACGACGGCGAGGTGCTGTCGGCGATGTCCGTCACGGTGACGTCCGAACCGTGGTTGGCGCCTACCGATCGCTCCAGTCGATAAGGGCGTCTTCGGCGATCGCCATCACCCGCGGGAGGCGTCGGCGCGGCACCACCGCGGGCAGCAACATCTGCCACATCTCGGTCAGCCTTTGCTGTAGATCGGCGCGTCCGGTCAACATCTCCGACACCGTCTGCACGCCGGTGAACGACGCGACGATGTATCGACCGAGCGTGAGTGCGTCCATACCGTCGACGATGTCGCCCTCGGCCTGAGCGCGTGCGGCCAGATCGCCCATCTTTCCGATCCAGTCCTCGAACGCTCGCGCATTGGGGCTGTCGACGATGGCCGACTCCAGCGTCAACCGCATACCCCCGCGGGCGATGGAGTCGGTCTGCAGTTGGCGTCCCAACTCCTTGCTCACCAGGATCAGGGCGTCCAGCGCTTTCGGTGTCTGCTCGATGACGATGGCGCTCGCACTCGCCGCCATGGCCAGCTGCGCGTCGATCACTGCTTGCGCCAGGTCTTCCTTGGACGAGAAATGGAAGTACATCGCGCCCTTGCTGACCCCGGCATGGGCGATGATGGTGCTCAAACTTGCTGTGCCGTAACCGAACTTCTCGAAACTGGCGGCGGCCCCTTCGAGTACGGCCTGCCTGGTGGACGCTGCACGCTCCTGCATCGGTAGACAATAACTGTTGCCCGGGTTCGCGGCACGGCGGAGTGGAGGCCGTTCGCGCTGCAAAACAGTCCTGGACGGGTGCGTACGATCGGCGCGGTGACTACAGCGAGATTCAAGGATCTGTGTATCGATGCAACGAATCTCGAGGCAATGGTGACCTTCTGGTCGGCCACCATCGGACTCGATGTCGTTCGTACGGGCTCGCCCGACATCGTGAAGCTCAGCGGGAGCGAGCCCACACAGACCATCTGGGTCAATCGCGTACCGGAATTCAAGGCAGTCAAGAATCGTGTCCATCTGGACGCGCACGTGACAACGACCGAACTTCCCGGTGCCACGCCTCTTTCCGCCCCGGGCGAATTCGGCTGGCGCGTGATGGCCGATCCCGACGGAGGGGAGTTCTGCGCCTTCGTCCGTCCGGAAGTCGGCCCCTACAGGATGTACGAACTGGTGGTCGACGCTCTCGACGCGAAGACTCTGGCCAGCTGGTGGTCGCAGGTACTCGGCGGAACGACAGAGGTCAGCGAGGAAGGCTGGCACGCGATCGAGGGCGCTGCCGGAGTGCCGTTCGAGTCGATGGTCTTCGCCCAGGTTCCCGAAGCCAAGACCGGCAAGAACCGTGTCCACTGGGACATCGAGGTCGATTCCGTCGACGCGATCGCCGAATTGGAATCCCTCGGCGCACGGGTGCTCCGGCGACCGGACTCGGACATCGAATGGACGGTCATGGCGGACCCGGAGGGCAACGAGTTCTGTGTGTTCGTGACTGGGTGAGTCACCTGTGGTCGGTATCGGAACCCGCAGGGCGAACGTCGCGGGCTTGATCGAGCCGACCCTGGAGGTAGGTCTCGATCCACTCGAAGGACTTCGAGCCCAGCGGAAGCCGCAGTGGGGGAGTTTCCGAAGAAATCGCGGCGATGACGGCATCGACACCGCGGCGTGGGTCGCCGGGCTGATGGCCGTGGGTGGCTTCGAAAGCGGTTCGAGCCGGTCCGATCAGGGTGGCGTAGTCGTCCAGAGGGGTTCCCCATTGCATCGACCGTCCGCTCGCGTCGGTGCGAAACGGGCCCGGTTCGACGATGGTGACACCGATACCGAGATGACGCACCTCCGCGGCGAGAGCCTCCGAAAAGCCTTCGAGCGCGAATTTGCCTCCTGCATACGCGGTTCCGCCCGGACCGGGTACCACGCCGATAACCGAGGACATCTGCACGATGTGGCCGCTACGGCGCGCCCGCATCGAAGGCAGCACCGCCCGGGTGACGGCCAATGGGCCGAAGAAGTTGACCTCGAGGTTGTGGCGAAAGTCGGGTTCGTCGATCTCCTCGAACGCGCCGAGCAGGCCCACACCGGCGTTGTTGACCAGGACGTCGATGCGTCCGAACCGGTCGAGAGCGTAGGCCACGGCGGAGTCGATCGAATCTCGGTCGGTCACATCGAGCTGTGCGTGAAGCAACCGATCGCTTTCGGGCCCCTCGAGATCGGCGACGCTGCGGGCGGTGGACAACACTCGATCACCCGCGTCCAATGCGGCAGCGACGAATTGACGGCCGAAACCCGAGCTGGCCCCGGTGATCAACCAGACCCTGTCCGATCCCGTCGTGTCCATGTCGCCCTACCTCTCGAATATGCGTGGTCGTGAGCCGCGATAACGGTAGTGACGGCGAATGACGGAGAGCAACCGAATTGATGGCAGGCTGAGGCAATGGTCAATACGAGTGCAGGAATCCTGTTGTATCGCGTCGGTGTCGACGGCCCGGATGTCCTGATCGCTCACCCCGGCGGACCGTTCTGGGCGCGCAAGGACGACGGAGCTTGGTCGATCGTCAAAGGGTTGATCACCGATGGAGAAGATCCCTGGACGGCGGCCCAGCGGGAATTTCGAGAGGAAGTCGGCACCGATGTGCCGGCCGGAGAACCCGTCGAACTGGGCACCGTCACACAGCGCGGCGGAAAGATCGTCACCGCGTTCGGCGTCGAGGCCGATCTGGATGTCTCGAATGCGGTGAGCAACACATTTGAGATCGAGTGGCCCCCGAAATCCGGTCTCATTAAGTCGTTTCCCGAGGTCGACCGCGTCGAGTGGTTCCCGGTGGCGCAGGCGAGAACGAAGCTGCTCGTCTCCCAGCACCCCTTTCTGGACGCACTGGAGGCGGTTGTCGCAGCGCCGTAGTTTCGGCGTCGGTTCCCGGGGTATCCACCGGCCGGAAATGACGAGGGTCGCGGATGCAGGGTGGGAAATCGATCATGACACCAACGGGTACGGCGGGCGCGACTGCTCACGCGGAGACTGCTCTCGTGGAGACCGTGTGGGGTGGCCGAGTTGTGGCATCGGCGTTCGTGGTCTTGGCCACCGGACTGTCGTGGGTCTTCGTGGCGACGGCAATGATCGGACAGTGACCCAGGATCGGTCGGCCGATACTGCTCGGCGACAACGACGAAGGACGGCACAGTGACCGACGGCATTGCCTCTGCAACTCCACCGGGGACAGAGGTGCCCGCACGCGCCTGGAAAGCGCTCGTGGTTCTGCTGCTCGGCATGTTCATGGCTCTGCTGGACACCACCATCGTCAACGTGGCACTACCGACGATCAGCACCACGCTGGACGCGTCGGAATCGGTTCTGTCGTGGATCATCTCGGGGTACGCACTCGCCTTCGGCTTGGCTCTCATCCCGGCGGGCAAGGTGGGCGACCGGATCGGCCACAAATGGGTCTTCTTCACCGGGCTCGCACTCTTTACCCTCGCAAGCTTCGCGTGTGGGCTGGCTCAGGACGATCTGCAGCTTGTCGTCGCGCGAGTCGTTCAGGGCTTGGCGGGCGGCATGTTCGTCCCGGCGGTCACCGCCTTCATTCAGCTGTTGTTCCCAGGACCGGTGCGGGGCAAGGCATTCGCCATCATGGGTGCGGTCATCGGAGTCTCGACAGCGCTCGGTCCCATCGTCGGTGGCCTGATCATCCAGGCTTTCGGCGACGAGAACGGCTGGCGACTGGTCTTCTGGGTCAACCTGCCGATCGGAATCGTCGGTCTCGTCGCGGCTGCAGTGCTGCTCCCGAACAAGACCGATGCCGAGCCGGCGGCCCGCCCCGGAATCGACTGGCTCGGGCTGGTACTCATCTCCGCAGGTCTCATCGCACTGCTCGTTCCGCTGATCGAGGGCCAGGAATTGGGCTGGCCAATGTGGACCTACCTGACGATCGCCGCAGGAATCGGCCTCATCGCGCTGTTCGGCTGGTGGGAAGTGATTCGGAGCGGCCGCGGACAGAATCCGTTGGTGCCACCTCGATTGTTCACCCGTCCGGCGTTCACCGGCGGTGTCATCCTCGCGCTCGTCTACTTCGCGGCCTTTACCAGCATCTTCTTCACCATCTCGTTGCTGTGGCAGACCGGACTCGGCAACACGGCACTGGCATCGGGACTGGTGTCCATACCGTTCGCGATCGGCAGCATCATTGCCGCCTCGCAGAGCAACAGGCTGACGATCCGTCTCGGTCGCACCGTTCTGATACTCGGCGCGTCGCTCGTCTCGATCGGGCTGATCTGGCTGTGGATCATCCTCGCGACCAGCTCGGCCGACACGATCTCGCACTGGACGCTGTTGGTTCCACTGTTCATCGCGGGTCTGGGCAACGGCGCTTTCATCGCACCCAACGCCCAGTTCATCGTCGCCACCGTCGATCGCGACGACGCGGGAGCCGCGAGCGGGGTCATCTCCACCATGCAGCGCGTCGGCTCGGCGATCGGTATTGCCGTGATCGGCAGTGTGCTGTTCGGGTCTCTGGACATCACCGGCCCCGACACCGTCGGGTCGGGCTTTCTGCACGGCGCGGCGATGGCAATGGCAGTCAGTGCAGCGTTCAGTGTGGTGGCGCTGGCTTTGGTCTTCGCGCTTCCCAAGAAGGTTCAGCGCGCGCACTGAGCGCACATGCTCAGCGGTTCAAGCCCTTGCTGTGCCGATCGACAACGGTTGCTGCGAGATCGGCAATCTTGACGTTGAGGTCCTGAGAGGACTTACGCAGCAGGGCGAACGCCTCGTCGCCTGACACGTCGTGCAGGGCCATGATCAGGCCGATCGCCTTGCCGATCTCACGGTTGCTCTCGAGCCCGTCACGCAGAGTCGACGCCTCTTGACCGTTCATGACCGCAGCAACGGTGACAGCCGTGAACGCCGTCAGAATGATCGCCTTGCTCGCGCTGTCGGTATCGAACACACCCGGCTTGTCGGTGAACAGGTTGAGCGCGCCGACCTTCTGATCGTCCACGTTGAGCCGAAATCCCATGGCCCCTCGTACCGGCGTGCGGTTCAACACACCGCGGGCCATCGCGGGCCACTGCGTCGGAGTTCGGAAGTCGGCCTCGAGCTGCGCTGCCTCGCTGGTGATCGCGTCCAGACACGGGCCTTCGCCGGTGGCGCGCTCGATATCGTCGACGACACGAGCGATGTCGTCGGAGGCCGCGACGGTGACCGGCTTTCCGTGGCGCATCAGCATCAAGCTCGCATGGTCGCAGTGGGGAACAACCAGTACGGCGGCGTTGCAGATTGCGGTGTAGATCTCTTCCGCGCTGCTGCCTCGATACACGATGTCGGCCAGCGCGGCGAACACGGTGGCCGGATCGGTCGACGGGCCGTCGTGCTGCGTGACTTCGTTCACTTGGCTACTCCCGTCCAGTGTCGGTGTTCGAGCGACCGGCACTCGAAGTGAACCAACCGTACCGCCACGGGATGGGGTGTTCGAACATGCGGGTACCGGCAGTAGCCTCGACTCGTGAGCGATGCGCAAGAATCCACCGGTTTCGAGTACGGCCACGACGGTCCCAAGTCGATCGTGGTGGGGGTCGACGGTTCCGATTCTTCCTGGCGTGCCGCAGCCTATGCAGCGGGACTCGCTCGCAGGCAGCGGTCGCTGCTGGTGCTGGTGTACGTCCAACCCATTGCGACGGCGTCGTGGGGCCAGGCCGGCATCTCACTCGTCGAAACCGGTCAGCAGATCGCCGACGAGTTGCTCGACTACGTCCGGACCTCTGCTGCCCGATTCGGAGATCGGGAGCACGTGCGGTGGGAGTTCCGCACCGCGCAGGGTGACCCGTACTACGGACTGATCGCCGTGGCAGAGCAACTGCGCACCGACGCGGTAGTGGTGGGCGCATCCGAGAATGCGGGGCATCGAATCGCCGGTTCGGTGGCGGTGCGGTTGGTCAAAGCGGGCCGCTGGCCGGTGACCGTGGTGCCCTGAACGGTCCGAAAGCGAGCCGATCCGCGGTCTGGCCTGTAAAAATAGGCAGTCACCTCGTCGGATGCGAGGCGCACGTGGTGCCGTTCTCGAGGATCCGAGGAGTTCCATGGCAGGGCTGTCGCGTCGACAATTCATTGCTCGAGTGGGGGCTCTTGCCGCGGCGTGGGGGATTGCACCCCACGTGCTGGGTAAGGCTCTCGTTGCGCATGCCCAGCCTGTGCAAACGAACGGGACCGGAACGCTCGCGCAGACGATTCTGCGAACCTCGACCGGGCCGGGGAAGTACCGCGTGCTCGGTGCCGGACCGGGGGAGCCGTACGTTGCTCGGCTGGACGTTCTCGGACGAGCGCCGAATCCGTCGAGGGTCCAGTCGCGACGGTCGTTGCTCTATCTCGGGCACCTGTCGGACATGCACGTCATCGACGCGCAGTCGCCCGGACGGATCGAGCCCATGATCGTCTCCGACCACGCAGCATGGGGCTCGGCGTTCCACCCGCAGGATCCGCTCACGGTGCACGTCACCGCGGCGATGGTGAAGGCGTTCGCGGACGCGCGGATCAGCCCGGTTACCGGCGCACCGATGGGAGCGGCAGTGGTCACCGGGGACAGCGCCGACATGCACTCGCACCTCGAACTACGCTGGTACGTAGACGTTCTCGACGGCGTTCCGGTTCGGCCGACCAGCGGGGACTCGAAGGTCTTCGAGGGTGTTCAGGCTTGGCCGGAGGCGCAGTGGGCCTACCGGCCCGGTGATCCCTCGGGAGGCTCGTTCGGCGACTACGGATTCCCGACGCTTCCCGACCTCCTCGAGCAGGCAATGTCTGGAACCGTGGAATCGGTGGGGCTGCCGGTGCCGTGGTATTCGGTGTACGGCAACCACGACACACTGTTGCTCGGCACCTTCGATCTGTCCTCGCAGCTGCACGCGCTCGCCGTCGGGGGTCGCAAGGCGTACACCCTCGAGGCGACGGCCACCTCGGCACTGGCCGGCTACGCGTCGACGGCCAGTCCGTTGCAGAGAATGGTCGATGCGCTGGGCGTGGGATCCGGTGCGCGACCGGGGTTTCGCGCAGTCTCGGCCGATCCGGCGCGGTACCTGTTCGAGCAACGCGAGTTCATGCAGGAGCACTTCGAGACCACGCCGACACCGGGTCCGATCGGTCACGGCTTCACCCAACACAACCTCGATTCGGGCGAGACCTGGTGGACGGCAGACCCCACCCCGAACATCCGCACGTTCGGTCTCGACACCTGCAACGCTGTGGCCGGGCCCGACGGTGCGGTTCCGGAGAACCAATTCGATTGGCTCACCCAGCAATTGGAGCGGGCGCAGGCCGAGAACAAGCTCGTGCTGATCTACACGCACCACAACAGCCTGACGTTGGAGAACCGGGCACAGAGGCCTGGGCAATCGGTGAAGCTCTACGGCGCAGACGAATTCATCGATCTGCTGTTGAAGTATCCGGTGGTGATCGGCTGGCTCAACGGCCACACCCACCAGAATCAGATTCTGGCGCACTCGCGAGACGGACGAGGATTCTGGGAGATCACGACCGCGTCGTGCATCGATTTCCCGCAGCAGCAGCAAGTGGTCGAGATCGTCGACAACCGAGACGGGACCCTGTCGCTGTTCACCACGGTTCTCGATCACGCGTCTCCGGTCACGCCCGGAAACAGCGGCAGCTACCTGGATCTGGCGTCGCGTAGCCGCGAGTTGGCGGCCAACGACTGGGCCGAGAATCCGCTGATGCGGCGTGGGTCGCGTCTGGATCGCAATACCGAATTGCTCCTGCCGGCTCCGTTCGATCTGAGCACCATCACCGACGCCGCTCTCGAGAAACAACACCTCGACGAGCACGCGAGACTGATCGCTTACGAGACGAGGCAGGGCCGATGAACGGATTTTGCAGAAAGCTCCTCGCCGTATTCGCTGTGATGGTCTGTGCGGGGTGTTCTCAGACCGCTGCGCTTGCCCCGGTCGGCGGTGCCGAACTCGGAAATCTGCGTTACGCCGTGAACGACGTTCTGCTGGAGAAGGGAATCGAGATATTGGTCGCGCCGGTGTGCTCGGGTGCCGGAGCAGACATCGAATGTGCCGGGGAGACAACCGACAACGAGGCGATTACCGGTTCGGCAACGTCGGACGACGCGAGCACCGTCGAGATCAAGGTCGGTACGGAGGTTCTCTACTCGGGTTCCGTGCAGGACGTGCTCGACCGCAACTCGACGGTCGGTGCGCCGTGAGAGGGAGTGCGGTGCTTGTTGCCGTGGTGGTCGTGTCTGCTCTG
The DNA here is from genome assembly GCF_003688915.1 of Rhodococcus sp. SBT000017. Lineage (NCBI taxonomy): Bacteria > Bacillati > Actinomycetota > Actinomycetes > Mycobacteriales > Nocardiaceae > Rhodococcus > Rhodococcus sp. SBT000017. The sequence continues at coordinate 348,920 of NZ_REFU01000001.1, forward strand.
GTTCAGGCTCTGACAGTCCTGGGCGATCCCGTACCCACGTCCTCTGTCGGGTTCGCGGCATTGGTTCTGGCTTCTGCTGCCGCGGTGGTATTCGCGCTGTGGATCACCGCATCGACAGCACTCGATGTGGTGGACGGCAACGTCCGCGGTGCGCTGGGTCGGGCATGGCGACGGCCGCGCGTCCTGGTGTGGTGCGTGGCGTTGACCGGGGTGGCCGTTGCGCTGGCAATTCTTTACCCGCTGCTTCCGGTCATCGTGATTGTGGTTGCGCTGCTGATACTTCCGGGCGTGGCCGACGGACAACGACATCCGTTCCGCGCAGCGTCGGCTATGGTCCGGCGGTCCCCGGGGCGGTGCGCAGTCGCGGCTGTCGTCACGATTCTGGCCTATGTCCTTGCCTGGGTCGTGGCACTGGTACTGGGTTTCTTCGTCACCGGTGTCCTGGCGGCGCTCCTCACGTGGCTGTGGTTCGGGGCGAATGCTGCTGTGCTGCTGGTGTATTGGTCGCGGTTGTATCGAAGGGCGGTCCGCTACGAAGTGGAGTCAGACGTCGCCGAGCGGCGGTAGTCGTCGGGTGAGACGCCGATGACACGCTCGAACGCCACCGACAAAGCGCTGTCCGAGCCGTACCCCACGTCGCGGGCGATCTTCGCTGGCCGCCCTAGATCTTTCGGAATTCGACATACGCAATGGATGATGTCGAATACACGATCGCTCGACGGGACACTCGAAGACGGCGTGTCGGTTCGCGCAGCAATTGAGCTGCCCGATTGCCGAGCTCATCGCTCCCGCACGCGATGTGCCTTGTTCCGATACATCGCGGTGTCGGCCCGATGAATGAGCGTCGCGGCCGAATCGGCGGGTCGTCGTCTTGCCTCACCTGTGCTTATGGATACACGCTCATGCCCATCGATTCCAAGGGGGTGCGTTGCTGCCTCTGCCGCCGCTGCGATGTAGTCGTGTAGGTAACGCTGTTCGTCGAACTGCCAGACGAAGCCTCGGTGAGGCCACACGGATGGGCGGGAAGCGATCAGGAACTCATCACCCGCATACCGGCAGACGATTCTGTCGTCGTGCGACAGGGCGTGAAGTCGGTCGGCGATCGCTGACAGGACTGCGTCTCCGGCGGCATGGCCGTAGCCGTCGTTGACTTGCTTGAAGTGATCGACATCGGCAAACATCACCATTACTTCGTCGCCGGCTGCAATCCAATCGTCGATGACCGAGACCGCCACGTTGCGACGGTACAGCCCGGTCAGGTCGTCGCGTTCTGCGAGCTCTCGCCACGTTCGTGCCTCACGGACAATAGGATTCGCAAGATCCAGGGCAACGACGATGAGAGGCATGCCGTCGATCACCGCGAGTCCGGTGTGCGTCCAGCACGACACCGACACCTCGTCGTCTTGGTGGAGCCGTCGCATCGCGGAGACTGGCGTCTGCGACGATTCCCCTGTTCGAGCGAAGTCGGTCAGTAGATCCTCTGATACGGCCCGGATCGCCGCATGCTCCGTTGGGTGCACGAAGGCAAAGACATCGCGGGTGTCGCTGTATGTGCGGGATAGGTTCGCAGACGTTCGGCACGCGGTGTTGACGGCCAGGATGTGAAAACTGGTGTCGTGAACAAGCGCGGGAAGTGGGATAGCGGCGACGATCTGCTGCGCGCTAGCTATCCGTGGCACACCCTCGCTTCCACGTGCCTCCACCTTGTCCAGGGTAAACCGACGGGAATTGCCGCGAACAAAATACTACCGGTCAGTAAGCAACGCCACACACGGCAAGAACATGCCTCACAAGACGCGGGCTCGTCGGTTGCGCCGAAATATGGTCTACGACGTCACTCTGGAACTTATCCGACCATCCTCGGCTGTCGGGATCGCACCGTGCAGAATCCGCGATCCTGCGCCGACGACAACGTTGCCCAAAAATGGTCTGTTCTTCGACAAGTCGAGCCACAGTGGTCAACCGGGTGTGGGGCGGGCGGGGCTCGAACCCGCGACCAATGGATTATGAGTCCACGGCTCTAACCGACTGAGCTACCGCCCCATGCCCGTACCAGGTACGAGCCTGCAGAATCGTACAGAATCACGCAGCCTCGTCGGTGCATCGGGGCAGCTATTTCGCTCGGACCTGCACCGGGACGCCGTTGAGGATCGCGTTCGCCGAGACGGCGTCGACACGGCTCGGGTCGGTGATGTCGTTGACACTGGGGCCGGTCACCGTCGTGGCGACGGACAGCTCCACGCCGGGGCGCTGATGTCCGAACCCATGCGGCATGCTCACCACACCCGGCATCATCTTCTCCGACGCCGCCACCTCGATGTCGACGGTCCCGGCGGCGGAGGTCACCGAAACCATCGCCCCGTCCTCGATGCCGCGGTGTTGCAGGTCGTCCGGGTGGGCCAGAAGCTGATGTCGCGCTTTGCCTTTGGTGAGCCGGGCGGTGTTGTGCATCCACGAGTTGTTGCTGCGCAGGTGTCGACGACCGATCAGCAACAATTCATCGCCGGTCGCAACGGCGCTCGAATGCATCAGGTCCACCAATGCGGGAAGTTCGGCAACAACGATGTCCTGAATCAGCTGTACCCGCTTGTCCCGAGTCTTCAGCTTCTGCGGGAAGCCGGGACGCAGTGGTCCGAGATCGACACCGTGTGGGTTGGCTCGAAGTTTTTTGAGCGACAATCCTTTTCGTTGGCTGCGGAGCAGGATGTCCAGGGTGCGGGCGGGGGAAAGTCGCAGGCGTGCCTCGCCGATCACGCTCTTCGGAGTCAATCGTGACTTCAGTCGACCGATCGTCGAACCGGCCATCCGGCTCTTGTAGCGCAGCGACAGATCTCGGAAGATTTCCCAATCATGCTTTGCCTCGGCCTTCTTGGGCACCACCGCGGGCATGTACTTGGCAGTGTTGTGTACCGCGAAGGAGTTGAAGATCAGGTCGTAGTGGTCACGTTCGAGAGACATCGTCGGCGGCAGAATCACGTGTGCGTGACGCGAGGTCTCGTTGATGTAGAAGTCGAACGACACCATGAAGTCGAGGCCTGCGAACGCGTCGTTCAAGGTGGTGCCGCCGGGCATCGACAACACCGGATTACCGGACAGAACCGCCATCGCGCGGATCTGATCCTTGCCCTCGGTGGTGATCTCGTCGACGAGCGTCGAGCAGGGGTATTCGCCTGCGAACTCGGGCAGGTCGCGAACGCGGCTGCGCCACTTGTCGAAATGACCGCGGCCGACGATGCCCTGCTTGATCAGATCGATCGCGGGATCGGTCACCATGGCACCGCCGGGGCGGTCGAGATTGCCCGTGATGATGTTCAGTACCTGAATTGCCCACTGGCACACGGTGCCGAACTGCTGGGTCGAGACCCCCATTCGGCCGTACGCCACCGCGGACTTCGCCGAGGCGAAATCACGTGCCAGGGTCGAGATCTCTTCCGCCGCAATCCCCACGACCGGAGCAACGGATTCGGGAGTGAACTCGGCGACGAGGTCTGCGAGGCGATCGGCCCCGTCGATGTAGTCGGCCACGCGCACGGTGCCGTCGGCGACGATGATGTGGATCATCGCGAGCAGTAGCAGTGCATCGGTGCCGGGGCGAACGAAGAAGTGCGTGTCTGCGATGTCGGCGGTCTCGGTCTTGCGCGGATCCACCACGACCAGCCGTCCGCCCCGTTTACGCAGTGCCCGTGCTCGTCTGGCGAAATCGGGGACGGTCATCATGGAACCGTTCGATGCCATCGGGTTGCCGCCGAGGACGAGGAAGAAGTCGGTTCGATCGATGTCCGGGATCGGCAGCAGCAGTTGATGCCCGTACAGCAGGTGATCGACGAGCTGATGTGGGAGTTGATCCAGCGAGGTCGCGGAGTATCGATTGCGTGTCCGCAGGAGCGAGGTGAAGGGAATGCCGTGGGTCATCGCGCCCATCGAGTGCACGTTGGGGTTGCCCTGATAGATGCCGACCGCATTGCGGCCGTACTTCTCACGCGTCGAGATCAGACCGTCGATCACGAGGTCGTACGCCTCGTCCCACCCGATCTTCTCCCACTTCTGACCCACGCGTTTGACCGGTGTGGTGAGTCGATCGGTATCGGAATGCAGGTCGATCAGCGACAGAGCCTTCGGGCAGATGTGACCGCGGGAGAGAGGGTCCTTCTCGTCACCGCGGATGGCCGTCACCGCATCGTTCTCCACCGTGAACTCGAGCCCACAGATCGCTTCGCACAGATTGCACGAGCCATACACAACCGACATCGCATTCCTCCCACTCATGTGCTGCGAGCGTAGCCCGGCGGGGGACCGGGGCACCGTCATCGACCGACAATTAGGCTCGTGAATCGTGACCACCCTCGATCTCACGGCCTCCTGGCCCGTCGACCATGTCAGTGCAGCAGTCGTCACCGACTCCGGAGTTCGTGAAGAGGTCGGCGACACCGATCGCGTCTACGAGCTGGCCTCGGTCACCAAACTGCTCAGTGCGTACGCCGTTCTCGTCGCCGTCGAGGAAGGTGCGGTTGAGCTCGATCAACCCGCAGGGCCGGAAGGGTCGACGGTGCGTCACTTGCTGGCACACGCGTCGGGACTTGCGTTCGGCGACCGCACAGTCCAGGCACCGGCCGGTACCAAGCGGATCTACTCGAGCGCTGGGTTCGAGGTGCTGGCCGAACTGATCGAAACCGAGGCAGGCATCGCCTTTCCCGACTACCTCGACGAGGCCGTGTGCCGGCCACTGCAGATGACGAACACCGCGCTACCGGGATCGGCAGGCCACGGTGCCAGCTCCACCCTGGCGGACCTGAAGAAGTTCGCGGCCGAGTTGTTGGAACCGACGCTCCTCGCGTCGCAGACCCTCTCGTCGGCGACAGCCGTCCAGTTCCCCGGCCTCAATGGAATCGTGCCCGGGTACGGATCGCACAAGCCGTGCGACTGGGGACTCGGGTTCGAGCTGCGCGGAGAGAAGACCCCACACTGGACCGGAAGTGACAACTCGTCGGCCACGTTCGGGCACTTCGGGCAGGCCGGAACGTTCCTGTGGGTGGACCCGTCCGTGCGAACGGCATGCGTGGTGTTGACCGACCGAGCCTTCGGAGACTGGGCGAAACCGCTGTGGCCCGAACTGTCCGACGCCGTCCTTGCAGGGTGAATACCGACCGTTCACAGATTGCACTGGCGCAACAGGGGTAACTCGGGGCACACTAGTACACATACGTGTTGATTCACTGCAGCCAGCCGAAGCATGTCGAGGTCGTTGGGGAAGACGTCCCTCGTCGAAGCTGGAGGTAGTGCAATGCGTGGATCGAATCAATTCGCAGAAGCGACGTCGGGTGTCGTGTACATCCACTCGTCGCCCGCGGCGTTGTGCCCGCATGTCGAATGGGCGTTGTCCGACGCCCTCGATTGCCGTGCGAATTTGAAGTGGTCTGCGCAGCCGGCCTCCGACGGGCAGCTGCGCGCCACCACCGACTGGATCGGCCCGGTCGGCACCGGAGCGACCCTCGCCGGCATCCTGCGCTCGTGGCAGATGTTGCGCTTCGAGGTGACCGAGGACCCCAGCGAAGGCGTCGACGGCGAACGGTTCTCGCACGTACCCGGTCTGGGGCTGTGGCGTGGATCTACAAGCGCGAACGGTGACGTGGTCCTCGGCGAGATGCGTCTGCGAGCCCTCATGGAGAACAACCAGGGCAACCTCACCGCGGCCGTGGAGCATGCTCTCGGCTCGGACTGGGACGCCGCCCTCGAGCCGTTCCGCACCGGTGGTGCCGGAGCCGAAGTGACGTGGTTGAGCCGCAACGTCGGCTAGTCGTGGGAGTTGCTGGGGGTTCGGTGTCGCGGTAGTTTCGCGTGCGTGCCTGGGGTAGGCATGTGGGAACGACCGTGGAGTGGTGAGTTCGATGTTGTCGACCGGAAAAGTGATCAGATTCGACGAGTTCAAGGGGTACGGATTCGTAGCGCCGGACGAGGGCGGCGAGGACGTGTTCATCCACGTCAACGATCTGGATTTCGACAAAAGGCTGCTGGCACCGGGGGTTCGCGTCGAATACGTGGCCGTCGACGGCGACCGAGGACTCAAGGCCACTCAGGTACAGATCATCGACGGTCCGGCATCGACCGCGCTGGTCACCCGACGCAAGCCCGACGTGCCGTTCCACGACGTTCCGGTCAGCGAACACCAGCAGCTCGAAGACGTCATCTGCGACGTGCTCTCCGAAGCGGACTTCACTGCCGAAGTGACCGAGGCGCTGCTGACAGCCAACGGAACCGTGACGGCAGCGCAGATCCTCGACATCCGATCAGCGATGCTGCGAGTGGCTCACGACCACAAGTGGATCGAGAACTGACCGACGCGTAGCCGCTTCATCGCGCCCTGGAGCCCGCTCGGTTCCGGATGAATGTGGCTTTGTTGCATTCAGAGCGCCTCGGAGTCGCATTGATCCCAACGGGGGCGGGCAAACAACCGGGGCGGGGTGTTGAGTCAGGGCCGCAAGCGAAACCAAGCGATCAGAGCGGAATGTTCTTGTGGTTGCCGCGTGCCGCGGGCGCAGCAGCGAGGGCCTTGGCGACGGTGCTGCGAGTCTTGCTCGGCTCGATGACCTCGTCGACGACACCGATGGCCACGGCACGCTCGACGCCGCCGGCGATGTTTTCGTGCTCGACGGTGAGGCGATCGTGCAGTGCCTCACGCTCCTCCTCGGGAGCGGCTGCGAGCGCCTTCTTGTGCAGGATGCCGACGGCGGCCTTCGCGCCCATCACGGCGACCTCGGAACCGGGCCAGGCGTAGACGGCGGTGGCACCGAGTGCGCGAGCGTTCATCGCGATGTATGCGCCGCCGTAGATCTTGCGGGTCACCAGGGTGACGCGGGGGACCGTGGCTTCGGCGAAGGCGTGCAACAGCTTTGCGCCGCGGCGGACGACGCCTTCCCATTCCATGCTGACGCCGGGAAGGTAACCGGGCACGTCGACGACCACGATGAGCGGGATGCCGAACGCGTCACACAGTCGTACGAAACGTGCGGCCTTCTCGGCGCTTTCGGAGTTGAGGCAACCGCCGAGGCGAATGGGATTGTTGGCGATGACGCCGACGGTGCGGCCGCTGATGCGTCCGAGGCCGATGACGATGCTGCGAGCCCAGCCGCCCTGGAACTCCTCGAAGGTGGATTCCCCTTCGACGTTGTCCAGCAATTCGTGCACGATCGGGTGCACATCGTATGCGCGACGGTTGGATTCGGGCATCAGCGCCCGGAGGTCTGTGTCGCCGTGCTCGGCGGCGGCGATGTCGAATTCGCCCTGCTCGCAGAACATGGACACCAGACGGCGGGCACGGGTGAACGCGTCCATCTCGCTGTCGGCGACGATGTGGCACACGCCGGACTTCTTGTGGTGGGTGTCGGGGCCGCCGAGCGAGGCCATGTCGACCTGCTCACCGGTGACGCTGCGGACGACGTCGGGACCGGTGACGAACACGCGTCCCTCGGGAGCCATGATGACGACGTCGGTCAACGCAGGACCGTAGGCGGCGCCGCCGGCTGCGAAGCCGAGGACGACGGAAACTTGGGGGACGAGGCCGGATGCTCGAACCATGGCCTCGAAGACGAGTCCGACGGCGTGGAGAGCTTCGACGCCCTCGGCGAGGCGAGCGCCTCCGGAGTGCCAGACGCCGACGATCGGAGCGCGCTGCTCGATGGCCGTGTCGATGGCGGCGACGATGTGCTTGCAGCCGTCTACTCCCATGGCACCGCCCATGACGGTGGCATCGGAGCAGTAGGCGATGGTGTGGACGCCGTCGATTTCACCGGATGCGGCGAGGATGCCGGATTTGTCCCGATCGTGCAGGGGCACAGTGGTTCCGGCGTCGAACAGGTTCTCGAGGCGGGCGAGTGGATCGCGGGGATCGGTGGAGGTACCGGATCGTGTGACAGGGGCCAGAATGGTCATCGCTTGTCCTTCTTCAGGGCCCCTGGCGGGGGCGAGGCCCGAACCGGGGCCGTTCCCTGGGAACGGCCCCAGCCCGGATCATGCACTGCGAGAGCGAGATTCGCTGAGTCGAAGAATCGACTCAGTGCATCACGCCTTTCCGAAGGCGAGCGCTACGTTGTGCCCACCGAATCCGAACGAGTTGTTGATCGCGTAATCGATCTGTCCGACGCGGGGCTCGCCCTTGACGACGTCGAGATCGATCTCGGGATCCTGATTCTCCAAATTCAGTGTGGGAGGGATGATTCCCTCGCGCACTGCCAGCACCGTCAGAACCGACTCGAGAGCGCCGACGGCACCGATCGAGTGGCCCAGAGCGGATTTCGGTGCGTACACCGCTGCGTGATTGCCGACGGCCTTGTTGATCGCCAGCGCCTCGGCGGTGTCTCCGATGGGAGTTGCCGTTGCGTGGGCGTTCACGTGGGTGATGTCGGACTTCTGCAGACCTGCGGTCTCGATCGCACGCTGCATAGCGCGCGCGGCACCCTTGCCCTCCGGGTCGGGAGCCACGAGGTGGAACCCGTCGGAGGTGATTCCGGCACCGAGCAGGCGGGCGTGGATCGTTGCGCCGCGTGCCTTGGCGTGCTCCTCGGTCTCGATGACCATGAGCGCACCCGCTTCACCGAAGACGAAGCCGTCACGATCCTTGTCGAACGGACGTGACGCACCCTTCGGATTGTCGTTGTTGGTGCTCATCGCCCGCATCATGGAGAAGCTGGCGATCGGAACCGCGTCGATGTATCCCTCGACGCCGCCGGTGACGACCATGTCCGCGTCGCCCATCACGATCATCCGCCACGCGTGTGCGATGGCTTCCGATCCCGAGGAGCAGGCGGAGACGGGGGTGATGACGCCGGCCTGTGCTTTGAGCTCGAGTCCGACGACCGCTGCGGGGCCGTTCGGCATGACCATCTGAACGGCGAGCGGAGACACCTTGCGGTAGCCGCCGGCCTTCATCTTGTCGTTCGCGTCGATCAGTGAATCGCCGCCACCGAGGCCGGTACCGATCGACACACCGAGGCGAAGGGGATCGACGTCGGGAGTGCCGGCGTTCTTCCAGACCTCACGACCGAGCACGGTGGCCAGCTGCTCCACGTAGCTCAGGCGACGAATCTCGACCCGTGAGAGCAGGCTCTGCGGGTTCACCGCGAGGTGGCCGCCGATCCGCACGGGCAGGTCGTACTCGGCGACGAAGTCGTCTTCCAGCGTTGCGATTCCGCTGTCGCCGTTCAGCAGACCCTTCCACGTGGCATCGACGTCACCCGCGAGTGACGTGGTCGCAGCGAGGCTGGTGACGACGACACTGGGGAAGCGTCCGTTGGCGGTGGATGGGTTGGTCATGGGCCGTGTCACTCGCTCGCGGAGTCGTCGAGCTTGGCCTTGATAGCTTCTGCGGCTTCGGGGTTCTCCGCTTCGAGCTTCTGGATGTAGTTGACGGCGTCGCCGACGGTGCGCAGACCTGCGAGGTCCTCGTCGGGGATCTTCACGCCGTACTTGTCCTCGGTCTGCACTGCGATCTCGACCATGGAGAGTGAGTCGATGTCGAGGTCGTCCACGAAGGACTTCTCGATGGTCACCTCGGACGGTTCGATGCCCGTGACCTCCTCGATGATCTCTGCAAGTCCGGCGATGAGGTCTTCCTGGCTGGCCACTGTTGTGGCTCCCTTCTCTTCTGTGTAGAACGCCGAAGTCATGTGCTTCGAGACGCGATTGTGCATTTCTGCCACTCGGGGAGTGGAAGTGCGATCCGCAGTGCTGTGACTGCGGAGTGTGTGGGTCGAGCTAACCGAGCTCGGCCATTGCGGAAATGTCCGCCGGTGTCTTCAGGCCGAGATTGGCAACGCCGCGCAGTTCGCGTTTGGCGATGCCGACCAATGCGCCTGCCGGGGGCAGTTCCACAAGTCCGGTGACCTGCGCGGTGCGCAGGTAGGCGTTGCACAGATCCCATCGCACGGGGCGAGTGACCTGAGCGGCAAGCTTGTTCAGTGCATCGGCACCGGAGGCGACCGGCTGACCGTCCGAGTTGGACAGCAGCGTCCGCGTCGGCTCCGACGGGGTGATGGCGGCAGCGGCTGCGGCAACGGTGTCGCCCGCAGATGCCATGAACTTGGTGTGGAATGCGCCTGCGACCGGCAAAGCGCGAACCCGAGCCTTCTCGGGCGCGCTCTCGGCCAACTCGGCCAGTTTGGTGAGCAATCCGGCTGCGACGATCTGGCCTGCAGCGTTGACGTTGGCCGGGGCGAGGTCGAGTTCTTCGAGTCGCGCCAGGACGGCAGCTTCGTCGCCGCCGAGCACGGCGGACATGCCGGTCGGCTCCAGTGCGCACGCCTTGGCCATTGCTGCGCCACGGACGGCAGCGAGTGACACGGCGTCGTCGGAGGAGATGACGCCTGCGATCGCAGCGGCGGCGAGTTCGCCCACCGAGTGTCCGGCGATGATGGCGTCCTCGGGGAACAGGCCACGAGATGCGATCTCTTCGAATGCGAGCAGGGCCGACGCGACGACCAGGGGCTGGGTCACCGCGGTGTCGGTGATCTCCTCGGCGGTAGCTGTGGTGCCGAGGCGGACGAGGTCGAGACCGGAGGCCTTCGACCACAACGCGAGTCGGTCTGCCGCGCCTGGCAATTCGAGCCAAGGCAACAGCATGCCGGGAGTCTGGGAGCCCTGACCGGGCGCAAGCAACGCAATCACAGGGTTAAGAGAACACCGTCGGGTGCCGAATGAGTGATGTCGCGCTCGATGAACTCTCGACAAGCAATTTGTGGGAACCCTACAAATTGCCTCGTGGGTATCCGCTATCGCCGGAGGGTGGGTCGGCGTTACGTGACCACTTCTCCGAATGTGACCTGTGTGACATATGGGGCAGGATGGGGCGGTTCGTGATGGGTTCGAGCCAACCTACCTACCGTTGCCGCGACCCTGAGCACGTACGCATCGCGCGGGTGAGTGGGGTCGCGACCGGTGACCTCGGCGATTCGCTTGAGGCGATATCGGACCGTATTTGGATGAACAAACAGCTGCCGTGCGCAGGTTTCCACGGCACCACCACAGTCCAGATAGGCGTCGAGCGTGTCGGCCAAACCGGAACCGGCCGCCGCCAACGGAACCACCACGTGATCGTTCAACGCCGATATCGCTGCGCCGTCGTTGAGCAGTGCGCGTTCGGGCAGCAACTCACCTGCGTGCACCGGACGCGGCGCACCCCGCCAACCCGCCACCGCCTGCATCCCGGCGAAGGCCTCCACCGCGCTCGAGTGCGCCGCGCCGAGAGTGCGAGTGGTCGGGCCGATGACGACGGGGCCGTCCGAGAAGTTCTGCAGCATGTCGTCGATGAATGCGCGATGCGTGGCAGTGTCGTCGAGCTGACCGCTCACCACCATCACCAGCCGCGTTCCCTGCACCACGGCAAGTGCCGCGCGGCCGTGCTTCTGCGCCACGGCGTGCACGGTTCCGACCACCGAGACGCCTCGGTCGTCGGGAGGAGTGCCGACCAGTACCGTCGCGGGTGCCGTGGCGTCCCAGTTCAACGTGGCGGCGCGCGAGAGCATGTCCGAGCCGGTGTCTCCACGCACCACCGCGTCGACCACGAGGGCCTCGAGGCGGGTATCCCAGGCTCCACGGGACTCGGCGGCGCTGGCGTAGACCGACGCGGCCGCGAAGCCGAGCTCGCGCCCATACCGCAATACGGCCTCGGTCAGGGCCACCAACTGCTGGTCGTTGCGGGCCAGCGCCGGAAGCCATTGCTCGAAGAACTCCATCGCCACCCGCACCATGTCGACCGTCTGGCGCAGAGTGAGGCGTCGGGCAAGGTCTTGGGGGATGACCTGAAATGCGTCGAGGCTGAAGCGAATATCGCTGTTGGGGTTCTTCAGCCATTCGAGAAAGTTGTCGACGGCTGTCTGAATCAACAGCTGGACGCTGGCACGTTGGGCGGCGTCGAGATCACCGAAGAACGGCAGCTGGCCCTGCATGGTGGTGACGGCCTCGGTCGAGAGTCGGCCGGAGAACTGCTTGACGCGTCGCAGCAGGGCATCGGGCAGTGGATCGCGTTTCTGGCGTGAGGGAGCCAGTGAGGCGACCGGAAGATGCACTTCGTTGTCCGAGGTCAACGACTCACGCAACGCCTCACGGTAGGCGTCGCGTCGGGACACATCGCGTGCGGACGCACTGTCCGGTGAACCGGGCTTCGCATCGGACATAGGGAGAACCTACGCCCGACCCCCGCCCACATCGCGATGGACGTACTTCGCGACGTGGGACGGGGGTCGGGCGATCAAGGGTGGAACCTACGCGGAACCGGTATCGGCGAACGACGTCGGAGCCGCGGTGACGTCGTCGATCTTGTACTTCTCCGCAGCCTCGACAGCCTTGGACTTCTCGATCTCACCGGATGCGGCGAGGGCGGACAACGTGGCGACGACGATCGACTCGGCGTCGACGTTGAACACCCGACGTGCGGCCGGACGGGTATCGGAGAACCCGAAGCCGTCGGTGCCGAGGGTGACGTAATCGCCCGGAACCCACTGACGGATCTGGTCCGGAACGGCGCGCATCCAATCCGAGGACGCGATTACCGGGCCGTTGGCGTCGGCCAGAGCCGAGGTGACGAACGGAACGCGCTTGTCGGCACCCGGGTTGCGCAGGGACTCCTTCTCGGCGTCGACGCCGTCGCGGCGCAGTTCGCCCCATGAGGTCACCGACCAGACGGCCGAACGCACGCCCCACTCCTCGAACAGCAGCTCGCGCGCCTTGCGGGCCGAGACCATGCCGACGCCCGACGCCAGCAGCTGCGCCTCGGGTCCGTCGCCCTCCTGCGGAGCAGCGAACCGGTAGATGCCCTTGAGCAGACCCTCGACGTCCAGGTTCTCCGGCTCGGCCGGCTGTACGTACGGCTCGTTGTAGAGGGTGATGTAGTAGAAGATGTTCTCGCCGCCGAACCCTTCCACGCCTTCGGTGCCGCCGTACATCCGTCGCAGACCGTCCTTGACGATGTGCGCGATCTCGTACGAGAACGCCGGGTCGTAGGCCACGGCCGCCGGGTTGGTCGACGCCAACAGCAGCGAGTGACCGTCGGCGTGCTGCAGACCCTCACCGGTGAGGGTGGTGCGACCTGCGGTGGCGCCGAGCACGAATCCGCGAGCCATCTGGTCTGCTGCCGCCCAGAGACCGTCGCCGGTGCGCTGGAATCCGAACATCGAGTAGAAGATGTACAGCGGGATCATGACCTCGCCGTGCGTGGCGTACGAAGTACCGACCGCGGTGAACGACGACGTCGAACCGGCCTCGTTGATGCCCTCGTGCAGGATCTGGCCGACCGAGCTCTCCTTGTAGGCGAGCATCAGCTCCGAGTCAACCGAGGTGTACAGCTGGCCGTTGCGGTTGTAGATCTTCAGCGACGGGAACCACGAGTCCATACCGAAGGTGCGGGCCTCATCGGGAATGATCGGCACGATTCGGTGGCCGATCTCCTTGTCTCGCAACAGCTCCTTCATGACACGCACGAGCGCCATGGTGGTGGCGACTTCCTGCTTGCCGGAGCCCTTGCGCAGCGTCTTGTACGTGTCGTCGCCCGGCTGCGGCAGCGGCTTGACGTCGACGCGGCGCTCGGGGACGAATCCGCCGAGCTTGTTGCGACGATCGAGCATGTACTGGATCTCGGGGCATCCGGGCCGGGGTGGTAGTACGGCGGCATGTACGGATCCTTCTCGAGCTCCTCGTCGGAGATCGGGATGTGCTGGAGATCGCGGAACGTCTTGAGATCGTCGAGTGTCAGCTTCTTCATCTGGTGCGTGGCGTTACGGCCCTCGAAGTGCTTGCCGAGGGTGTAGCCCTTGATGGTGTGCGCCAGGATGACCGTCGGCTGGCCCTTGTGCGACATCGCGGCCGCGTAGGCAGCGTGCACCTTGCGGTAGTCGTGGCCGCCGCGCTTGAGGTTCCAGATCTCGTCGTCGGACAGATCCTTGACGAGCTCCTTGGTGCGCGGATCGCGGCCGAAGAAGTGATCGCGGACGTACCCGCCGTCGTTTGCCTTGTAGGTCTGGAAGTCGCCGTCGGGCGTGGTGTTCATGAGGTTCACCAGTGCGCCGTCGCGGTCCTTGTGCAGCAGCGAGTCCCACTCGCGGCCCCAGACGACCTTGATGACGTTCCAGCCGGCACCGCGGAAGAACGACTCCAGTTCCTGGATGATCTTGCCGTTGCCGCGGACCGGGCCGTCGAGGCGCTGCAGGTTGCAGTTGACGACGAACGTGAGGTTGTCGAGGCCCTCGGTGGCGGCCACGTGCGCGAGTCCACGCGATTCCGGCTCGTCCATCTCGCCGTCGCCGAGGTACGCCCACACGTGCTGATCGGTGGTGTCCTTGATGCCGCGGTCGTTGAGGTAGTGATTGAAGCGGGCCTGGTAGATGGCGTTCATCGGGCCGAGACCCATCGATACCGTCGGGAACTCCCAGAAGTCCTGCATCAGACGCGGGTGCGGGTACGACGGCAGTCCGCCGCCCTCGTTCACGTGACTGGCCTCCTGGCGGAAGCCGTCCATGCGCTCGGCCGGAATGCGGCCCTCGAGGAAGGCGCGGGCGTAGATGCCGGGGGAGGCGTGACCCTGGATGAAGATGTGGTCGCCGCCGCCCGGGTGGTCCTTGCCGCGGAAGAAGTGGTTGAAGCCGACCTCGTACAGCGCAGCCGACGAGGCGTACGTGGAGATGTGGCCACCGACTCCGACGCCGGGACGCTGCGCGCGGTGCACCATGATCGCGGCATTCCAGCGAATCCAGGCACGGTAGCGGCGTTCCATCGACTCGTCACCGGGGAACCACGGCTCGTTCTCGGTGGGAATGGTGTTGACGTAATCCGTCGACGTCAGCGACGGCAGTGCGACGCGGCGCTCGCCGGCGCGCTCGAGCAACCTGAGCATCAGGTAGCGAGCGCGGTTGGGGCCGGACCTCTCCAACAGGCCGTCGAACGATTCGATCCATTCGTTGGTCTCGTCGTTGTCGATATCGGGCAGGTACGACGCGACACCCTCACGGATGACGCGGACCCGGCCGTCAGAGCCCTTCTTGCCTGCAGACGATGTGTTCTGCCGTTCGCCGCTGTTCACTTCGGACAACGTGTGCACTCCTCAATGTGGCGGACGCTCGGTGTGGCGTCCGGTCCCGGTAGACCCGCCCCTGTGACGGCGGTCTACTTTCCTCGTTCTCGTGATTCCTCCCCAATCCTGCTACATCTTGTCGGTTCTGGTAGTACAGAGGCCCGATACCCACCAGTAGAAATTTATGTACGCAATTTCGGCGCGGTCAGCTTGCGCGAACGGCTTCGACACTGTTCGCTTTGTCTACTGCACCCACAATTCAAGGAGGTCACCACCGTGGTCGCCGCGGCGGACGCTCAGAACTACGCTCAGAAACTTGGCATCACTCGCGACATGGTCGTACAGGAGCTGGGCTGGGACGAGGACACCGACGATGATCTGCGCGCCGACGTAGAAGATGCGATCGGTGGCGAGACCCTCGACGAGGATTCCGACGAGGTGATCGACGTTGTACTGCTGTGGTGGCGCGACGGAGACGGTGACCTGGTCGATGCACTCATGGATGCAATCGGTCCGCTCTCGGACGATGGCATCGTGTGGGTCCTCAGCCCCAAAACCGGCATGTCCGGTCACGTCGAACCCAGTGAGATTGCCGAGTCCGCCCCGACCGCAGGATTGACGCAGACCTCTGCGGCAAACCTCGGTGACTGGATCGGAAGTCGATTGGTTCAGCCCAAGACCCCCGCCACCAAGCGGTAGGGGAGATGCTCGACACAGGAAGACGGTTCTAGATGCCGATCGAGGTTGGCGCGGTTGCGCCCGACTTCACCCTCAAAGACCAGAACAACCAACTGGTCACGTTGTCGTCGTACAGGAACGTGAAAAACGTTCTGCTCGTGTTCTATCCACTGGCCTTCACCGGCACGTGCCAGGGCGAGCTGTGCAAAGTACGCGACGAGTTACCGACCTTCGAGAACGACGACACCGCGGTGTTGGCGATCTCGGTGGGTCCGCCTCCGACCCACAAGATCTGGGCTGCAGAACAGGGCTACACCTTTCCGCTGCTGTCGGACTTCTGGCCGCACGGTGAGGTTGCTCAGGCCTACGGGGTTTTCAACGACACAGCAGGATTCGCCAATCGCGGAACGTTCGTGGTCGACAAATCCGGAATCATCAGGTTCGCCGAAATGAACGGACCTGGCGAGGCTCGCGACAGTTCGTCGTGGTCCGAGGCTCTCGCACAGGTGAGCTGACCTGCGGAATTGTAGTTAGAGATCAGACACGATAAATTTCTCCAAGCGTTCCGGTGGCCCGGGGTTGTCCCCAGGCCACCGGTACTCGGGCGTATAGCTCAGCGGTAGAGCTCTGGTTTTACACACCAGCGGTCGGGGGTTCGAACCCCTCTGCGCCCACCCCTGCCGCATCCTCGGCACTCGACGTTCCGGTCGCTACATTTCGCGGCCGAGCAGCAACAAAAGCAGGACTCTTCGCAGATCCGCGTGAAGCTCGGGTAGGCGTTGTATTCGGCCTGCGCGTACCTCGCGCGCAACCAGTTCGGTAGCGAGGGCCGCAGCGGCAGTAGCGTCGATCTCGGCCGGAGCTCCGTCGATGCCCGCTTGAGCGCGTAGCAACGTCCCGATCCCACGTAGCGTCTGCGCGAACAGTGCGGCCCGTGAGTCGCGTGAAGTGTGTGCGCGATCGCCCACGGTGAGGATCTCCACGAAGAAGGCGCGCGAGCCACCGGGCCGCTCCATCCACCACCGAAGATAACGATGTAGTCCGGCATCGAAAGCGGCGAACATGTCCTCGGCCCCGGACATCTCGCGGGCGGCGTCGCTCAGCTCTTCCCGTAGCGCGTCGCCATGCTGCTCGCACAGGGCGATGAAACACTCGGCCTTGTCGGAGAACAGGGCATAGAACGCGCGATCGGTCACCCGGGCTCGACGGGCCACTTTGGGGACGCTCGCTTTCGAGTAGCCGACCTCGTCGACCAGGTCTTCCATTGCCTGCAACAACCGGGCGCGCTGCGAGGCCTTGACTTCCTCGGCTCCGAGTTTGTGCCGTCCACGAGGGAGCGGAGTTGCACCGGTTTCCGTGTCCGACATCAGTACCTCCTCGCAGATGTGTGTCGTGTGATCCTCATCCAATCATCCGGCCCTGCTTCCCTTTGGACATGCATGCGTGTTTAATGTGGCGCATGACGAAACGACACATCTTCCGTCTCGCGTCGCGGATCGGTCTTGCAACGCTGTTGGTCGTGATCGGTGCCGGGACTGCGAGTGCGGTCGGACCCGCTCCGGGACCGGTTCAGGCAGCTGCCCTGGGGGCGCGAGCTTTCATCTACGGCAATCCGCTGTTGGAATTGCTGCGTGTGCGTGACACGGCCACCAGTGTTCCGTGTCCGGACGACCGCGGCCTCGCTCCGGTGAACGCGATCTCCTCGCGTCCCGCCTTCATCGCGCCGGACGAGAAACTCGTGGTCGCCCCGAACGTCGACACGCTGTACTCCATGGCGCATCTGGATCTGAGCGACGGTCCGGTGGTGCTGTCGCATCCGGACATGGGAGACCGATATTTCAACTTTCAGCTTATGGACTCGTACACGAACGTGGTCGGTTACGTGGGCTCTCGCACCAGTGGTTCAGATGCCGGAAAATTCGCGATCACCTGGTCCGGCGCGCCTGGCCCTGAAGTCCCCGGTGTCACCACCATCACCGTGTCGGACAGCAGGATCTGGTTGCTCGGACGCACACTTGCCGGCGACGAAGCCGACCGCGCCGATGCATTCGCGCTGATGAGCCAATACACGGTCACACCTCCCGCGGGTCCGCAGACGTTCACCGACTGCGCGCCCTTCGTTCCCGTGGAGCCGCCGAAGCCGGAGGGAACCGCGCTTCTCGACGCCATCAGCGCTGCCATGGAACAGAATCCGCCTCCGATTCGCGACGCAGCCGAGCTTGCCGAACTAGCGCGCATCGGCGTCGGACCCGGACTGCGCGTTGCCGATGCGGGCCTGAGTCCGGTCGCATTCCGCGCACTAGATCAAGCCGTGCGTGCTGCAGAGTCCTCGTTGCCGGCTGTGGTGAGCGGCTCGCAGTATGCGGGCGCGCTCCGCAGTCAGGGGTGGTCGTCACCGCCGGACACCATTGGTGACTACGGAACCGATTACGTCACCAGGGCGGGCGTGGCAGAGATCGGACTCGGAGCCAACACACCGCAGGAAGCGGCTTACGTCACCGCGTTGCTGGACCGAAATGGACTGCCGCTCAACGGGGCGAACAGCTATCGGCTGCACTTCCCGCCCGGTGGGCAACCTCCCGCTGACGCGTTCTTCTCCATCACGGTCTACGACGGGGACGGCTTTTTGCCGTCGGTCCCCGGGAACCGTCACAGCATCAGCGACAGCAGACCCGGCCTGGTCTATCAGCCGGATGGCTCACTGGATATGGTCTTTTCCCGGGAGGATCCCGGAGTGCCCGGTGCGAACTGGCTTCCGCTGCCGGATGGTTCATTTCGCGTATATCTCCGCATGTACGTTCCAGGGTCCGCTGTGCTCGATGGCAGTTGGTCCCCGCCCGGAATCGAACGGTGGAACCGCTAGCCGCAGGCGCGCGGTCACCTGAGCCGTCGAAACTGTACGCAGCGGGTTGATCCACCGGTGTTAGATTCGCTTGCGAAAAGAGCTTTCGACGACTTGAGGTGGATCTGGTGAACGAGTTCGAGTCCCTGATGACACTGCTAGACCAGCGGCACTCGTGCCGGCAATTCCTGCCGAAGCAGGTATCACGGGAGGTGCTCGGACAACTGTTGGCGGCTGCGCAGCGAACTCCGTCCTGGTCCAACACTCAGTCGTGGCAGATCATCGTGACCGAGGGCGATGCCACCCGTAAGTTCTCCGACGCACTGGTGGAGCACGTGGCGTCCGGTGTGCCGCAACCGGACTTTCCGTTCCCGGCCAACTACAACGCCCTGCACCGAGCGCGCAGACGCGAATGCGGTGGCGCGCTGTACGAGAGCATCGGAGTGGTCAAGTCCGACACCGAGGCGACGACTCGCCAATTCATTCGTAACTACGAACTGTTCGACGCCCCGCACGCGGCCATCATCACCACCGACGCCGATCTGGGTGTGTACGGGGCGGTCGACTGCGGGCTGTATCTCCAAACTTTCCTGCTTGCCGCGCAGAGTCTCGGTCTCGGAGCCATCGCTCAGGCAGCGCTCGCCGCATACTCGCCGTTTCTGCACGAATGGTTCGACATCCCGGACACCCGAAAAGTGGTGGCCGGCATCTCCTTCGGCTATCCCGACGAAACTCACCCGATCAACGGATTCCGTACCAGCCGAGCGCCGCTCGACGAGACTGTGAGATTCGTCAGCTGAGCAAATCCGGCGTCAGTGCGAGAGGCGTCGCACGAGTTCTCTGCCCACGTCCGTTCCCGAACGCCAGGCGCTCTCCACTCTGGGCACTCCGGATTCGCACCACTGGTCGCCCGCCAAACCAACGTAGCGTCCGTCTTGCTGCTGAAGTGCGAAGTTCGAATCGTGTTGCGCCGCAGGCTTGGCGAAGGTCCACCGATGAGCGTGAGTCCATGCGGGTGCCGCCGAGACGACGGACAACTCACGTAGCGCGTCGAGAACCGGGGCGATCGCGTCGTCGGGGTTGTCGAGATGTTGCTGCGCTCGTTCCGACGTCGTGTGCACCACCAGAACCGGCGCCCCGTCGCCGCGCCGGGCACCGTCGTCGACGACGAAGTCGATGTCGGGATGATCGTTGACGAACGCGGCGTCCCGGAAGGGAATGTCTAGCCCGTCGAACCCGCATGCCACCGCGATGACGGGAACGTAATCGACGGCATCGGGGACGGCGGTCATTCGCGCCGCCTGCGGATCCGGCATCGCCACCACGATGTGGCCGTCGGGAAGGTCGGTCAACTCGGTGGAATGTTGGATGTCGTAGCCGTCGAGCATGTTTCGTACCAGGGATCGAAGCCCGTTCGGGGTCGCCCAGCGAACCGGTCCGGTCGTCGTGCACGGAACCGTTTCGGGTTTGAGGATGCCGAACGTGTTTGCCCACTGACGGGCCAGGCCCCCGGACTCCCAGTTGGCGACCACCGTCGAGAATTCTTGATCTCGGACGGTGAAGTAGCCCGCCCCCAGATCGACGCGACGGCCGTGTAGCTCCGGCGAGGACATCCGCCCACCCGGAGCGCGTCCTCTGTCGACGATGCGGAACGGCACGTCTGCGTCGCGGAGAACCTGCGCACAGGCCGCACCGGCTATGCCGGCACCGACGATGGTGACCGGATCGGTGATGCTGCCCGTTTCGGAGTTCATCGGTCCAGTATGCCGGGATCAGTCGGTCGCGTCGGTGAGCCGAAGGAATTCGGCACCGCGGGGTGAGATTCGGTAGCCGGTCTCGAGGCTGATCGTCAGCCCTAGAGTCTTCAGCCGGCGTACACGGGCTTTGAACGTCTTCGTATCCAGTCCGGCCTGCTCGGCAAGGTCCGCTGCGCGGCGTCCGGGTTCGGCGGCGATGGCCGTCAATACTTCACGTGTCCAAGCAGATTCAGACCGAGAGTCCATCCGCGAAAGCGTTGTCCTCAAAGTGTTCAGTGCGGTCTCGTCCAGTGCGGCATCGTCGGCCAGGACATCACGAGGATCGGCACCGAGGTAGGAGACCTCGATCAGATAGGTGGGATGCGCACTGGGGCCGAAGAACGATCTCACGAGGTGACTGAGCGATATTTCCCCCGCGGCCCGGGCATCCGCGTCGGTCAGCCCGTCAGGATCCACCTCGCGGACGGAGTCGATGCGAATCATGCCCGAGGGTGAGCGCTGAACCGACCCGGCAGTCACTTTCGGACTCGACCAACGTCGATAGACCCGGCGGACCGTACCGTCGGCGATAGCTCGAGCGACGGCGACGGTGAAGATCACGAGCCTGCCTCCATGGTTAGAGACGATATCAAGTCTGCACGCTGTGCGTGGAAAGAACTGCGCCAGAGGCATTCTGGACATATCGGTCACCAGCTGCAGTGGCGTTCACTTTGTGTTCGACTACAGGGATGGCCATTACAGAGAAGCCGGACACCGGCGAGAACGGACTCGGTACCAGCCTGAAGCCACGGCACGTGACGATGATCTCGATAGCCGGAGTCATCGGTGCGGGATTGTTCGTGGGTTCGGCGAACGCCATCGCGACGGCAGGCCCAGCAGTGTTGCTGGCGTATCTGTTCGCGGGAACACTCGTGATTTTGGTGATGCGCATGCTGGGGGAGATGGCGACGGCCAATCCCGACACCGGCTCGTTCTCCACGTATGCCACACGCGCGCTGGGTCATTGGGCCGGATTCTCGGTCGGATGGCTCTACTGGTGGTTCTGGGTGCTGGTGATCCCGGTCGAAGCGACCGCGGCTGCATCCATTCTCACCAACTGGCTCGGCGGAGCGCAATGGATGTGGGCACTGCTCATCGTCATCGCCCTCACCGCGACCAACCTGATCAGCGTCGGCAACTACGGCGAATTCGAGTTCTGGTTCGCCCTGGTGAAGGTCGTGGCCATCATCGCGTTCATCGGCCTCGGGATCGCAGCCATCCTGGGATGGCTACCCGATTCGGAAGTAAGTGGCGTGGACCAACTCTGGGCCTCGGGCGGATTCATGCCCCTCGGGTTCGGCGCGGTGATCGCGGCCATGCTGACGACGATGTTTTCGTTCATGGGCTCGGAAATCGTCACCATCGCCGCTGCCGAATCCAAGGACCCGGCAAAGGGAATCACCCGCGCCACGAACTCGGTGATCTGGCGAATCTCGATCTTCTACTTCGGTTCCATCTTCGTCATCGTCGCGTTGGTGCCCTGGAACGAACTGGACCCCAATACGGGCTCGTACCAATTCGTGCTGTCCAAGATGGGAATCCCGCACGCCGAGACCATCATGGACATCGTCATTCTGACCGCCGTCGCGTCGTGCCTGAATTCGGCGCTCTACACCGCGTCGCGCATGCTGTATTCGCTCGGCGATCGAGGCGACGCACCCAAGTCGGTCAAGAAGATCACCACGAACGGGGTGCCGTGGATTGCGGTGATCGCCTCGATGGTGCTCGGGTTCCTCGCCGTGGTCGGAAATTACATCCTGCCCGAGAAACTCTTCACCTACCTGCTGGCCACCACCGGAGCCGTCGCGCTCTTCGTCTATCTCGCCATCGCCAGCAGCCAGCTGGTGCTGCGGCGTCAACTCGACCGCGACGGCGAACGCCCCGCCGTTCGGATGTGGCTCTACCCGTGGTTGACCTATCTGGCCATCGGGTTCATCGTGTTCGTCCTGGTGATGATGGTGGTCCGGCCGGAACAGCGGTCGTCCATTCTGCTGTCGGCAGTGCTTGCGGCCGTGACCGTGGTCGGTGGAATTGCGGTGCAGCGCCGAAATGCGCGGCGCGACATTGTTGCCGCCCGCGCATCGGAGTGAGTCCTACTGGATTCCCGCATACACCTGCCGGTACAGATCGACGATCTCCTCGGCCGTCGGCACCACCGGATTGTTGCCCGGGCTGCCCGACGCGAGCGCCTGCTCGGCCATGAGCGGCAACAGCTGGTCCCACTTCGCCTTGTCGATACCGAAGGTCTCCGGCGTCGGAACCTCCACCTCACGGCACAATGTGACGATCGCATCCTGCAACTTGCCACCGGCAATCTGATCGGAATCGCTTTCCGACGCCGCGCCCAGTGCGCGTGCGCAGTCGGCGTAACGCGCCGGGGCCCCGGCGATCGAGAACGCCGTGACGGCAGGCAACAGCATCGCGTTGGACAGCCCGTGTGCAACATGGAAGTGCGCGCCGATCGGTCGACTCATGCCGTGCACCAGAGCGACGCTCGCATTGGAGAAGGCCATTCCGGCCTGCGTCGAGGCATGCATCATGGCCTCGCGCGCCCGCCGGTCGTCGCCGTCCCGATACGCGCGCAGCAACGACGTTCCGATCGTGCGAATCGCACTGAGCGCCAAACCGTCGGAAATGGGGTTGGCCTTCTTGCTGACATACGCCTCGATGGCGTGGGTGAGTGCATCGACACCGGTATCCGCCGTCAAGCGCGCCGGCATCGACATCGTCAACTCGAAGTCGATGATCGAGGCGATCGGCAGGAACGACAGGCCGGGGCACAACATCTTCTCGTCCGAGGCGACATCGGTGATGATGGTGAACTGAGTTGCCTCCGAACCACTTCCGGCCGTGGTGGGGATGGCGATGATCGGTAGTGCCGGGCCGGTCGAGAGCACTGGGGCTTTGAAGTCGCGCATCGTTCCGCCCTGCACCGCGAGAATGGCCAGCGCCTTGGCCGTGTCCATCGGACTGCCGCCGCCGAACCCGATGATCGAATCGGCCGAATGCTGCTGAACCGCTTCGAGACCGGCGACCAACGAATCGGTCGTCGGATCCGGAACGGTGCCCGAGAACAGTGCAGGCGTCTTCCCGGCCTCGGTCATGATCTTCATCAAACGATCCGCCGAGCCGTTGCCGGCCATGAACGCATCGGTGACGAGCAACGGCCGTGACACGTCGAGGTCGGTCAGTACCGTCCCCAACTCTTCGACGGCACCGCCGCCCAGCTTGAGGAACCGAGGAAACGAAATATTGGCGACCATGGTGTGCTCCTTCGAGGCTAGCTGTTTTCGGGGCTCAGCTGTTTTCAGGGAAGCCGAGGTTGATGCCGCCGTGGCTGGGATCGAGCCAGCGACTGGTGACGGCTTTGCCACGGGTGAAGAAGTGGACACCCTCGGTGCCGTGGGCGTGGCTGTCGCCGAAGAGGGAGTTCTTCCAGCCGCCGAAGCTGTAGTACGACATGGGAACCGGGATGGGTACGTTGATGCCGACCATGCCGACCTCGACCTCGTTCTGGAAGCGGCGTGCAGCCCCGCCGTCGTTGGTGAAGATGGCGGTGCCGTTGCCGTAGGGATTCTCGTTGATCAGCTGCAGCGCCTCGTCGTAGGTGTCGAGACGGACGACCGAGAGTACGGGTCCGAAGATCTCGTCGGTGTAGATGCTCATGTCGGGAGTGACGTGGTCGATGAGGGTGGGGCCGAGCCAGAATCCGTCGGTGCCACCGTCGGGCTGGACGGTGCGACCGTCGACGACGAGGGTGGCCCCGGCCGCTTCGCCTGCGTCGACGTAGGAGGCGACCTTGTCACGGTGTGCCTTGGTGACGAGTGGACCCATGTCTGCACCTCGGGTTCCGTCGCCGGTGACCAACGGCGTGGTGCGTTCGGCGATCTTGGCGACGAGTTCGTCGGCGATGTTTCCCACGGCCACGAGGGCAGAGATCGCCATGCACCGTTCGCCTGCGGAGCCGAAGCCCGCGTTGACCATGGCGTCGGCGGCGAGGTCGAGATCTGCGTCGGGGAGGACGACGGCATGGTTCTTGGCGCCGCCGAGGGCTTGGACGCGCTTTCCGTGGGCTGTGCCGGTGGAGTAGACGTACTGGGCGATGGGGGTGGAGCCGACGAAGGAGATCGATTTGATCTTCTTGTTCTCGAGGAGTTCGTCGACGGCCACCTTGTCGCCTTGAAGGACGTTGAAGACGCCGTCGGGCAGGCCTGCCTCGGCCCAGAGCTGGGCGAGCCAGATGCTGGCGCTCGGGTCTTTCTCGGAGGGTTTGAGGACGACGGTGTTGCCGGCGGCGATGGCGATGGGGAAGAACCACATCGGGACCATGGCGGGGAAGTTGAAGGGGGAGATGATGCCGACCGGTCCGAGCGGTTGACGGATGGAGTAGACGTCGACGCCGGTGGAGGCGTTCTCGGTGTATCCGCCCTTGAGTAGATGGGCCATGCCGCAGGCGAATTCGACGACTTCTTGGCCGCGGGAGATCTCACCGAGTGCGTCGGAGAGGACCTTCCCGTGTTCGGCGGTGATGATCTCGGCGAGCTCGTTCTTTTTGGCGTTCAACAGTTCTCGGAACGAGAACAGGATGGAGGTTCGCTTGGCGAGGGAGGTGTCGCGCCACGCCGGGAACGCAGCTGCAGCCGCGTCGATGACCGCGCGGGCGTCGCCGGTGTCGGCCAGGGTGAGCGTGCCGGTGACCTCACCGGTAGCGGGGTTGGTGACGGGGGCGGTCCGGTCGGAGGTGCCGGAATATGTCATTCCATCGAGCCAGTGCGTGATGACGTCGGTCAACGTTCGATCCTTCCATCGGTGTGTTCCGAGTCTCACTTGTACGGATGCACATGTCAAAGGCCAAAGCCGCAGATCACTGTGCAGAAATGCACACCGGCGCTAGTCTCGGTGGGTGTTCAACGCAGACAATCTCCGCTACTTCCTCGAAGTGTCGCGGACCGGGCGCTTGACCGACGCCTCGCACACTCTCGGGGTGGACCACACCACCGTCGGTCGGCGCATCACGGCGCTCGAGAAATCGGCCGGGCAGCGCCTGTTCGACAGGACACCGTCGGGCTGGCGACTCACCGAGGCGGGTCGACGCCTCGTCGGATACGCGGAGACCGTCGAATCGACACTCATCGCCGCGTTCGAGGATCAGACCTCCGACACCGGATCGTTGCGAGGGACCGTGCGTATCGCGGCTCCGGACGGGTTCGGGGCATTCGTCCTGACGCCCAAACTGGGGCTGCTCAGGGACAAGCACCCCGATCTCGACATCGAGTTGGTCACCGCCACGGAGCACAATTCTTTGGCCACCAGGGAGTTCGATATCGCGATCACGTTGGAACGGCCATCGCCGAGATTCGTGGTGACTCGCAGGCTGGCGACGTACTCCCTCGGGCTCTACGCTGCCGCACCGTATCTCGCTGCGACGCCCCCTGTCGACACCGTCGAGGATTTGCGAGAACACACTCTCATTTCGTATGTCGACGCTCTGCTCGACGTTGCGCCACTGCGAATACTGGACGCCATCCTTCCCGACGGGCGTGCACGGATACAGACCAACAACATCACCGGTCAGTGGATCGCCGCGAGGTCCGGTGTGGGAATCGCGCCCTTGCCCAGTTACATCGGCGAACCGGACGACGCTCTGACGTCGGTGCTGCCCGGAGTCGTCTCGGTGGAGCGAACCTACTGGACCGTGGTGCCGCGAGAGCTGACCGGTCTGGCGAGGGTGAAGGTGGTCGACGAATTCCTCAGATCGGTCGTGACCGACGAACAGCATCTCTTTGCTGTGCAACAGAAACCACAGTAGATGCGCACAGTCCGAGAGTGTCGGTGGCCGTTGGCATTTGGACGTTCCGATGAGACGGCCGTCTCGTGATGACGGACACACGTGACGCCGACCTCAAAGAAGTGGGAATCGGCGAACATAGGGGTAACAATCTGTTACAGACAAGTCCGCATTGGCGGATCCACACGAGATTCTGGGGGAATCATGACACTGTTCGTAATGGCAACGGTCGGCTTCGTAGGAATGGCAATTGCACTGCTCAACGACGGAAACGACATGAATTTCAGCGGTCGCCAGCTGGCGGGCGCGTACCGCCAGCGCTGAGTCCGGCATACCGAATTCCTGCGCCGGGTGCGCAGTTGGCAAGATTCGTGGGATGTGGACACACCCCCGAGCGATCGGCTTACTGGTCGGCTACGGCCTCGATCGAGTGTTCGCAGACCCACAACGCTGGCACCCGGTTGCAGGATTCGGCACCACAGCACTGCGCGTCGAACACGTCCTCTATCGCGACAGCCGGGCTCTTGGCGTCGTCCACGCAGTCGCGTTGATCGGCTCGGTGACCGCACTCGGCGTCGGGTCGAGTCGCGTGGCCGGTCGTGCAGGTGCACCCACTGAGGTTGCTCTGGTCGCGGCTGCTACCTGGGCGACGCTCGGAGGCACGTCCCTGGCGAAGGTGGGCCGGCAGATGGCGGACCACCTCGACAACGACGACCTCGAGAGCGCACGCGCACTGCTGCCGTCACTGTGCGGTCGAGATCCGGAACCACTCGACTCCGACGGCCTCGCGCGCGCCGCACTGGAGTCCATCGCGGAGAACACCTCCGACGCAACTGTCGGAGTGCTGGTGTGGGGAGCACTGGCCGGGGTGCCGGGAATTCTGGCCTACCGAGCGAGCAACACGCTCGACGCGATGGTCGGCTACCGGTCTCCGAAATATCTGCGCTTCGGTTGGGCCGCAGCACGAATCGACGACGTTCTGAACCTGCTGCCGGCTCGCGTCACCGGCGTGGCGACGGTCGTCGCGGCTCCCTCGGTGCAGGGTTCGCCCGCCCGAGCGCTGAAGATGTGGCGACGCGACGCCGCGCAGCACCCCAGCCCCAACGCAGGTGTTGCGGAGGCGTCGGCTGCCGGGGCACTGGGGCTGCAGCTCGGCGGCAGAACGCAGTACCGACACGGCGTCGAGATCAGGCCGACACTCGGTGACGGCCACTCGCCGACTGCACGCGACCTTCATCGATCGGTCGTACTGTCGAGCCGAGTACAGGAACTGTCTGCTCTCGCGTCAGCGATTCTTGCCGTAGCGATCGGCCAAGCGGGGATCCGACGGCGTCGTCGAGCGTGACGCCGCACGCGCCCTGGCTCGCTTCTCGCGGCGTGTGGGCAGGGTGAATTCTTCTTCCTCGTCGTGAGCGGCCTCGGGTTCGGCGTCCGGCTCGCCGGCCGTCGCGTCGGCGAGTTCGGCACGCGAGTTACGGCGTTCCCGTATCTCCGCCCGAGCGAAATACGCCAGGCCCAGCGGTGCCATGATGCCGAACGCCAGCCACTGCAGACCGTAGGACAGATAGGGGCCTGCGTCGGTCTGCGGCAGTTCGATCAAGCCGAGACCGCCCGGCTGTTCGTCGTCGAGCTGTAGGTATCCGTCGATGGCGTCGACTCCGACCGCTGCGCCGATCTGTTCCGGATTGATGTTGTAGACCTGCAGCCGACCGTCGTCCTCGACGGGCTCGCGCGAGGTGCCCTCGGCTTGGCGTAGCCGTGCGTTCAGCGTCACTTCACCGGCGGGTGCCGCCTCGAACTCGGGCGCTCTGGTTCCCTCCACCGGCAACACGTACCCGCGATTGACGAGCACGGTGGGCCCGCCATCGATCACGAACGGGGTGATGACCTCGTATGCGGGCTGATCACGGATGCTGCGCAGCCGCACCAGGACGTCGGAATCTGCGACATAGGACCCGGGTGCGATGACCCGACGCCACTCGTCCTCGGCCGGAAACCCGTTTGCGGTGAGAACATCGGAGATCGGCACCGGATCCGCGTCGACGGATCGGGTGATCAGATCGTTGCGCTCGGACGTCGAGGTGTTCTTCCCCAGCTGCCACGGAGCGAGCACGCTGAAGCACAGGAACGCAAAGGCCAGCACTACCGCAGCCAGCACCAACCATTTGGGTCGCAGCAAGAACGCTAACTTTCGCACTCCACCACGGTAGCCGGGTCAGCGAGAGAGTCGAGACCGTGCCCAGTCCAGCATGCCGGGAACGGCACTTTCGATCTGCTCGCGCACCTCTGTGAACGCCGAATCGGACGAGTAGTACGGATCGGCCACCGACGAGTCGTCGGCATCGGGATCGAACGACCGCAGCAGTGCGACACGATCTGCCGGAGCGCCGAGCTGCAGTAGGGCGCGCGCATGGCCGGTATCGAGCGCGACGATCAGATCTGCTGCCAGATGATCCGGTCCGACCTGCGCTGCCGCGTGCTCGCTGTCGTATCCGTTGGCATCGAGCTCGGCGACGGTTCGTGGATCTGCGCCGTCGCCCACGTGCCAACCGCCGGTCCCGGCGCTCGAGACACACACCGCGTCGTCCAGACCGGCGTCGCGCAGATGCCCCGCGAAGACCTTCTCGGCCATCGGCGATCGGCAGATGTTGCCGGTGCACACGAACGTCACATGCAGTGGCTCGTTCACAGCACGGCCGCCGTGTTCTGCTCGAGCACGGTGGCCAGTTCGTCCATGCTCGACGCGGTGAACGCGGCGTCGTCGCTCTCGCCGTCGACGCCGTAGCCCCACTCCACGTACACCGTGGGAATGCCGAATCGAGCGGCACCGTGCACGTCGTGGTCACGATCACCGATCATGATTACCCCGGCCGTGCCGCCGTCCACGGACTCCACCGGGTCGATGCCGAGGTTGGTCAGCGAATGCGCGATCACATCGGACTTCGCGCGCCGGGCACCGTCGTTGCTGGCACCGCCGATGAACTCGAAGTACCGCGAGAGGCCGAAGTGGTCCAGAATCCGAACGGCGAATCGCTCCGATTTGGACGTCGCCACACCGAGGCGGACGCCGCGATCCTGCAATCGCGTCAACACCGACTCGATACCGTCGAACGCGGTGTTCTCGGCCCAGCCCCGCTCGTCGTAGCGCTCGAAGTACGCCGCCAGCGCACGTTGCGCCGCATCCTCGTCCAGGCCGAGGCCGCGCAACGTGTCGATCAGGGGTGGTCCGACGACCATCGAGAGCTGTTCCTCGGTCGGCTCGGGGGCGTCCACCGACGCCAATGCATGACGAAAACCAGCGTGAATTCCCGGTGCGGAATCGGTCAACGTCCCATCGAGATCGAACAGGACAACGGACGCGGGAGCATCGACAGACATGGTCGAAGCGTATCGGTGCGGGCTGTTCGACGACGGCGCGGCTACGCTCGTCGCGATGTCCGACACAGCTGCCGATCCCGATGCGCTACTCCGTCACCACGGGGACGTCGAGGTCGATTCCGGATTCGTCGACTTCGCAGTCAACGTGCGCGGTGACGGACCGCCGGCATGGCTTCGCGATCGGCTGGCCGCGGCACTGAGTTCGTTGGGTTCGTATCCTTCTCTGGCTGCGGAGAAGGCCGCGCGCGAGCAGGTTGCCGCACACCACGGCCGTTCACCGGACGAGGTGTTGCTGCTCAGCGGCGGGGCCGAGGGTTTCGCGATGCTGCCCCGGCTGGGGCCCCAGCTCGTTGCGACGATCCACCCGTCGTTCACCGAGCCCGACTGGGTGCTGGAGCAGGCGGGCATCCCGGTGCACCGAGTGATCCTGCCGCCGCCCTTCGAACTCGATCCGACGCTCGTGCCCGATGCCGCCGACATGGTGATCCTCGGCAACCCGACCAACCCCACATCGGTTCTGCACCCACGCGAGACGGTCCTGAGACTTCGTCGACCCGGCCGCACACTGGTGATCGACGAGGCCTTCGCCGACGCCGTGCTCGGGGCGGGGGAATCCGTCGCGTCACAGAGCCTGGACGACGTTCTGGTTCTGCGGAGCCTGACGAAGACGTGGGCGCTGGCGGGGTTGCGATGCGGATACGCATTGGGGCACCCCGACTTCCTCGCGAGGCTGCAGTACGGCCGCGCGCACTGGCCCCTGGGGAGTCTGCAACTCGAAGCGATCCGCGCCTGCACCGAACCGTTCGCCGTCGATCAGGCACGCGCCGAGTCCGAGCGCATCCACTGTGAACGCATCGCGATGATCCCGCGACTCGAGGCTCTTGGCCTCTTTGTCGCAGGCCCGGCCCGGGGGCCGTTTCTGTTGGTGCGCGTCCAGGATGCCGATTTGGTTCGAGAACGCCTGCGCACCATGGGTATCGCGGTGCGGCGCGCAGACACGTTTCCGGGACTCGACCGTCACTACCTGCGCGTCGCAGTACGGGACTCGCAGCAGGTCGACATACTGGTGGACGCGTTGAACACCGTTCTGTGAGGAGAGCAGCGAACATGGCAGTGACACTGGCAGACGTCATCGAGGTACTCGACGACGCGTACCCACCCCGTCTGGCGGAGAGCTGGGACTCGGTGGGCCTGGTGTGCGGAGATCCCGAAGCTGTTGTGCAGCAGGTCGTGTACACCGTCGACGTCACCGATGCAGTGGTCGACGACGCCATCGCCTGGGGTGCCGATCTCATCGTCGCCCACCATCCCTTGCTGCTCAAAGGCGTGGACACCGTCGCGGCCGACACCGCGAAGGGATCGGTGATCCACCGCATGATCAAGGCCGACTGCGCGCTGTTCACCGCCCACACCAACGCCGACTCCGCAGATCCCGGGGTCTCCGACGCACTTGCGTTCGCGCTCGGGGTGATCGACACCCGGCCACTCGATCCCATTCCTGCTCCCGCACATGACAAGTGGGTGGTCTTCGTGCCGACCTCCGACTCGGCCGCGGTGCGGCGGGCCCTGTTCGACGCCGGAGCCGGACAGATCGGTGACTACAGCGAAGCGAGCTGGCAGAGTGCGGGTCTCGGCCAATTCCGTCCGGGCCCGAACGCGAACCCGACGCTCGGTGTTCTGGGCGAGGTACACACCGAGGCGGAGGATCGCATCGAAGTCGTTGCCCCCAAAGGGCAACGTGCAGAAATGCTTTCGGCGATGCGTCGGGCACACCCCTACGAGGAGCCCGCGTTCGACGTCTTCGAATCCGCGGCCCTACCGTCGTGCACCGGCCTGGGCCGCATCGGAATGCTGCCGAATCCGATGACGTTGGCCGAATTCACCGAGGTCGTCCGCGAGGCGTTGCCCACTACTACGTGGGGAGTGCGCGCTGCAGGAAACCCCGAGGCCACGGTCTCGGTGGTTGCGATGTGTGGGGGAGCGGGTGACTCGTTTCTTTCCACGGTGGCGCGCACCGACGCCGATGTGTACGTCACTTCGGACCTTCGGCACCACCCCGTCGACGAGCACCTGCGCGCAGGCGGCCCCGCGGTGATCGACACCGCGCACTGGGCCTCGGAGTTCCCGTGGTGCGAACAGGCGCGAGGAATCGTCGACGCCGCATTCGGCGACACCGACGGGTGGAGTAGCCGGGTCACCGAGGTCCGTACCGACCCGTGGACGCTGTAACCGGCTGCTGGGCCGGAGTGGAGCCTGCAGAAACGACCCTGATGGGCAGGAGTGGAGCCTGCAGAATCGACCCTGATGGCTTGTATCCGGCGCTCTCGCCGTTCTGCAGCCGGTAGGGTGATCGGAACCAACTTCCATAGTCGCAGGAGTCATCAAGCGTGAACGTCGATCCCAAAGTCCAGGCCTCGCTGCTCGAGTTGGCCGGTGTGGATACCGAACTCTCGCAGATCGCCCACCGCCGCAAAAGCCTCCCCGAGCAGCAGGAGGTGGACAAGCTCGAGACCGAGCGCACCACCCGCAAGGACGCAGCGGTGACGGTGCAGATCTCGATGGACGACCTCGATCGGGATATCCGCAAGCTCGAGGGTGAGGTCGACGCGGTTCGGAAGCGGGAGGCTCGCGACAAGAAGATGCTCGAGAGCGGCACCATCGCGCCGAAGCAGATGACCGAACTGCAGCACGAACTTGGCAGCCTCGAACGTCGCCAGGGCATCCTCGAAGAGGAACTGCTCGAGGTCATGGAGCAGCGTGAGGCCAGCGAGCGAGACTACGAGCACGCCGGCGCGCAGCTTACCCAGATCGAAGACGAATTGGTCGACGCCGGCCGTCGCCGCGACGACGCCGTCGCCGACCTCGATGTCGCCGAGAAGCGCGGCGCCGCGCGCCGCGAGTCGTTGGTCTCGGGATTGCCCGCGGACCTTCTTGCGCTCTACGAGAAGCAGCGAGCGCTCACCGGCCGCGGTGCGGCACTGCTGCAGGCTCGCCGATGCGGAGCGTGCCGCATCGAACTCGATCGCAACGAGATCGCAAGCATCGCCAACAAGCCCGCGGACGCTTTGATTCGCTGTTCCGAGTGTAACGCAATCCTGGTGCGCACCAAGGAATCCGGAATTTGAGTCAGGTATCGAGGGTCGTCGCCGAGGCCGACGGTGGATCGCGTGGGAACCCCGGCCCGGCCGGGTACGGCGCAGTGGTGTTCAGCGCCGATCGCTCGCAGGTTCTCGCTGAGCGTCGGGCATCGCTGGGCGTCGCCACCAACAACGTCGCCGAGTACAACGGCCTGATCGCTGCTTTGAGTGCGGCCCGCGATGTCGGGGCTCGTGAGGTTGCCGTCCGCATGGACTCCAAACTCGTCGTCGAACAGATGTCCGGGCGCTGGAAAGTGAAGCACCCGGACATGATTCCGCTTCAGCGCAAAGCCGCCGAACTGGCCCGCGGCTTCGACTCCGTCACCTACGAATGGATTCCGCGCTCGCAGAATTCACACGCCGACGCGCTGGCCAACGAGGCGATGGACGCAGCGGCCGAGGGAAAGGACCTATCGGCTCGGCCCGACGCCGAGTCGGTCGCAACGAAGCCCGCGTCGCCGGGGTGGACCGGTGCGATGGGGGAGCCGACGCGCCTGTTGTTGCTGCGACACGGCCAGACCCCTATGTCGGTCGACCGTCGATACTCGGGCCGCGGCAACCCGGATCTGACCGAACTCGGCCGACATCAAGCTGATTCTGCCGCAACGGTTCTGGGTTCACGCACCGACATCGACGCCATTGTGGCCTCGCCGCTCGCGCGCGCACAACAGACTGCCGCAGCGACAGCCGGCCGCCTCGGATTGCCTGTCACCACCGTCGACGGCCTCATCGAAACCGACTTCGGCGACTGGGAGGGCTTGACGTTCGGCGAGGCGAAAGAGCGATACCCGGAGCAGCATCAGGACTGGCTCGGCAAGACGTCCGTAGCACCGCCGAACGGAGAGAGCTTCGACGCGGTGCGCACGCGCATCGAAGCAACCCTGGACCGGTTGCTGAGCGAATACGCCGGCAAAACTGTTCTGGTGGTCACCCACGTGACTCCGATCAAGATGTTGCTGCAACTCGCGCTCGATGTCGGCCCGTCGCTGCTGTATCGACTGCACCTCGACCTCGCCTCGCTGAGCATCGCCGAGTTCTACCCCGACGGTGGGGCCTCGGTGCGATTGGTCAACGACACCTCGCACTTGACTCGACTGGCCTGATCCTTTCGGAGCATCGAAGGAGAGCGCGGTCTGTATGTCCGAGAACAGTATTCGCGAGCCTGTGGTGGCCCGCTGGATTGTCTTGGCGGCGTTCGCATCCGCCGTTGCCGGTCTGGCAGTCGCGTTCGGGTGGCGGTACGGGGTGACGCGGAGTTGGCTCGATGCCGATGCCCCACCGCCTGTGGATTCGGGCGACACCGGGTATTTTCGCGTGTTCGACTACGTGCAGTATGTGTCGGGACCGCCATGGTGGCCGATCACTTTCGTCGCTCCAGTCGCCGCACTTCTGATCGGCTGCGTCGTCTCGGTCATTCTCGGACGGCTCTGTCTCGGCCGAGGGACCGGTCGGCTGACGCTTGTGGTGGCCCCACTGGTGGCGGGAAGCATCGTCGGCGCGGGGACCGCATGGTGGGCTCGGAGCGAACCTCCCGAGATCCGCGTCAGGATGGTCGCGGATCCCTCCTTCGACGACCTCGGGCC
Organism: Rhodococcus sp. SBT000017; assembly: GCF_003688915.1. Taxonomy (NCBI): domain Bacteria; kingdom Bacillati; phylum Actinomycetota; class Actinomycetes; order Mycobacteriales; family Nocardiaceae; genus Rhodococcus; species Rhodococcus sp. SBT000017. The sequence continues at coordinate 383,174 of NZ_REFU01000001.1, forward strand.
GACTGGCGTTGCGCGTCGAGACATCTACGGCGGTCCGCCGTTGTTCGACACCGTGCATGCTGGGGTGCTGTTGCCGGTGATGGGAGCGGTGGTCGGTGCCGCAGTGTTCGGTGTGGGCCTGGCGGTCTCGACGCTCCGCGCACGACGTGAATGAGACCCGCACCGATCGCGTCGGACCGCACCACGGCCATTGTCGGTGGTGCCGGCAGTGACCGCGGTTAGACTGCACGAGTGACCGCCGCCAGAGCGCACCCCAAACTGCTGTCTGTCGAGCAGTGGCGTGCGCTGGGTGAGGACGACTATCACGCCGAGATGCAAGAGGGCGTGCCGATCTTGTCACCGCGGCCGCCGAAGACGCACGCCCGCACACTGTTTCGGCTCTGCACTCAGATCGGTGAACAGCTTCCTGATGGGCTCGAAGCGCTACCGGAAATCGAGGTTGTCGTCGATTCGGTGACGCCGGCGACGGTGCGGGTACCCGACGTGGTGGTGTGCGCAATCGACTCACCTGAGGCGCTGCACGCCGAAGATATCGTGTTGGTCGTCGAGGTGATCTCGCCTGGGTCTCGTCGGACTGATGTGGTGACCAAACGCAGCGAGTACGCCGACGCGGGGATTCCCCATTACTGGATTGTCGATCCGGATGCTGCCACGCTCACAACGCTGGATCTGAGTCCGCACGGATACGTCGAGCACGTTCGTCGAGGGCGGTGCGTCATCGAGGCCCCGATGCCCCTGACGATCGATCTCGACTCTGCGCTGAGCTGACGCGACGGTCTCTGCCGGTGAAACTGAGCTACAGCTTTTTTGCCTCGTCGACGTATGGCTGTCAGTTCTAGGAATGGACGGCACGGAATTGCTGACGTTTCAGGGGCATCGGGCTAGTCGAGAAAGTAGGCGAGGACTTTCTCGTCGGAATCCAAGACCTCGTCAGGAGCCACCCCGAGCTCGAGCGCGAGCTCGATGGATCCGAGGAGAGCGACCTCCAAGTCAGGGGAGAAGGCCCGTTCGAGCACACCGAGGTAGTCGGACATGCTCGCATCGAGCTGCTCGATCAGCTCCTGGTACTCGGAGCCGAGTTGCTCATCGAGAACCCGCTGCTCGCCGAGATAACGCTCGATCAGCAACGCCTCACGCTCGGAGAGCGAAGACGACACAGCCTTGTACATGACAACGCCGACAGTATTGCCGATCACGGCACCGAGAACCGGCACTGGAATAATGGCCTGGCCGACGAACGAGGACAGGGCGCTGACGGCAGTCTCCAGACAGACGAGCTCCGAGTTCTCGATGAACGTCACCTCCTCGATCTCACCGCCACGGAGTTTGTTCGCCTGCTCCGCGACGCCGAAAGCAGCGGTGACGATTGAGCTGGCGACGGCTGCGGGGGTGGCGGAGAAGTTCGTGAGCCAGTAGATGCTGAGTCCTCGGACACCGCCTTGGGCGGTGCCGAGACCTCCTTCGCCCGCGATGTCGGTCCAATCGTCGCGTGTGAAGTCTTTGAGCTGCTTGCCTGCACGGCGTTTCGCGATCACGGCCCGCGCGAGTGCGGTCCCGCCTTCGATGGCGGCGGCCGCAAGTGTGGCCTTCGCGCCCTGCCGCAGGGTCGGCTTGCTTTGTTGGTAGGCGTCGTCCCGCAGGGACTGGTCGGTCGAGTGGAGGGAATCAGCCTCTGACTGCAGAGTCGCGCTGTAGGCACCCTTTTGAACCTCGGAGTACTTCAGGTGTGAGGGCTCGAGTGATTCGATGCCGACAGATCCCTCCCCGAAGAAGGCGTGGACTTTCGTCCAGTCCTTGAGGGACAGGCCGTCGCCGCCGATCGTCAGGAGTTTGCTTGCTTCCTCGCGTGGCATGGCGTGCAGTTTCTGGATGACCTCGAAGTGATCGCGGGGGATCTGGTATTTCCCGCCGTTCTCGACGAAGTCGGGATACTTCTGAAGGTGGTCGGCGATCGCACCGAGACCGAATCTGCCGCCGGCGGCGACGAATTTCTGCTGAATTGCTACGCCGCTGCGCATCAGGTCGACGGGGCTGTTGTTGTTAATCCATTGGTAGTGCGGGTTGTCGCCGTGGATCTGGCGTCGAGCGTTACCGATGCCCACTTCTGCGACCTCGGCGATGAAGCCGTGCATGCCTTTCACTCCGCCGCGGTTGGTGGTGACCACCTCGAGGTCGATCTTTCGGATCGCTTCGTCGACGCTGGAAAGCGCCTCCGTCAGGTTCTTGTCCTGCAGGTCGAGGGCGCTCAGGAGGTTGTCCAGCCGGAGCTGGTTGAGGTAGTTCACCCAGGCGGCGACAGCCTGTTCTTGATTGCTCTTTCCGAGCTTCCCTGCCTCATTCGTCATCGGTGCCCTCCTCGATGCGCTGTGTCAGCAGGGCTGCGCAGGCCTTCGTGTTGTTCACCAGCGCCACGAGCTGGAACTGCTGGGGCACGGGCAATGTGAGGAAATCAGCGCCGAAGCACGTGAGTGCTGCGCTGTAGCTTCGCAGGAGCTTGTCCCGGAGGACCGCGGTTCGTTCGAGGAGATCACCGATCTGGGCGTCTATGCCTTCGATCTGCGCGGTGTTCTTCTTCACCGAGATCAGCGCTGCGTGCTTCGCCTCGCGGTTGTCGAATTTGTTCTTGGTGAACACGGCTATCGAGGCAAGCAATGTGGCGCCGGCGACCGTCCAGCCGATGGGGCCGGCGAGGGCGAGCAAGGCAGTGCCGGCGGCGGTACCTCCGCCGCCGACTGCAACAGCTCCTCCGCCGAGCCATGCGAGTGCGGCGTTGCTTGCTGCAGCGCCGGAGAGTGCGGAGATCGCGGTGCCGGTCGATGCGGTGCCAAAGGTGGTGGCCACCCACAACGCGGCAGTCGGTGCCATGCTCGCGACCGCAGCGCCTGCGGAGAACCCGGCAGTGGCACCTGCCGCCGACTGTCGGGCGGCTTCGAGATCCTTCCGCGCGAACTCCTCCGCCCCCAGGAACTGGGCTTTGTCGATGTCGATCTTGGCGATGTCGGTCTCGAACGACTTGGGAGTGTTGACTACGCTGTTGATCAGCTGTTCGACGAGCTCGATCAGGTCTGTCGACCGTTCGCGCAGCAGCAGGAGAGAAATGCCTTTGTCGTTCATTGACGTGAACGCACCGTTGTACTTGGCTATCGCTTCCTGATAGGGGTCAGCCTTCTTCGCCGTCGGCTTCTCGACAGTGTCCGACGTAGCGTCCTTCAAATCGCTGCTCTGCCCACTCAGCTGCTTCGAGCCACTGCGTGCAAATCTGGCGAGATCACCGACTTTCTTGTCGAACCCCCACTGCTTGGCCTTGTCCACCCTGGCCGGTTCAACCATCGAGATCTCCGAACTCCGTGGACCGGCAGCCAGACAAGCCGAACCGAATAAGACGGACTGGCTCTGTCGGGCCGCCCTTGCACGACCCTAGCGCGGCCTCCTCCCGGCGGGGGATCGGGAAAATGCGGGGTGGACGTGCCCACGACACACACCCAGAGAAAGCCCAGAATTCGGTCCTCAACCAGAGTGCGTTGCCTCAGTCGGGAGGTCTAGCGAGGCCAAGCGGCAATACGACTGATCCCACTGCACACCTCCGACAACGAGTTGTTGCCGCGTCAACCCGTGTCGGTGGCATTGGTACCGACCCGTAGCACCGGTCTCAGAGGTTGGAGTCGGAACAAGGCCAATCGGTACGATAGCCAAAGTGGTCGCAGCTCATCGTGGGCCACGGCGACAGGGGAGCAGCTGATGCAAACACCACTCGGTTGGATCGCGTCGAAAGTCGAGTTCGGTCCGACTGCAATGCGCCGTGCTGCGATCGGATCTGTTGTCGTCACAATGGCGATCGTTGTCGGGGGTGCCGTCGTACGCGTCACAGGATCAGGGCTAGGATGTCCAACGTGGCCATCCTGTGTCGACGGATCCCTGGGGCCGACACCGGAGATGGGCATTCACGGTCTCATCGAGTTTGGAAATCGGCTGCTGACATGGGTTCTGTGTATAGCGGTTGGAGTCGTCATCGTCGTAGCGAAATGTCAACGGCCGCTGCGTCGTGACGTTCTGCGTATGGCATGGGTGCAGTTCTGGATCGTAGTCCTCAACGCAATCGTCGGTGGCCTGACCGTGTTGGCACGGCTGAGCCCATACATGGTGGCGGCCCACTTCATCGCGGCAATGCTGCTTCTCACTGCTGCCGTGCGTACGTATGATTTGGTCGAGAAGCGCGCCGACACAACTTCTTCAGCTGTCAGCAATATGCGACTTCAGGTCCTTGGCCGAGTTCTGCTCGGTGCCACCGCGGCTCTTGTGCTGCTTGGCACCGTGGTCACGGGAACTGGTGTGCATGCGGGCGATTCAGCAGATGTGCATCGGATTCCACTGGATTGGACGGTGATGACACTCGTGCACGGTACCGCGGCTGCCGTGGTGACCGTCCTAGTAGGCGTGTTGTTTCTCCGAGTGCGCAATGTCGGTGCGCCACAACTGGCTCGGTCTGCGAGCCTCTTCGTAGTACTTCTGCTAGCGCAGGGTGCAATCGGACTCCTGCAAGCGCTAGGTGTAACACCCGAGACTTTGATTGTCCTGCACCTGCTCGGCTCATCTTTGATTTGGGCCGGTGTCCTCAGGATCTTGTTCGAGATCAACAGGATGGAGGCTTACGGACGGATCAACGAGCCCCGACCTGCCGGTGAGTTGCCGGCGATTCGTTGATTGAATCGACGTTGCCCAACCTTCGCGTTCATGGCCAGATGCCTGATCCTGGGAGGAGGTAGCGTGCAGGTGTTGTCGCTACTGCGACACTTGCCTTTCGGCGACACTCTCCGCTGGCCGACTGGCTTCTCCAACGAACACGACTATTGCAGTAGCCCACATTGCGATGACGCTCATCGGCGCCATCCCAGCTTCGGTGAACACGGCACCTGAGCAGATGAAGAGCGCCAGCGCAATTGGTGACTTTATCAATCCGGTCGGTACGAAGAATGTACCGGCCGCGCGAACCCGAATGCGGGCCAATTCCTGGGTCGAAGGCCCGGCGCACCGAGTAGGTAGATCAGTGCGCGAACGTCCGTGGGGTGAAGACCCTTCGTGCGACCGAACTCCGATCCCAAAAGGTCGAGTTCAACGGTGAGTGCGCGTAGTCGGTGCACAGTAGATGGAGCATCGTGCAGCTCTTCGTCCACCGTGTCAGCCTTCGGTGGTTGTGCTTCCCAAAAATACCACGATGATCTAGTATCTCGATTATCGAGATACTAGGAGGTTCGGTGAGTCGGTTCAGCGATAGCCCCGTAGTTGAGGGATTCTTTTCGGCGTACGACCGCGTGCTGGCGAAGTGGCCGCTCCCTATCGACACCATCGACGTCGAATCCGACTACGGCACAACCCGAGTCAACGCCTCTGGCCCCCTCGACGGACCTCCTGTGGTACTACTGCCCGGTGGCGGTGCAACCTCGACCGTTTGGTTCGCCAACGTCGCCGCCCTGGCCCGGCGCAACCGGGTCTTCGCAATCGACCCGATGGGCGAGCCCGGACGAAGCGTGGTTGGTGGCAAACCGATACGCACAGTCGATGAACTGATGTCCTGGCTCGATCAGGTTCTCGAGACACTCGAGGTCGTGCGGACGTCGGCGGTCGGACATGGGTACGGGGCGATGGTGGCACTCGAGTGCGCGCTGCACCGGCCGGAGCGCGTCGACACACTCGTCCTGCTCGATCCCCCTTCGTGTTTCGCTGGCATGCGCCTGGCGTACCTTCTGCACGCGGTGCCTCTTCTGGTGCGACCGACTCGCGAACGAATGCGTTCTCTGATCCGGTGGGAAACGCAGAAGGCGGCACTCGACGCCGACTGGCTCGATCTCACCGAGCGAGGCACGGACTTCCCATCGACGAAACCGGTGGTTCCGCGCCGCCCTAAGGGGAATCGATGGGCGACGCTGTCCGCGGACATTACCGTCGTCCTCGCCGGTGATAGTAAGGTGCACAACAGTTCTCGTGTTGTCGACACTGTCGGGAAGGTTCTCCCGAACGCACGCACCGTCGTCCTGACCGGCTGCAGTCACCACATGTTGCCGATGCTGCCGGCCGGGGAACTCGATGCCGTGTTGCTGAGCGCCCTGGGCTGACACATGGCGACTGACTACCGCGAGCCGTGTTCGAAGCAGCGATGAAGAAGCAAGATCCGACAGATCGGTTCCGGTGATCTCGTCGGAAAGGTGGATCCGGTAGCGGAACGTGTTCGGGTGCATTTGGCGGCGTCCGGGAGCCTGGGTGTTGTCGGCGGTGCGCTGATCGTTCATCGAATCGTCGGCATCCCAGGCTCTTTGGTGCATGCGGTATGGCGTTCTGTCGCGTTACGTTTGTTTCGGAGAAAGGTCAGGGTGATGTCAATGCCCTCGATCTCACCGAACCGTCCTTGCGCTTCGGCTTGTTGGCACCGCAATACAGGGGACATCGTAAATATCGGAGACCGCTTCACCCGGCGCACCCGGCATCGTCGTCGTGCGCGAAATCCAAGACGGAGGGCTCGTCCATCGCGAAAAACGAAACACCCGGCCCCGGCGTCTACCACTGACTTTGTCAAACCCGGCACGCTCGTTCCGTCACCAGCTGACCGCGCCAGCAGGTGAAAGCCATGAGATCCTTCACTTGAAGTGCCACACTGGGTGCCCCGACAGCGGACAAACCGCGACGCACGGACAAGGGGGCACCCATGGCGCTTGCGCTGAACGACATCGATACCTTCAACCCGCACTGGACCGCCGCACTGCTGTTCGTACTCGCGGCCGCCATCGCAATCACCCTCACCTGGTGGTTCTTCGGCAGCGACAGCTAGGCCACGCTCAAACATCCGCCGCTGGAAAGAACCGCCCCTGATGCCCGCTCGAGCATTGGGTCACCAGGATCATCGGCGACTCCGGCACCCATCGGAGCCAGTAGCTGGTTTTCTCGGTCCTAGACCTGCAGGGCAAGCCACAGGCCGGCCACGGCACTGACGATGGTCAGCGGAGTCGTAATGACGCCCAACACTGTGAAGGTGCGTAGATCTGCCGGCTCGTCGTTGGCCGATGCGACGCGTCGCCACAGCATGATTGCCAGCGACCCGACGTAGGTGAGATTGGGGCCGAGGTTCACCCCGATCACCATGGCCAACAACAGAGCCGGGGGAGCGTCGGCTCCGAACGCCGCCAGCAGCAGCAGCGTCGCGGGCAGGTTGTTGACGATGTTCGACGCCACCGCCGCGATGGCAGCGGCCGCGAGGAGCGACGCGAAGGTGGTGTCGGACGGCAGGATTCGCGTCAGCCAGTCGCCGATCGGGCCTGTGGTGACGCCGAGAACGACGATGCCGAGCAGAAAGACGAAGCCACAGAACGGCAGATCGGCGCCGCGCAGAATGGCGCGAGGCGTGGTGCGCTGATCTCGAAGTGCCGGGATCGCGAGCGCAATCGACCCCACCGCCGCCACCCAGAACGGTTCGACGTCGAACAGGCCTGCCACTGCGAAGCCGATGAGTGTCGCGGCGAGGATGACGAGAGTGGTCTTCGGTGCGGGTACGTCCGCGGCGCTCTGCTGGGTCGAGTTCTCCGGTGGTGTGGCTGTGCGGGTCAGATCCTTGCGGAAGAAGATCAGGAACACCGCCAGCTCGATGGCCACCGCGAATATCCAGGGCAATGCCATCAGCGCGGTGAAGTGCAGGAAGGTGAGTCCGGTCGCGGCGAATGCGAGAAGGTTGGTCAGGTTCGATACCGGCAGCAACGTCGAGGCCGAATTGGACAGGTGCGCAGTGGCGTAACTGTGCGGACGCGGCGACATCCCCAGGATCCGCGCAGCACCGATGATGGCCGGCGTCAGCAGCACCACGGTGGCGTCGAGGCTCAGTACTGCGGTGGTCGACGCCGCTGCCGCGAACACGAGGGTCAGCAGTCTTCGGGAGCTGCCCTTCGCGCCTCGTCGTAGCTTCGCCGCGATCCAGGTGAACACGCCGAGCGCGTCCGAGAGATGCGCCAGGATCAGGATGAACGCCAGAAACACCACGGTCGGAGCAAGTTCGAGAACTTGCTCTCGTGCGGCGTCGACGCTGACGAGGCCGACGAGCAGAACGATCGCCGCAGCCGGTAGTGCGGCGACGATCTCGGGCAGACCACGAGGGCGCGCGATCGCGAAGACGAGGACAGCAGCGACCAATGCCGCGGCGAGAACGGTCACGCGAGAATCTTCACGAGCGTCCGCAGATTTCGAGTGGTCGTCGTGGCCTTGTACTTGGCTTTCGCCGTGGCTTTCCCGAACGTGCTGTCGGTGGTGCTGCCCTTGCGCACCTCCCAGTAGAGCACGCTGTTCCCCTCGGTGATCCTTTCGAGCTCGGGGTCGAGTTCGTCTGCAAGAGCAGACAATTCGGTCAAATGGCTATCATCGCTGCCGAACACCACATAAGGATGCCAGCCTTCTCGTTCGGCGTCGAACGGGTAGGACTCCACTATCGCTCGAAGTGTCGGCACGTCCAGCACGACAACCCAGGCCTGGTAGCCGAACGCCTGGGCCAGTGTGTTCTCCGCCTGTGCCTTCACCCCGGCGGCAGTCAGCGGGGAGCGCAGCAGGACATTTCCGGTCGCCAGAACGGTCCGGACATCGGTGAAGCCGGCCGATGTCAGAGCCGCGCGGAGATCGGCCATCTTGATGTTGATGCCGCCGACGTTGATGCCGCGCAGCAACACGACCCATTCGCTCATGGGAGGAACTGTAGTGAAGCGCTCGGCAAAGGCCTTGAGTAAGTAGTTAGTAACCAGTAACTTGTTGGGCATGGCGCAGCGGGAACGGATGACCGGACCCGACCGTCGCGAGCAGATCCTGCGGATCGCAGCGGAAGAGTTCGCGACGGCCGGACTCCACGGCGGTTCGACCGAGGCGATCGCTCGCACAGCCGGCATCACTCAGGCCTACATCTTTCGGATATTCGGAACCAAGAAAGCGCTGTTCTCCGAATTGGTCGTCGCGTCCTTCGATCGGTTGGCGGACGGAATGCGCGAAGCGGCGGGTACGGACACCGGGCAACGGGCGTTGGCGTCGATGGGGGACCGCTACTACACCATGCTCGAGGATCGAACCTCACTGTTGCTGCAACTACAAGGGATCGCTGCATGTGGCGATCCCGAGGTCCGGGACGCGGTGCGGGCCGGCTTCGGCCGGATGTGGAACACCGTTGCGGAGGTCACCGAGCTCGATGCCGTGACCGTGAAAGCATTTCTCGCGTTCGGCATGCTGCTCAACAGTGGTGCGGCCCTGCAGATCGACGACGTCGACGCACCATGGGCGAACGGAGTGGGCACTCGCATCCAGGCCGGATTGTTCGACCACATCACGAGCGACACGAACCGATGACCGCCGACGCCGAGTGCCGCGACTCGCGACTGCTCGTCCCTTCGCTGGTGTTCGTCGGAGTGGTCGTGGCCGCCGTCGGCAGCCTCGGTGCTCCGTTGATCACCAGTGTTGCAACCACATTCGATGTATCGCTGTCGAGCGCGCAGTGGACGTTGACGGTGGCGCTGTTGACGGGTGCCGTCACGACACCGATTCTGGGCCGTCTCGGATCGGGCCCGCATCGAAGGGCAGCGATTCTCGGGACACTCGGCGTGGTGTCGGTCGGAGGAGTTCTGACCGCACTCCCACTGTCCTTCACCTGGTTGCTCCTCGGCCGAGCGGCACAGGGAGTGGGGCTCGCTCTGACCTCGATGCTGATGGGGGTTGCCCGAGATCATCTGTCCGACAGACGCTCTGGATCGACCATTGCGTTGTTGTCGGTTGCATCGACGGCGGGCGTCGGCGTGGGGTACCCGTTGTCGGGGCTGTTGACCGAGCACGGTGGAATCCGCGCCGCCTACGGATTCGGTGCTGTGATCACCGTCCTTGCGCTGCTTGTTGCGCTGAGAGTCATTCCTGCTGCTGCGCAGAAACACTCGCTGCGGATCGACGTCCCCGGTGCACTGCTGCTCGCGCTCGTTCTGTCGATGGTCCTGATTCTCGTGAGCGAGAGGGCGCTGTGGACGAGCTATCCCTGGTGGGCGGGAGCGATGGCCACAACAGCTGCCATCGCAACATATATCTGGGTGCGGATCGAGATCGGAAGTTCGGCACCGCTCGTCGATCTCCGGTTGCTCCGCCATCGGGCCGTGGTCGGGGCGAACGGAGCGATGTTCCTGGGCGGCATAGGCATGTATCTCCTGCTCACCATAGTGACGCGATACGCGCAGACGCCGTCCGGTGCCGGATACGGCTTCGGGCTCGACGTCTTCACGGCAGGACTGGTCCTGGTTCCGTTCTCCGTGTTCGGGTTTCTCGCGGGCAAACTGGTGCCCCGCGCACTACGTCGGGTGGGGCCCGCCCACGCTCTGACGGTCAGCGCACTCGTCGTTCTAGGGGCCCTCGCGCTGTTCGCCGGAACCCGAACCAGCGTCCTGGAACTCTGCCTCGCGATGTCGATCCTGGGCTTCGGTGTCGGGAGTTTTTCGGCGGCGATGCCGTCCGTCGTTCTTTCGGTGGTTCCGTCGGGGGAGACCTCGAGCGCCATGAGCGTCAACCAGGTGGTGCGCAGTGTCGGTTTCGCGTTCGGTAGTGCGATCGGCGGTCTGGTTCTGGCCGGCGGAACGCATGCCGGTTCGACCTTTCCCACGGAAGGGTCGTACACGTCGGCCGCCTGGGTCGGCATGGCCGTCACCGCTGCCGCAGCCGTCACGAGCGTCACCGTCCTTCGTGGCCGGGCAGCCGCCGAGCCGTCGACGTGAGACGAGTAGAGTACGCAACCGCGAACGAGTTGGCCGGACGGCTGCGGCTCGGAGGACCGGCGAACGAGTGTCGTCGCGCTTCGAGCCGAGGAAAGTCCGGACTCCACAGAGCAGGGCGGTTGTTAACGGCAACCCGAGGTGACTCGCGGGACAGTGCCACAGAAAACAGACCGCCTGCGGATCGGTTCTTCGGAATCGAACTGCAGGTCAGGGTGAAACGGTGCGGTAAGAGCGCACCAGCATCCCAGGTGACTGGGATGGCTAGGTAAACCCCGCCCGGAGCAAGGTCGAAGGCTGCACCTCGAAAGTGGTGCAGCTGCGCAGGTGCTCGAGGGCTGCTCGCCCGAGCCTGCGGGTGGACTGCTCGAGGTACCCGGCAACGGTGTGCCCAGATGGATGGTCGTCGACGTCGAACCTGCGAAAGCAGGAACGGCAGACAGGATCCGGCTTACAGGCCGACTCGTTCGCACTCACTATTTCTCCGCAGTTCTCCTGCGGCGTCGCTCCATGGGGCACACTGGAAGTCATGACCGACGACGACACCTCCTGGTACTACGACATCAGCACCAAGCAGGTCGTACAGGGCAAGCAGACCAACGCCCTCGACCGCATGGGCCCGTATCCGGACAAGGCCACCGCGGAACAGGCTCTGAAGATCGCCGCGGCTCGCAACAAAGCCGCCGATTCCGACGACGACTGGAACAACTGACGGTGCTGCTCACCCGGCTGAGGGCTCCGGGCTTCGACTTCGAGGCCATCAGATCCGAGTTCGCACTGACCGAAGCGTTCGACCCGGACGTGATGCGCGAGGCGGTCGAAGCCCGAGACCTGCACGCCGACAGCAGAATCGACCGCACCGACATCCCGTTCGTCACCATCGACCCACTCGGCTCGAAGGACCTCGACCAAGCCGTACACATCGAGAAGACGTCCAACGGATTGGTGGTGCACTACGCGATCGCCGACGTGGGCGCACTGGTGACGCCCGGGGGAGCGCTCGACGCCGAAACTCGTCGACGCGGCCAGACGTTCTACCTCCCCGACGGATCCGTTCCGTTGCATCCACGCGAGCTGTCGGAGGGTTCGGGCAGCCTGCTGGAGGGGCAGACTCGCTGCGCCGCGCTGTGGACCATCGAACTCGACGACGTCGGCGAGGCGGCTGCGTGGACGGTCACCCGCGCGCTCGTTCGATCGACCGCCCGGCTCGACTACGCCGCAGTGCAAGCCGATGTGGACGCGGGGACACCGCATCCGTCCATCGCAGCGCTGGCCGAATTCGGGGCCCAGCGCGCAGCTGCGGCCAGACGACGCGGAGCCGTCGACATCACCCTGCCCGAGCAGGAAGTGGTGCCCGACGGGCAGGGCTGGCGCACCGTCCTGCAACCACGCACCGCAGTGGACGGGTGGAACGCCGAAGTATCGCTGCTGACGGGAATGTGCGCCGCCAGAATCATGCTCGACGCCGGAATCGGCATCGTGCGAACCCTGCCACCCGCCTCGTCCGAATCCGTGGACACACTGAAGAAGACGGCAGCAGCACTCGAAATTGACTGGCCCGCAGGCGCATCCGCCGGGGCAGTGCTGGCCGGACTGCCCACCGACGAGCCGTCGACGCTGGCGATGATGACCCAGGCGACCGGTTTGCTGCGCGGTGCGGACTACCTCGCATTCGACCGCACAACGAACCCAGTGGACAGTGATGCATCGGTCGAGCATTCGGGAATCGGCGCGCCATACGCGCATGTGACGGCCCCACTGCGTCGGCTGTCCGATCGCTTCGCCACCGAGGTGTGCCTGGCCGTCGTGGCCGGAGCGTCGGTACCGGACTGGGCGGCGCAGGCATTGCCGGAGTTGCCCGCCACCATGCGCGGATCGGATTCCGCGGCGTCGAAAGTGGACCGCGCCTGCATCGACCTCACCGAAGCGCACGTACTGAAAGACCGAGTGGGCGAGCAGTTCTCTGCGGTCGTGCTGCGCGGTGCCGAGGGAAAGCGGGACGCCGAGGTGTTGGTGTCACAGCCGATCGTTCTCGGAAAGTGCGACGGAGAACCGCCCGCGGGGGAGTCGGTGAAGGTCCGCTTGACCCGGGCCGACACCGACTCTCGCACAGTCCGGTTCGACTACCCGGCCGTCACGGCCTGAAACGATCCGTCGCCTCGACGAGGTGATGCACGATGCCGGGCTCGGCCGCAGAATGGCCGGCGTCGTCGACGATCACCAGATCGGCACCGGGCCAGGCCTCGTGCAGCGCCCACGCGCTCGTTGCCGGGCAGATGACGTCGTAGCGGCCCTGCACGATGACGCCAGGAATGCCGTCGAGCAGGTGGGCGTCACGTAGCAGTTGATTCTCTTCGAGAAAGCAGTTGTTGCGGAAGTAGTGGTTCTCGATACCGGCGAATGCCAGGGCGAACCGTGGATCCGAGTTGTCCTGCACTGCATCCGGTTTCGGCAGCAGGTAACTCGTCGCCGCCTCCCAGGTGGACCACGCCACCGCAGCTCGGGTTGCGGCCTCGCGGTCGTCGGACATCAACTGTCGGTGGTACGCCTGAACGAGATCGCCGTCGCGCTCGTCCTCCGGAATGGGTTCGAGAAACTTCTCCCACAGATCGGGGAAGATGTGGCCTGCCCCGCCGCCGTAGTACCAGTCGATCTCCGGCGGCCGCACCAGGAATATCCCCCGCAGTACCAGCCCCCGAACGCGATCGCGGTGCGACTGCGCGTACGCCAGCGACAGCGTCGAGCCCCAGGATCCGCCGAACACCAACCACGTGTCGATACCCAGGTGCTCCCGGAGCTTCTCCATGTCCGAGATCAAGCTGTGGGTGGTGTTGACCGACAGATCGGCTCCGTCGGCGATGTGCGGGGTCGACTGCCCGCAGCCCCGCTGATCGAACAGCACGATTCGATAGGTCTGCGGGTCGAAGTACCGGCGTTGCAACGGATTGGTGGCACCGCCCGGACCGCCGTGCACGAACACCACCGGCGCACCGTCGGGGTTGCCCGAGACTTCCCAGTAGATCTGTTGGCCGTCACCCACGTCGAGGTGTCCGGTCTCGAGGGGCGCGATCTCGGGGTAGAGGGTCCGCATCCTAGAAGCCCACCAGACCGGATGCCAGATCAGGAATATCGAGGGAGCGGATGGCCTCGTCCCGCACGTCCGAGCACGTCTCGGTCGTGATGTCGTCGACGATCGCGCGGTTCTGCACCACCTGCAGGTTGATGACACCGCTCTGGGCCGCCCAGGTCTGCACCAGGATGTTCAGCCCGCCGCGGCCCAGGGTGGGCCCCTGAACACGCCAATTGGACAGCTGCGCCTCGAGATCGGTGCACAACTGCTGCTTCTGTGCGTCGGTGATCACTGCGTCCGCGGGCGGTGCGGTGACCGTGGTGGTCGGTGCGACCGTCGTGGTGGATGACGAACCGATGTTGGTGGTGTCGGTACTGCACGCCCCCAACACGGCGAGAAGCGCAGCCGCGCTTGCTACTGCGACTACGCTTCTCGCGGCAATGGATGTCGTACCCCGTCTGAGTGTCATGCCCCAGAGTGTGCCACCCGAACGAGGCAGAGACGAGGACGATCAGTAGCTGTGTTCGGGCCCGGGGAAGACTCCCGACCGCACCTCGGACAGGTAGGTGGTCGCCGCGGTCCGCAGTGAATCGCCGACGTCGGCGAACTTCTTGACGAACTTCGCGGTCTTGCCGTTGGTGTATCCGGCCATGTCCTGCCACACCAGAACCTGCGCGTCGCATTCGTTCCCCGCACCGATACCGACCGTCGGAATGGTGAGCTTGCGGGTGACCTGGCCGGCGATGTCGGCGGGAACCATCTCCATGACGACGGCGAACGCGCCGGCTTCCTGGACTGCGATGGCGTCGGCCACAAGCTGCTCGGACGCGTCTCCGCGCCCCTGGACGCGGAAGCCACCCAACGTGTTGACGCTCTGCGGGGTGAAGCCGACGTGGGCCATCACCGGGATGCCCGCGGCAGTGATCGCGGCGATCTGAGCGGCCACGCGCTCACCGCCTTCGAGCTTGACTGCGCCCGCGAGCCCTTCCTTCATGAACCGAACTGCGGTTTCGAGGGCCTGCTGCGGCGAGGCCTCGTAGGTGCCGAAGGGCAGATCTGCGACGACGAGGGCGTGCGGTGCGCCGCGGACCACTCCGCGGACCAGCGGGAGGAGCTCGTCGACGGTGATCGGCACGGTGGTGTCGTAGCCGTAGACGACGTTCGCTGCCGAATCACCGACGAGGAGAACAGGTACGCCGGCTTCCTCGAAGATGCGGGCGCTGGAGTAGTCGTAGGCGGTGAGCATTCCCCAGCGTTCACCGTCGGCCTTCATCTGCAGAAGATGGTGGGTGCGGGTCTTGCGGGTCAAGGCGGTGGAGGGCGCTTCCTGAGCAGCCCCGCCGTACACAGCAGTTTCGGACATCTTTGTCCCTTTCTGGTCCTCGAGGCCCGCTCGGCGGGTCCCCGGGATGGGGTGTGATGACGTGGTCGAGTCTGCCACTGCGCGCGACCTGCCGGAGCGCTACCGGCAGTGCAATTCGTCACACCTCGTCGACTGCGGTGTAGTCCCGCCAGCCGTTGGTGATCGGCATGCGGCGGTCGCGTCCGAACGCACGAGAGGTGACCTTGGTGCCGATCGGATACTGACGCCGCTTGTACTCCGACGCGTCGACCTTGCGCAGAATGTCCGCCACCACCGCCGCGTCGAACCCGGCCGCCACGATGTCCGCGAAGCCTTGATCGTGGTCGACGTAGCGGAACACGATGGCGTCCAGTTCGTCGTAGTCGGGCAAGGAGTCGGTGTCCAGCTGGCCCGGCCGGAGCTCGGCGGACGGCGGTTTGTCGATGCTCGACTCGGGGATCGGTGGGATGTCCCCGCGGTCGGCAGCGGACTTGTTTCGCCACCGCGCCAGATCCCACACGAGCGACTTCGGCACGTCCTTGATCGGTGCGAAGCCGCCGACGGCATCTCCGTAGATCGTCGAATAGCCTACGGCCAGTTCGGATTTGTTTCCGGTGGCCAACACCAGGTGGCCGAAGCTGTTCGACAGTGCCATCAACAGCATGCCTCGGCAGCGGGCCTGAATGTTCTCCTCGGCGAGCCCGCTCAGGTGCAGCTGGTCTACGTAGCAGGCAACCATGTCGGCAATCGGCTCGACGCGGAAATGAATACCGGTGCGCGACGCGAAATCCTCTGCATCGGTGCGGGAGTGATCCGAGGAGTACGTCGAGGGCATCGACACTCCGTGTACCGCATCGCTACCGAGAGCATCGACGGCGATGGCGGCGACCACCGCCGAATCGATACCGCCGGACAATCCGAGGGCCACCGATCGAAAACCGTTCTTGTGCACGTAGTCTCGTAAACCGGTCACCAGTGCACCCCACACCTGTTCCTCGGTGCCCACGATCTCTGCGAGGAACGGCTCGGCTCGCTGCCAGCCGGTGACCGCCACGTCGGGGAGCGTCACCCGATCGATGGTCCAGCCCGGTACGTCGGCGGCATCCGGATGCGGCGCCGTCGGGGCATCGACGTCGACGATCAGGAGATGCTCGACGAATTGGGGGGAGCGGCCCCAGAGGGAACCGTCCGGCCCGACGACGAAACTCGCCCCGTCGAACACCAGCTCGTCCTGGCCGCCCACGACGTTGACATAGGCGATCGGAGCGCCGATCTCGGTGGCCCGGCGCAGGGCGATGGAGCGCCGCACCTCGTCCTTGCCCTGCTCGAAGGGGCTGGCATTGAGGCAGAGCAACATGTCCACCCCGGCCGCGGCATAGGCGGGCACGGACCCGCCCGGTTGCCAGATGTCCTCGCAGACAACGACACCGAGCCGCAGGCCGTTCACCGTCGTGATGCTCAGGCCGGATCCCGGAGCGAAGTAGCGGGCCTCGTCGAACACCCGGTAGGTGGGAAGGGAGTGCTTGTCGTATCGCGTCGTCACCCGTCCGTCGGCGATCACTGCGGCGCTGTTCCGCGAGCCCTCGGCGTCGCGATCGAGATAACCGACCACCACGATGCGATCGCCGCACCCGGCACTGTCCAAGGCTGTCGCCAACTCGGTCAGGGCGCGAGCGGATGCGGCGGCGAACGACGGTCGCAGAGCCAGATCCTCGACGGGGTACCCCGTCAGCGCCATCTCGGGGAACACCACCACATTGGCGCCGTCGTGGGCTGCGCGGACCGTCCACTCGACGATCGCCGCGGAATTCGCGGCGAGATCGCCGACGACGGAATTGATCTGGGCGAGGGCGAGTCGAAGTGCCTGCACTGCGTCCACGCTAGTGCTCGGACGACGTCCCCGCCCGGCAGCGGGAGCGAAGCGCTCGAAAGACCTGGCACGATCGAGCCATGAGAACGCGCACCAGGAGCACGGCCGTGGCACTGTCCACGGTCGCCGTGTTGGCCGTCGGCTGCTCCACCTCCGAGCCGACAGCCACTCCCGAGAACTCCGCTGCGCCCGACAGTTCCTCGTCGGCATCCGCCGTCGGCCCGATCCCTTCAGGGCTCGAGACGTTCTACACCCAGACGCTGGAGTGGGAGTCCTGCGACCGGTACAACACCGACGGCAGCGAGCTGGGAAGCGCCGTCGAGTGCGCGATGGTGACCGTGCCGTTGGACTACGCCGATCCGACCGGCACGACGATCGAGGTCGCCATCTCGCGGACGAAGGCGACGGGCGAGAAGATCGGATCGATACTGATGAACCCGGGCGGGCCCGGCTCGTCGGGGCTCTACCTCGCCGGGCAGGCCGCAGGTACCGCCGTCGCCGATCGCTTCGATCGAATCGGCTTCGACCCACGCGGGATCGGAGCATCCGAGCCGGAAGTGCGGTGCCTGACGTCCGAGGAGATCGACGAGGAGCGTCGCGAACCCGATGTGGACGTCAGCCCCGAAGGCATCGCGGCGACCGAGGCCGAACATCGGGACTACGCCGCGCAGTGCGTCGAGCGGACCGGGGCGGACGTGCTCGAGCACGTCGGCACCCGGGAAGTGGTGCGAGACATGGACGTCATCCGCGCGGTTCTCGGCGACGAGAAGCTGACGTACATCGGCTACTCCTACGGCACCCGGATCGGGACCGCGTACGCCGAGGAATTCCCGTCCAACGTTCGCGCGATGGTGCTCGACGGTGCGCTCGATCCCGACCAGTCACCCGTCGACGAGGCGGTCGCCCAGGGAGCGGCGTTCCAGACCGCATTCGATCAGTTCGCTGCGGACTGCGCACAGACCGAGACCTGCCCGCTCGGAACCGATCCGGCGCAGGCCGTCGAGCAGTTCCGATCGCTGGTGGAACCGCTGATCGACCGGCCGGCCGAGACGACCGACCCTCGCGGGCTCAGCTACGACGACGCGATCACCGGTGCCCAGCAGGCGCTGTACTCGCAGCAGCTGTGGCGTCTGCTGCGGGCCGGATTGAACGAACTGCGCGACGGCAGGGGCGACACGCTGCTCCGGCTCGCCGACACTTACTCCGGACGGCTCGAGGACGGCAGTTACACCAACATCGACGACGCGTTCAATGCCGTTCGGTGCGTCGACGGCCCGCCGACCACCGATCGCGCAGCGGCCGACGAGGCAGACGCCAGGTTCCGCGCCGCCGCGCCGTATCTGGACGACGGCCGGGCGACGGGCAACGCGCCACTCGACCTGTGCGCCTTCTGGCCGGTGCCGAACACGAGCGATCCGCACATCGTCGACGTCGAGGGACTGCCGACGCTGGTGGTGGTCTCGACGACCAACGATCCGGCCACGCCCTATCAAGCGGGTGTGGAGTTGGCTGCTCAGCTGCGCGGCGATCTGGTGACGTACGAGGGCACCCAACACACGGTCGCCTTCTCGGGCGTCGAGTGCATCGACGATCCGTTGGTGAACTACCTCGTCGATCTGGTTCCGCCAGGGGATGGATTGCGGTGCTGACGTACTACCTCACGACCTGGGAAGGGCGCTGAGAGTTTCACGAAGTGAGACCGAATTCACGATGTAACACAGATTTAACTCCGTTTGCTTACTCTCGCGTTCATGGATCGTCAAAAGGAATTCGTGCTCCGGACCCTCGAAGAGCGCGACATTCGTTTCGTCCGCCTCTGGTTCACCGATGTCCTCGGGTACCTCAAGTCGGTGGCCATCGCCCCCGCCGAGCTCGAAGGGGCATTCGACGAGGGAATCGGTTTCGACGGTAGCGCCATCGAAGGATTTGCGCGGGTGTCCGAGGCCGACACCGTGGCCAAGCCCGATCCGTCCACGTTCCAGATTCTGCCGTGGTCCACCAGCAAGGGTCACCAGCACTCGGCGCGGATGTTCTGCGACATCGCCATGCCCGACGGCTCGCCGTCCTGGGCCGACTCACGCCACGTGCTGCGTCGTCAGTTGAGCAAGGCCGCGGACCTCGGATTCAGCTGCTACGTGCACCCCGAGATCGAATTCTTCCTGCTCAAGGACGCCCCCCAGGACGGCTCACCGCCGACTCCGGCCGATAACGGCGGCTACTTCGACCAGGCCGTGCACGACTCGGCCCCGAACTTCCGCAGGCACGCCATCGACGCGCTCGAGTCGATGGGAATCTCGGTCGAGTTCAGCCACCACGAGGCCGCACCCGGCCAGCAGGAGATCGACCTCCGCTACGCCGACGCACTGTCGATGGCCGACAACATCATGACCTTCCGCTACGTGGTCAAGGAAGTCGCCATCGAGGAGGGTGTGCGCGCGACGTTCATGCCCAAGCCGTTCAGTGATCAGGCCGGCTCCGCGATGCACACGCACATGAGCCTGTTCGAGGGCGACGCGAACGCCTTCCACAACCCGGACGACCCGATGCAGCTCTCGGAGACCGGCAAGTCTTTCATCGCCGGCATCCTCGAACACGCCAACGAGATCAGCGCCGTGACCAACCAGTGGGTCAACTCCTACAAGCGACTCGTGCGCGGCGGAGAAGCACCGACCGCTGCGTCGTGGGGACCGGCGAACCGCTCGGCACTGATCCGCGTGCCGATGTACACCCCGAACAAGGCATCCTCGCGTCGCGTCGAGATTCGCAGCCCTGATTCGGCGTGCAACCCGTACCTCGCGTTCGCGGTGCTGCTCGCGGCCGGTCTTCGGGGAATCGAGAAGGGCTACACCCTGCCGCCCGAGGCCGAGGAAGACGTGTGGGCACTGACCTCCGCGGAGCGTCGCGCCATGGGCTACAAGGAACTGCCGGGCAACCTCGATCAGGCACTGAACGCGATGGAAGGCTCCGAACTGGTCGCCGAAGCACTGGGCGAGCACGTCTTCGACTTCTTCCTCCGCAACAAGCGTCGCGAGTGGGAGGAATACCGCAGCCACGTCACGCCCTACGAGCTGAAGGCCTACCTGGGTCTTTAACAGCACGGCGTCGTCATGGGCTACGTTCTAGTCGATCGTGAATGGTAGTTCCGATGCCGGCGCGGGCACCCTCGCGTCGCATTACTGACGACGGGGTAAAACTGTGGCACGCCGAGGTGGATTTTAGATGGTGCGTCCTCCGACTTCCAGATCCGTCGTTCCCGGACCGGGCCGTCTCGGCCTGGTCGAAGAAACTGCGCCGTCCGATCTGAGCACTCTCGGATGGACGGATGAGGACAGCCTCGAGCTGCTCTGGTCGCTCTCGCGTGCGCCCAATGCCGATCTCGCGCTCCGCACCCTGGTGCGGTTGTACGAGTCGCTCGGTTCCGGCTGGTCGGAGTTCGACACGGCGCTGCGCACGGACAAGGGATTCCGCGGCCGCATCCTCGGTCTCGTCGGTGCCTCCAGTGCGCTCGCCGATCACCTTGTTGCCGACGACAGCACCTGGCGTCTGCTGCTGACCAAGGAAGGTCAGAGCAGCGGAGTCTCGGCCAAGATCGAGCTCCCCACCAAAGCCACCCTGGTCGCGGAACTGCTCGAGGCCGTCGGTGCCGAGCCCGAGACCGGCCCCAACGCCGCACCGGACCTGTACCGCGCGTCCCTGATCGGGCCGCCCGCCGTGATCGCGCTGCGCAAGAAGTACCGCGACCAGATCATGGTGCTGGCGGCATACGACCTCGCCGCGACCGTCGAGAACGAACCCGTCCTGCCGTACACCGTGGTCGGAGCGCAGCTCTCCGACATGGCCGACGCAGCGCTCACCGCTGCGCTGGCCGTCGCCGTCGCCACCGTGTGCCCGGACGCCCCGTGTCCGACGCGTCTGGCCGTCGTCGCAATGGGCAAATGTGGTGCACGCGAACTCAATTACGTCTCCGACGTCGACGTCGTGTTCGTCGCCGAGCCCGCCGACTCTCAAGCGAGCCGCATCGCCGGTGAAATGATGCGCATCGGGTCCTCGGCATTCTTCGAGGTGGACGCGGCACTGCGCCCCGAGGGCAAGCGCGGCGAGCTGGTCCGCACGCTGGATTCGCATGTCGCGTACTACAAGCGCTGGGCCAAAACCTGGGAATTCCAGGCGTTGCTCAAAGCTCGCCCCATGACCGGCGACATCGCGCTCGGCAACGATTACGTCGACGCGGTCAACCCGATGGTGTGGTTGGCCAGCCAGCGCGAGGACTTCGTGCCCGAGGTGCGCGCCATGCGGCGCCGAGTCGAGGAGATGGTGCCGCCGGAGCTCCGCGAGCGCGAGATCAAACTCGGACGCGGAAGCCTGCGGGACGTCGAATTCGCGGTCCAGCTCCTGCAATTGGTGCACGGTCGAACCGATGAGTCGCTGCGCGTACTCGGCACGACCGACGCACTGACCGCGCTCACCGAGGGCGGCTACGTCGGCCGCGACGACGCTGCGAACCTGACGGCCTCCTACGAGTTTCTTCGGCTGATCGAGCACCGCCTGCAGATGCAGCGAATGCGTCGCACGCACACCCTGCCTCCTCAGGACGACGAGGAAGCCCTGCGGTGGCTGGCACGTTCGGCGCACATGCGACCCGACGGCAACCGCGACGCCCTCGGCGTACTGAACGCCGAGATCAAACGCAACGCGCAGCGCATCAGGCGGTTGCACGCGAAGCTCTTCTACCGGCCGTTGCTCGACTCGGTGGTCAAGTTCGACTCCGAGACAGTACGTCTGACCCCCGACGCGGCGACGCGTCAGCTCGCCGCGCTCGGCTACGCGACCCCGCAGAACGCGCTGGGCCACCTCCGTGCGCTCGTCGGCTCCGGTACCCGCCGCGGCCAGATTCAGGCCGTGCTGCTTCCGACGCTGCTCGAATGGCTCGCCGACACCCCCGATCCCGACGCCGGACTGCTCAACTACCGCAGGCTGTCCGAATCGGCGGGGGAGCAGACGTGGTTCCTGCGCGTGCTGCGCGACGAAGGCGCAGTGGCGCAGCGGCTGATGATCGTGCTCGGCTCCTCGGCCTACGTACCGGACCTGCTGATCAAAGCCCCCGAGGTCATTCGGTTGTTCGCCGACGGACCCACCGGCCCCCGACTGCTCGACGCCGAGCCGGAGGAGACCTACCGCGCGATCCTGTCGTCCTCGGCTCGGTACGAGGACCCGGTACGAGCCATCAACGCAGCCAGGGCACTACGACGCCACGAACTGGCGCGGGTGGCCTCGGCAGACATTCTGGGCATGCTGGACGTACCTCAGGTGTGCCGCGCGCTGTCCTCGGTCTGGGCCGCAGTCATCAATGCAGCGCTTGCCGCTGCGGTGCGAGCCAGCGAGAAGGAGCGGGGGGAGCCGGCTCCGGCAACTCTCGCCGTCATCGGCATGGGACGGCTGGGCGGCGGTGAGCTCGGCTACGGCAGCGACGCGGACGTGCTGTTCGTCTGCGAACCGGTGGACGGCGTCGACGAGACCGTTGCGGTCAAGTGGGCCAACACCATTGCCGACCGCATCCGCAAACTGCTCGGCGCGCCCAGCACCGATCCGCCCCTCGAGGTCGACACCGGTCTGCGGCCGGAAGGTCGCAACGGCCCGGTGGTGCGCACCCTGTCTTCGTACGCCGCGTACTACGCGCAGTGGGCTCAGGCCTGGGAAGTGCAGGCTCTGCTGCGGGCGCACCAGGTGGCCGGCGACCAGGATCTCGGCATCCGGTTCCTGCTGATGGCAGACAAGGTTCGCTACCCCGAAGGCGGAGTGTCCGCCGACGCGGTCCGCGAGATTCGACGCATCAAGGCGCGCATCGACTCCGAGCGTCTGCCCAAGGGGGCCGACCCCTCGACCCACACCAAGCTCGGACGCGGGGGACTGGCAGACATCGAGTGGACCGTTCAGCTGATCCAGCTCAGGTATGCGCACAAAGTCCGGACGCTGCACAACACCTCGACCCTGCAATCACTCGACGCCATCGGTGCGGCCGAGCTCATGAGCGAGACCGACATCGAATTGCTCAGGGAGGCATGGATCCTGGCGACGAAGGCACGCAACGCGCTGGTGTTGGTCCGCGGCAAGCCCACCGATCAGCTGCCGCGACCGGGAGCTGTGCTCTCCGCAGTCGCGCAGGTGGCGGGCTGGGAGAACGGCGATGCCGGAGCGTTCCTCGACAACTACCTGCGTGTGACGCGTCGGGCGAAGGCCGTGGTGGAGAGAACGTTCGGCGGACTCTAGTCCCGTCGGTCTCTAATCGCTGCCCACGGTGACGAAGCCCTGCGCAACCATCCAGTCGCGCGCAACATCGGCCGGATCGCGGCCGTCGATGTCGACCTGCTTGTTCAACTCGGAGATGGCCTCGTTGGTCAACGCGTCCGAGATCGGCGCGGTCACCTCGGCGATCTCGGGATACCGGTCGGCGATCTCCTGGCGGATGATGACCGTGGCGTTGTAGCGCGGGAAGAACGACTTGTCGTCTTCGAGCACCGTCAGGTTCAGGCCCTTGATGCGGCCGTCGGTGGTGAACACCTCACCGAAGCTGCACTGGCCACCCTCGGCCGTGGCCTGGTAGATGACACCGGTCTGCAGAATCTGTACGGGCAGCGTGCTCGCGTCGAATCCGTAGGTCGCTGCGAGTCCTGGAAGACCGTCCTGGCGGCTGTTGAACTCGGTCTCCACGCACAACGCCGCCGCAGCGGGATCTCGGTTCACCAGAGCGGCATAGTCGGACAGCGTGCGCACCCCGGTCGCCTGCGCCACCTGCTGATTCATCGCCAACGCATACGTGTTGTCCATCGGTGCAGGATTGACCCAGTCGATGCCGTTGGCCTTGTCGGCATCGCGCACGGCCTCGAACTGCTCGGTGGCGTCGGGAATGGGGGTTTCGTTGCCCAGAAAGTTGATCCAGCCGGTGCCCGTGTATTCGTAGGCGACGTCGACCTGGCCGCTCTGCATAGCCAGTCGTACGCTCTGCGAGCCGGCGATGTTGGTGAGGTCGCGAACGTCGGCTCCCGCAGCGCTCAAGGCGAATTCGAGGATGTAACCCAGAATGATCTGCTCGGTGAAGTCCTTGGACCCGACGGTCAACTGCGCTCCCTCGAGGCCCGGGAGCGGGGTGATGCTGCCGGGTTCGACCGACAACGGCATCGCTCCGCCCGATTGCAAGCCACATCCGGTCAACGCCATGGTCGCAGCCGCACACAGGGCCACGAGTCGTCGAGTGCTGCGCCGCATCAGCGGAGTCCTTTCGGTCCGAGAAATGCCTCGGCGAGAGCGCCGAGCCAGTCGACCAGCAGCGCCAGAGCGACCGCGAGGACTGCTCCGACCACAAGGATGATCGGTTGGTTGAGCTTGTAGCCGGTGTCGATCAACACTCCGAGTCCGCCGGCACCGACGAGGAAGCTCAGAGTTGCCGTGCCCACGGCCAGCACCAGTGAGGTACGCAGACCTGCGAGGATGAAGGGCACCGCCAGGGGGAACTCGATGCGCCGCAGGATGCCCATGTTCGACATTCCCTGACCGCGAGCGGCGTCGATGTAGTTCGGGTCCACCGTCTGAAAACCCAGCATGGTGTTGCGCAGAACCGGGAGCAGTGAGTAGAACGCGATGGGTAGAACGCCCGCGGTGAAGCCCGTCCACCCGGTGGCCAGGAACAGCAGCACCAGCAAGCCGACCGCGGGTGCGGCCTGACCGATGTTGGCGATGCCGATGAACAGCGGAGCCAGCTTTCGGTACCGGGGCCGCGTCAACAGGATTCCCAGCGGAACCGCTATGACGAGAACGAGGGCAGTGACGACGATCGTGATCGCGACGTGCTCTCGAACGGCGGTGAAGATGCTGCCGGCGTTCAACGTGCCGGACTGGGTGGCGGTGAGGTCTCGGCTGAAGGTGTACCCCAACAGAACGGCCACGATGGCGAGGATGACCACGGGCTGGATCAGCAGCCTGAGACGTTCGGCCCGCTTGGCGGCTCGCGCGGTGTCCTTCGTGTCGTCGCCGGTATCGGCCAGAGTCGTCACGACGGAGTCCCTACGTCGGTGCGCGGCTTGTCGTGGTCGTTCGCGTGTTGGGACCGCAGGGACTTGACGGTATCGATCAGTACGTCGATCGTCACGGTGCCGACGTACTCGCCGCGGTTGCCGGTGACGGTGGCCGTTGCGTTGCCCTCGGACAGAAGAGCTTCGAGCGCGTCCTGGAGGGTGGACTGCGTCGAGACCATCTCGCCCATCGGCACACCGACGTCGCGCAGGCTCCCGACTCCGACGAGGTGGCGTCGATCGGTCCACCGAAGCGGGCGCTTGCGCGAGTCGAGGATGATTCCCCAGGCCTCGGGATCGGAGCCGAGAGCGGTGTTCATCATGTCCACCGAATCGTCCTCGCCGAAAACAGGGACGTCGGACAGTTCGATGTCGCGTACCCGCATCAAGGTCAACTGCTTCAATGCCGCTCCGGCACCGACGAAACCGGCCACGGTGTCGTCTGCGGGGTTGGCGAGAACGGCCTCGGGAGTGTCGTACTGGAGGATGGTCGATTGGTTCCCCAGAACGGCGATGCGATCGCCGAGCTTGACGGCCTCGTCGAAGTCGTGGGTCACGAACACTATGGTCTTGCCCAGTTCGGCCTGCAGCCGCATCAATTCGTCCTGCAGCAGTCCTCGAGTGATCGGATCGACCGCGCCGAAGGGCTCGTCCATCAACAGCACCGGGGGATCGGCGGCGAGTGCGCGGGCGACGCCGACACGCTGCTGCTGGCCACCCGAGAGCTGACGTGGATAGCGCTCGCGGTAGACCGCCGGATCGAGCCCGACCAGATCGAGCATCTCGTCTGTGCGATCGTCGATGCGCTTCTTGTTCCAACCGATGAGCCCGGGCACCATCCCGACGTTCTGCGCGATCGTCATGTGGGGGAACAGGCCCGCCTGCTGGATGGAGTAGCCGATGGTGCGACGCAACTCGTTGGGGTCGATCGAGAGCGCGTCCTTGCCACCGATGGTGATGCGGCCCGACGTCGGCTCGATCAGCCGGTTGATCATGCGCATCGTCGTCGTCTTACCGCAGCCCGAGGGCCCGACCAGAACGACGACCTCGCCGGCCGGAATCGTCATGGACACGTTGTCCACGGCCGCGAGCTTCTGCCCCGGGTAGCTCTTGGTGACGTTCTCGAGCACGATTTCCGCGCCGGAGACGTTCGATGTACGGGTCGAGTCACTCACGGATACCCCTCGAGGTGGTCAGTTTGCCGATCAACACGTAGATCCCGTCCAGGATCAACGCCAGCAGGACGATCAGGACAGTGCCGGTGAGGGCCTGCGGTAGGGCCGTGGGACTGCCCACGCGCGCGAGCCCGGAGAACAACAGGTTGCCCAGGCCAGGGCCTTTCGCGTACGCGGCGATGGCCAGGATGCCCATGGCCATCTGCGTGCTGATCCGCATCCCGGTGAGAATCGACGGCCAGGCGAGAGGAATTTCGATGCGTCGCAGCACCAGGGTGCGACTCATTCCGATACCGCGGGCGGCGTCGGCGACGGCCGGATCGACTGCAGCCAGACCGACCACGGTATTGCGGATGATCGGCAGCAGAGAGTAGAGGACCAACGCGGTCACCGTGGGCCGAACACCCAATCCCATGATGGGGATGAGCACGCCCAGCAGCGCGAACGAAGGGATCGTCAGGATGGTGCTCGCGAGTGCCGTCGCGATCGCCGACCCAGCGGGGCTGCGGTAGACGAGAACTCCGATCGCGACACCGATGACGGTGGCGATGACGACGCACTGTACGACGGCCGAGACGTGCAGATAGGAGTCGATCGCCAACTGTCTTCGCCGTCCGACGATGAATTCCCACAGTGCATCCATGCAGTTGTCGTCCCTCTGTTCGCCGGTAGCGGATAAATACCTTTACCCCGCGTACCGACTATCAAACGCCGACCGGTCCCAATTCTTTGTCGATTGCCGAAAACTTTGCCGATCGGAGACAATCGAGAACGCGAAAACGCCCGGCCGAAAAGATTCGGCCGGGCGTTTTCAGCGTGAAATCGGGTCGATCACACGTCGTAGTACAGCGAGAACTCGTACGGGTGCGGACGCAGGTTCACCGGAGCGATTTCCTGCTCGCGCTTGAGCGAGATCCAGGTCTCGATCAGGTCGGTGGTGAACACGCCACCCTCGGTGAGGTAGTCGTGATCGGCCTCGAGCCGGTCGATGACCGCGTTCAGCGAGGTCGGTGCCTGAGGAATGTTCTTGGCTTCCTCGGGCGGCAACTCGTAGAGGTCCTTGTCGACCGGTGCCATCGGCTCGATCTTGTTCTTGATTCCGTCCAGACCGGCCATCATCTGAGCGGCGAAGTTCAGGTACGGGTTACCCGAGGAGTCCGGCGCACGGAACTCGAGGCGCTTGGCCTTCGGGTTGTTGCCGGTGATCGGGATACGAACCGCAGCGGAGCGGTTGCGCTGGCTGTAGACCAAGTTGATGGGGGCCTCGTAGCCCGGCACCAGACGGTGGTACGAGTTGATCGTCGGGTTGGTGAATGCCAACAGCGACGGCGCGTGGTGCAGGATGCCGCCGATGTAGTGGCGAGCGAGATCCGACAGTCCGGCGTATCCGGCCTCGTCGTGGAAGAGAGGCTTGCCGTCCTTCCACAGCGACTGGTGCACGTGCATGCCCGAACCGTTGTCGCCGAAGAGCGGCTTCGGCATGAACGTCGCCGACTTGCCGTTCTGCCATGCGGTGTTCTTGACGATGTACTTGAACAGCTGCAGGTCGTCTGCCGCACGAAGCAGCGTGTTGAACTTGTAGTTGATCTCCTGCTGGCCGCCGGTGCCGACCTCGTGGTGCGCACGCTCGAGCTCGAAGCCGGCGTTCTGCAGGTTGGTCGAGATCTGGTCGCGCAGGTCGACGTAGTGGTCGTACGGAGCGACGGGGAAGTAGCCACCCTTGAAACGCACCTTGTAACCGAGGTTCGGGCTGCCGTCGGCCTCGGTCTCGGCTCCGGTGTTCCACCAACCCGAGGACGAATCGACCTCGTAGAACGCACCGTTCGCCTGCGAATCGAAGCGCACGGAATCGAAGATGTAGAACTCGGCCTCGGCACCGAAGTACGCGGTGTCGGCGATGCCGGTGCTGGCCAGGTACTCCTCGGCCTTACGTGCAACGTTGCGCGGGTCGCGGCTGTAGGCCTCACGCGTGAACGGATCGTGAACGAAGAAGTCGATGTTCAGCGTCTTGGCATTGCGGAAGGGATCGACCTGAGCGGTGGCGTAGTCCGGAAGCAGGATCATGTCGGACTCGTGGATCGACTGGAAGCCGCGGACGGACGAACCGTCGAACGCGAGGCCGTCCTCGAGCGTGTCTGCCGTGAACGCCTTGGCGGCGATCGAGAAGTGCTGCTGTGCACCCGGCAGATCCGTGAACCGGATGTCGACGTATTCGATTCCTTCATCTGCGATGAACTTGATGACCTCTTGGGCCGTGGAAAACGCCACGCTTTTGCTCCTTTGTTGAGTCCGTCAACCTGACGTTATGGACTTGGTGTTGCCCGCCCGTCAAGCTCGTGTTTCGCCCGTGTTACGCGTCCTGGCTCACGGCTGGCAGGGACAACAGTACGTCCAGGTGTTTTCCCGTGTGCCCGACCGCGCCTATCCTGGAAATCATGGCACGAATGACAGGGTCCTGGTTGTCCGGACCGGCCTCCGCGAACCCACGTGAACCCCAGAACTTCCGCGGGGAGGAGCTGGGTCTTCCACAGCAGGGCGTCGGCGCGCTGGCCGGTACCGGCCGCAGAGTCCTCGCGTTGCTGCTCGATTGGACGATGGCCACCGGCGTGGCGTCGCTCATTCTCGGTGGATACACCACGAGCGGACTGATCTCGACGATCGTGCTGGCCGTGTGGTTCGGCGTCGGACTGGTGAGCGTCTCGCTGTTCTCGTTCACTCCGGGGCAGTTCATCGTCGGTATTCAGGTGGCACGCATCGACGCACACGCGCGGGTCGGCTTCGTGCGCGCGCTGGTTCGCCAATTGATTCTGCTGTTCGTCGTCCCGGCCGTAGTCACCGACATGGACGGTCGAGGAATGCACGACCGTGCAACGGGAACAGCCCTGCTGCGGACCCGCTGAGGGGTCTGCGCACCAGGGCTGTCCGAGTGGTCGTGAGTGGCTAGCGGCGCTTCATGGTCCGCTGAACACCCTTCATCTTGGCTCCGCCGGGAATGGGTCCCTTCGGCATCGCCGGGCCACCCTTGGTGCCCAGAGCGGACAGCCGCGACTCGATAGTGTCCATGCGCTTGCCGTCGATGTTCTTCGGCAACTTCGACAGGTACTTCTGCAGACCCGAGAGCGGAATCTGGTTCTCTTCGTTTCCGACGATGATGTCGTAGATCGGAGTGTCGCCCACCAAACGGGCGGTTTTCTTCTTCTCCTGAGCCAACAGTGACTTCACGCGATGCGGTGCACCCTCGGCCACGAGAATGACACCGGGCTTGCCGATGACTCGATGCACGGCGTCGAGATGGGTGGTTCCGGCGATCGCATTGGTCACTCGCCACGACCCCTGCAGGTTGTCCAGGGCCCACGCGGCCGCGCCTGCCTGCCCGTCTGCCTTCTTGTACACCGATTTCTGCACGCGGCGACCGAAGATGATGAACGCAACCAGGACGCCCAGGAGCAGTCCGATGGGGAGCAGGAACCACTGGAAGTCGAAGGCCAAGCCGATGAGGAACCCGAGGAGCCCGAGCCCGACCACCGACCCGATCATCAGCGGAAGGAGAACCTTGTCGTCCTTGCGCTGCATCTGAAACGCCTGCCAGAGCTGCTTACGCCGTTCCTTCGATGCCTGCTTGCGCGCCGCCTTGGCAGCCGCTTTTGCTTCCTTGCTGGGCTTTGCTGCTTTGCCAGCCTTACTGCCTTTCGCCATACGTCACAGGATACGTCCTGTGCCGACGCTCACGTGCACCGCGCCGGGTTGGCAAAAGATCTAGCGAGCCGCCAGACGCGCCATCAGCGAACTGGCCTCTTGGGAGGCTTCGCCGCCATCGGTCAGGTGACTCATGCTCTCGGGCAATTCACGGCCGTGATGCGCCATGGCCTGCGCGTAGAGGCGTCCGGCGCGGTAGGAGGAGCGGACCAACGGCCCGGCCAACACACCGGCGAACCCGATTTCGGTCGCGTAATCGGAGTGCTCGACGAACTCCTCCGGCTTGACCCAACGCTCGACCGGATGGTGGCGCGGCGACGGGCGAAGGTACTGGGTGATGGTCAGGATGTCGCAACCGGCTTCGTGCAGATCGCGAATGGCTTCCTGCACCTCTTCCGGAGTCTCGCCCATGCCGAGGATCAGATTGGACTTGGTGACCAGACCGTCGTCGCGGGCCGCGGTGATGACGTCCATCGACCGCTGGTACCGGAAGGCGGGACGGATGCGCTTGAAAATGCGCGGCACCGTCTCGACGTTGTGAGCGAGCACCTCCGGGCGTGAGGAGAAGACCTCGGCCAGCTGATCTGGCTTGGCATTGAAATCGGGGATGAGCAGTTCGACGCCGGTGTTCGGATTGAGCTTCTTGATGTACCGAACCGTTTCGGCATACAGCCACGCGCCGCCGTCCTCGAGATCGTCACGAGCGACGCCGGTGATCGTGGAGTAGCGCAGACCCATGGCCTGCACGCTCTCGGCCACCCGGCGCGGCTCGTCTCGATCGAGATCCTCCGGCTTCCCGGTGTCGATCTGGCAGAAATCGCAACGGCGGGTGCATTGCTCACCGCCGATGAGGAAGGTCGCTTCGCGATCTTCCCAGCATTCGTAGATATTGGGGCAGCCGGCTTCCTCGCACACCGTGTGCAGACCCTCGCGCTTCACAAGACCCTTGAGCTCGGTGTATTCCGGGCCCATCTTGGCTTTGGTCTTGATCCAGTTGGGTTTGCGTTCGATGGGGGTCTCCGCGTTTCGGATCTCGAGGCGGAGCAGCTTGCGTCCTTCTGGGGCCACAGTCACAGCATCGATGCTACGCGCCGAAGCGGACCGTCGTGAACTGCGGGTTGATCGACGCGTCCGCGACCGGCGGATGCTCGATCTCGTGGTCCTGCACGGGCATCGACCCGTCCAGCGCGGCCAGAACCGCCTCGGTGACCGCGGCGGTGACGTCCCCGATGGTGACGTCTCGGTCCAGCTCCAGCGACAGCGACGTCACACCGGCATCGGCGATGCCACACGGCACGATCGCATCGAAACCGGTCATGGCCGCATTGCAGTTCAGCGAGAAACCGTGCAGCGTCACTCCACGCTGAACACGGACTCCGATCGCCGCGATCTTTCGTTCGGGCAGGCACGCGCCGCCGCGCATCTGCGCTGCAAGCCACACCCCGGATCTACCGTCGACGCGCCCGCAGGTGATGCCGTAGGCGGACACGACGGAGATCAGTGCCTCTTCGATGCGGCGTACGTACCGTACGACGTCGATGGGCTGCGCGAGCTTGACGATGGGATACCCCACCAGTTGGCCGGGTCCGTGCCAGGTGATCTTGCCGCCACGATCGACCTCCACGACGGGGGTACCGTCGCGCGGCATGTCTTCCTCGGAGGTACGCCTCCCGGCCGTGTAGACGGACGGATGCTCGAGCAGCAGCAGCGTGTCGGAGCCGGCACCGTCCGCCCGAGCACCGGCCAGCTCGCGCTGCAGTGCCCAGGCCTCGGTGTACTCCACGGTGCCCAACTCTCGCACCACGACCGGCTCGGAGCTCGCGCGTGCCGACACAGCGGCCGGCGAAGAGTTCGCTTCACTCATGAATCGGAACGGTACGCCGCGTCACGAGCCGACGGCCACCCGCAGTGCTTCCCCGATGGTGTTGTGCTCGAAGGTGTAGCCCGCGTCCTCGAGTGCCTTCGGAATTGCCCGTGGCCCGGTCAGAATGGCCTCCTCGGCGAACTCACCGATCACGGCCTTCAACGCGAAGCCGGGCACCACCCATGGGGCCGGTCGATGCACCGCTCGCGACATCGCACTGTTGAACTGGGCGTTGGTCACCGGAGTGGGGCCCACCATGTTGACCGGTCCCCGCAGTGCGTCGTTCTCGATGCCGTGCACGATGGCCCCGATCTCGTCCTCCAACGAAATCCACGGGAAGTATTGACGGCCACTGCCCAATCGCCCGCCGAGAGCGAACAGGTACAGCGGCCGAAGCTTGCCCAGCATGCCGCCGCGCTGCGACAGCACCACACCGCTGCGCAGCATGATCGTGCGAACACCCGCTTCAGACGCCGCAGACGTGGCGTTCTCCCAGTCGCGACATACTTCGGCCAGGAATCCCTCACCGACGGGGGCAGTCTCGTCCACCACCCGGTCGCCGGTGTCGCCGTAGAAGTTGACGCCACTGGCATTGATCAAGGTGGGGACCCCGGCGTCGGCCGCAGCTGCAGCGAGTACCTCGGTCGGGGCGATGCGACTGTCTCGTACCAACTGCTTGTAGGCACCGGACCATCTCTTGTCGCCGATACCGACGCCGCAGAGGTTGACGATGGCGTCGGCACCGTCGAGCGTGGCCGCGTCGATGCTCCCGCGCGACGGATCCCACTGGGACTCGTCCGGTCCGGCAGGCGTGCGCCGAACGAGCCGGGTGACGTCGTGGCTCCGGCCTCGCAATGCCGCGACGAGCGCTGTGCCGATCAATCCTGATGAACCTGCAATGACTACGCGCATGTGAACGAAAGCCTCCTTGACGCAAACGGGGCATCATTCGCGAACGAATGATGCCCCGGATGCACGGTTCGTGCCCCTCTTGTCGAGACTCCGATGCGAATGTTTCGCGCTCTCACCAGAATACGTGAGAGATACGATTCGCCGGTTGCCTACAGACCGAGATCGGCCTCGAACGACGCCACTTCGAGACGCTGCTTGATCGTCGTGAGGAAGCGTCCCGCATCGGCCCCGTCCACCAGGCGGTGGTCGTAGGTGAGCGGCAGGTAGCACATCGAGCGAACACCGATCGACTCGTTGCCCGAGTCGTCCTTGACGACGACCGGACGCTTGACGATCGCACCCGTGCCCAGCATGGCCGCCTGCGGCGGAACCAGGATCGGGGTGTCGAACAGCGCGCCCTGGCTGCCGATGTTGGTGATCGTGAACGTGCCACCGGACAGCTCGTCGGGCTTGAGTCCACCCGAGCGTGCACGGGTGGCGATGTCGTTGATCGCCCGAGCCAGTCCGGCGAGCGACAGGTCGCCTGCATTGTGGATGACGGGGGAGAGCAGACCCTGCTCGGTGTCCACGGCGATACCGAGGTGGACATCGGCGTGGTAGGTGATCTCCTTGGCGTCCTCGTTGATGCTCGCGTTGACGTTGGGGTGCGCCTTGAGAGCCTCCACGACGGCCTTCGCGAAGAACGGCAGGTACGTCAGGTTGACGCCCTCGTTCTCGGCGAACTTCGCCTTCGCCTTGGTACGCAGACCGGCAATCTTCGTCACGTCGACCTCGAAGGTCTGCGTCAGCTGTGCAGAAGTCTGCAGCGACTCACGCGTCTTCTTCGCGGTGATCTGACGAATCCGGTTGATCTTCTGCGTGGTTCCGCGAAGATGCGCGAGCTCCGGGCGAACACCGGCGGTGGCCGGGGCAGCGGGCTTGGATGCGGCGGCAGGCGCAGCAGCGGCAGCCGGAGCGGCCGGAGCCTTCTTGGCCTCGGCTGCGGCGAGCACATCCTGCTTGCGGATGCGGCCACCGACACCGGTGCCCTTCACGGTCGAGAGGTCGACGTCGTTGTCCGACGCCAGCTTGCGCACCAGGGGAGTGACGTACGGGCTGGAATCACCCGACGGTGCCGATTCCTTGGCGGGAGCGGCCTTGGGAGCCTCGGGCTCGGGCTCGGGCTTCGGCTCGGCCTTGGGGGCTTCCTGCTTGGGAGCCTCCTTCTTCGGCTCTTCCTTCTTCGGCTCTTCGGCCTTCGGGGCCTCGGGTTCCGGGGTTGCCTCGGGCTCGGGAGCCTTCTCGGCCGGCGATCCCGATCCGATGACGGCGAGCTGGCCACCGACGGCGACCGTGTCGTCTTCCTCGGCGGAGATCTCGAGCAGGGTTCCGGCGACCGGAGACGGGATCTCGGTGTCGACCTTGTCGGTGGACACCTCGAGCAGCGGCTCGTCGACAGCAACCTCGTCACCGACGGCCTTGAGCCATCGAGTCACGGTGCCTTCGGTGACGGACTCGCCCAACTCGGGCATCGTCACCGGCGTGCCGGATCCGGACGAGTCGGACGATGCACTCGCTGCGGGTGCCTCCTCCTCGGCCTGTGGCTCGGGCTCGGCTGCGGGAGTGGGCTCCTCGGCAGCTTCCTCGGGTGCCGACTCCTCGGCGGGCGCGGCGTCCTCGGCCGGTGCATCGGACGAGGGCGCCTCGTCTGCGTCACCGATCTGGGCGAGCTCGCCACCGATCTCGACGGTGTCGTCTTCCTGAGCGACGATCTTGGTCAGAACACCGGCTGCAGGCGACGGGATCTCGGTATCGACCTTGTCCGTGGAGACTTCGAGCAATGGCTCGTCGACTTCGACGGTGTCGCCTTCTTGTTTGAGCCACCTCGTGACAGTTCCCTCGGTGACGCTCTCACCAAGAGCTGGCATCTGGACGGAGAAGGCCATGTCTGTTGACTCCTCGACAGTTGTATGCGGGTGATGTGGATCGACGACTTGTGGTCGCAGACCATTGTGCTGGCGGAACAGGGTTCATGGACGAGAGTTGGGTGATTCGGTTCGACGGAGGCACCGGTGCACAAGGCACGTATCGAGCAGGTTCCGCTCGACACAGCGCCCACGTCGACACTCCCTCTCGGCAATTCACTTACTCACTTCACGAGCCTTGGTTCACTATCAAGAGAGCTGAACCCTCTAATGTCATCCTTCCATTGTTATCGCCTCGCCGTTCCCCTAGGGCGTGCAACACGCCTGGCAAACTGGCGGGTAACAACATTCCGGCACCAGAACCGGTGATCCATCGGCCGCAAGAAAAGGATGTTCTCGTGGGATTGTTCGATCGACTCAAGCGCAGCGGCGGGGCCGCGAAACGGGCTCCGGAGGGGTCGGTTGCCCAGTACCTGGCCGATTGGACCGACGCGCGAATCGGTGTCGAGGCCTACGTCGAGCCGAAGACGACGGTCACCCCGCTGACCGTCGTGCTGATCGCGAACGACGGCGAATGGACCCGTCGGCCGCTCGATGAAAAATATGCACGAAAGATCGGACCCGACCTGAAGATCCCGGTCTACGACGTGCGCAAGACCGGCTACCCCCAGCGCATGCGTGATCACGACGCCCGCCAGAAGGTCATCAGGAAGCGCGAACAACAGCAGCGCGATCTGTGACCCAGCCCGTGCGTGCGGACGCCGATCCGCACGCACGGACGTTCGCGATCAGCCGTTCTCGGCGATGTCCTCGAGGACCGCGAACATCGTTCGTACGGGAACGCCGGTACCGCCCTTGCCGGTGTAACCGAAGGGTCCACCGGTGTTGTATGCCGGGCCCGCGACGTCGATGTGAGCCCATTCGACTCCGTCGGCGACGAATTCCTTCAAGAACAGAGCGGCAGCGAGCATTCCACCGGCCCGGCCGTTGGTGACGTTCGCCAGATCGGCCACTTTGGAATCGAGTTCGCGTCGGATCTCCTTCGGCAACGGCATCGCCCATGCGTTTTCGCCGATGGCCTGAGAGATCTCGGCGACCCGGTCGCGGAAGTCCTCGGTGCCCATGACCCCTGGCGTTCGATTGCCGAGCGCGACCACCTGAGCACCGGTCAGTGTCGCGGTGTCGATGAGGTAGTCCGGATCGTCCTCGCAGGCACGCACGATCGCGTCGGCCAACACCAACCGGCCTTCGGCGTCGGTGTTGATGACCTCGACCGTGATGCCGCCGTACTGGGTAAGTACATCGCCCGGACGCTGCGCGGTGCCCGACGGCATGTTCTCGGCCATCGGCACGGTCGCAATGACATCGAGTGGCAGATCGACCTTCGCGGCCAGGATCACCGTCGCGATGACCGCAGCGGCACCGCCCATGTCGGAGGTCATGTTCTCCATGCCCGCGGCGGGTTTGATGGAGATGCCGCCGGTGTCGAACGTGATTCCCTTGCCCACCAGGGCGACCTTCTTCGCGCCACGCTTACCGCCCGAGTGCGTCAGGCGAACCAGTCGCGGCAGACGCGAAGAACCCTTGCCGACGCCGTGAATGCCGCCGTAGCCGTCCTTCTCCAGCGTCTTGTCGTCCATGATCTCGACCTTCAGGCCCGCAGCCGTACCGAGAGCCTTGGCCTGCGCCGCGAACTCCTCCGGATAGAGGTGGCTGGGCGGAGTGTTGACGAAATCGCGTGCCACAGCGACGGATTCGGCAATGGCGAGCGATCGTGCCAGCTCGTTCTTGGCTTCCTTGGAGCGGGTGTCGGGAACCAGCAGCTCGACGCGGGTCAGTGGAAGTGCGTCGGACTTCGGTGCCGACAACGTCGACTTGAACTCGGTGAACTGATACGCGCCGAGAAAGAAGCCCTCTGCGGCCGCGCCGAGATCGAGCGCCGACAACGTGGTCGCGGCAGTATCGACGCCCTTGAGTGCGCGAGCTGCGGTACCGGCCGACTGCCGGATCCGCTCGCTGTCGATGTCGGCTGCGCTGCCGAGGCCGACCGCCAGCACGCTGTCCACGGACAGCCCCGACGGTGCCGGAATGCGCACCAGCTCGTCGGCCTTTCCGGTGGCACCGACGGATTCGAGAGCGTCGAGCAGCGCCGCAGCTATGGCGTCGTCGGAAATGTCGTCGGTGATGGCGAGTTCGAGGCCGTCGTCACTGGTACTCAGCGCGACGACGAGAACGTCGACTTTCTTACCGAGCTTGCCCGCGAGGACCAGGTCGGGTCCGAGAGTGCGGGAAGGCGTCGAGGGTGAAGGCACGTGGCTGCTCCTGTAGGGGTTGACGTGTACGTACCTCGATCCTAATGACGAGTCGTCGAGGGACGCAGTCGGTCTGCCGGGCCCGCAACGGCCGCGATGTGAGCTAGCGTGACCGCCATGACCGACACCGAGTTGATCGAGGGACCACTTCACGCCGTGCACACCGAATTGGGCGCGACATTCGCACCTTTCGGCGGCTGGACCATGCCGGTGTCGTACGCCGGAGTCGTCGTCGAGCACACGGCGGTGCGAGAGGCCGTTGGCCTGTTCGATGTCGGGCATCTCGGCAAGGCGTCGGTGACAGGCCCCGGAGCCGCCGCGTTCGTGAACTCCGTGCTCACCAACGATCTGAACCGAATCGAACCGGGCAAGGCGCAGTACACCCTGTGCTGCACCGAATCCGGCGGTGTCGTAGACGACCTGATTGCGTACTACGTCTCGGACGAGAACGTCTTTCTGGTGCCGAACGCAGCCAACACGGCGGCCGTCGTCGCGGCAATGGCCGAGCAGGCACCCGAAGGGGTGTCGGTGGTGAACCAGCACCGCGAGTTCGGAGTGCTTGCCGTGCAGGGACCGAAATCGACCGAGGTCCTGCAGGAGCTCGGCTTGCCGACCGACATGGACTACATGGCATTCGAGGACGCCACCTGGAATTCGGTTGCGGTCCGCGTCTGCCGGACCGGATACACCGGCGAACACGGCTACGAGCTCGTTCCCCCCGCGGGAGATGTGGAACCGCTCTTCCGGGCACTCATGGCTGCAGTGCGATCGCGCGGAGGGCAGGTGTGCGGGCTCGGTGCACGCGATACGTTGCGTACCGAGATGGGATACCCGTTGCACGGACACGAACTGGCACTGGACATCTCGCCACTCGAGGCTCGCTGCGGCTGGGCGATCGGGTGGAAGAAGGACGCGTTCTGGGGCAAGGAAGCCCTGTCCACCGAGAAGGCGAGCGGACCGGCGCGAGTGCTGCGCGGACTGAAGGCCCTCGACCGCGGTGTGCTGCGCCCGGGCCTGGCCGTCGGGGCGTCGGGACAGCAGATCGGAACGACGACGTCCGGCACGTTCTCTCCGTCGCTCAAGATCGGAATCGCCCTCGCCCTGCTCGACGCGGAAGCCGCACCGGAGGTGGGCACGGAGGTCGAGGTCGACGTTCGTGGCCGAGCGCTGCGCTGCGAAGTGGTCGCGCCGCCGTTCGTCGCAGCGAAGACCAGGTGACCGCGCGAGAGCGCAGCGGCCTTGACGATAGGATCTCCGGCATGACAGGTGTTTCCGAGTTCGCGTACGTGCAGCATCCCTCTCCCACCACTCCCGTGGAGCGCGACGCGGTGCTCGCTGCACCCGGTTTCGGAAAGCACTTCACCGATCACATGGTGTACATCGACTACACCCGTGACGGTGGATGGCACGATGCGACGATCGCGCCCTACGGGCCGATCGAGCTCGACCCCGCCGCGATGGTGCTGCACTACGGCCAGGCCATTTTCGAAGGACTCAAGATCTACCGTCAGCCGAACGGCGACCTGTCGACCTTCCGGGTGCACTCCAATGCCGAGCGCTTCCGCTTCTCGGCACGCCGTCTGGCAATGCCGGAGTTGCCGGACGAGCTGTTCATCGGATCGATCGAGAAGCTTCTCGAATTCGACCACGACTGGGTCCCCGCAGCAGGCGGCGAAGACGCGCTGTACGTGCGGCCGTACATGTTCTCCACCGAGGCCGGGCTGGGCGTGCGCCCCGCCGACTCGTACCGCTACATGCTGATCGCCTCGCCCGCGGGCGCGTACTTCCCCCGGGGCGTAAAGCCGGTGAGCGTCTGGCTGTCCACCGAGTACGTCCGGGCGGCACCGGGCGGCACCGGTGCGGCGAAGTTCGCCGGCAACTACGCCGCGTCGCTCCTCGCGCAGGCGCAGGCCAGCGACGAGGGATGCGATCAGGTGGTCTGGCTCGACGCGACCGAGCGCCGCTACGTCGAGGAAATGGGCGGCATGAACCTGTTCTTCGTCTTCGGCTCGGGCTCCGATGCCCGCCTGGTGACGCCGTCGCTGTCCGGATCACTTCTGCCCGGCATCACCCGCGACTCGCTGCTGGCCCTGGCGACCGACGCAGGCATCCCCGTCGAAGAGCGGCGGATCTCCACCGAGGAGTGGCGCAAGGGTGCCGACTCCGGCGAGATCACCGAGGTGTTCGCCTGCGGCACAGCAGCCGTCATCACACCGGTTGGCAGCGTCAAGTCCACCGAGGGAACGTTCGAGATCGCAGGCGGCGAGCCCGGCGAGATCACGCTTGCACTGCGCGACACGCTCACCGGCATTCAGCGCGGAACGTTCGCCGATACGCACGGCTGGATGACCACGCTCCGCTAGCTCCCCAGGAGCAGACCGACCGCGGCCAGCGCGGTGGTGGACTCGATCCCGGCTCCGAGCACGTCGCCGGAGAGCCCGCCGAAGCGTCGGACGCAGTGCCGGGTGGCCACCGTACCGAGCGCCAGCACGGCGATGACCACCAGCGGTCCCTGCCACGGGTGGTCGGCCCGTGCGAACACCGAGATCGCCACTGCGACAAGCACCCACAGCACCGGAGCCACGTTCGACTGCGTACCTGCCACGAGCGCACCGAAACCGTTCGGCGACGACGCGTCCGTGCCCCGGCGGCAGGCGAGCACCACCGACACCCGGCCGACGACCGGGACGACCGCGATGGCCCACCACAGCTGCTGGTGCGCGAGCTGGCCCAGGCTCGCGGCCTGAACTGCCAGAACGAGTGCGATGGTCGCAACTCCGAACGGCCCGGCACTGCCGGACTTCATGACTTCTCGCGCGCGCTCGGGAGGTCCGTA
This sequence comes from Rhodococcus sp. SBT000017, assembly GCF_003688915.1. NCBI lineage: Bacteria > Bacillati > Actinomycetota > Actinomycetes > Mycobacteriales > Nocardiaceae > Rhodococcus > Rhodococcus sp. SBT000017. Next base: position 422,978 of record NZ_REFU01000001.1, read on the forward strand.
ACAGCCGAGTCCGTCTGCGGTATCGGCCAAGCCGTCGAGATGCATACCCCGAGTGAGCAGTGCCGAGGCGCCGACGGCGATCAGTCCGCCGAGCAGTGGCGACAGTCCGGCCGCGATCGACACCCACAGCAGTGCGGCGGAGATACCACCGAGGGTGAGGCCGACGAGCGGAGTGAAAGCGATCGCCCGGCCGGCGGAGTGCCTGTCGACGTCCTCGGGGCCGCGCACGGGCAGCACGGTCAGCCAGGAGAACGCGAGCGCCAGTGAATCGGCTCGCTTGCGCACCGTCAGTGCTCTTCGATGGTGCTGCGGGCTTCGATGCTGCTGTGGGTTTCGCTGTCGCCGGTACTGACACCGGAGTCGGCGAAGGTGGCCATCGAATTCAAGGTGCCGACGCCCGCACGAACCAGAGGCAACGCCGCCAACGCACCCGAGCCTTCGCCGAGACGCATCTCCAGCTCCACGATCGGTTCGAGACGCAAGTGCCGCAACGCAAGTGAATGTGCAGGCTCGGCCGAACGATGCCCGGCCACCCACCAGCTGCGTGCCCCGGCTGCCGCGTCCTCGGCCACCAGAGCGGCCGCGGTCACCACGAGGCCGTCCAGAATCACCGGGGTTCGCCGATGTGCGGCCTGGGCGAGAAAGCCGGCGAGGGCCGCGATGTCGGCACCGCCCGCGACCCGCAGCAGGTCGGTGGGGTTCTTCGCGACCGGTCGTGCTCGACGCATCGCGTCCCGGATCGCTGCGGTCTTCCTTATCCACCCCGCATCGTCGATTCCAGTGCCGCGGCCGACCGCGGCAACCGGTTCGGTATCGGTCAGGGTGGCGATCAATACCGTTGCAGGAGTGGTGTTTCCGATGCCCATGTCGCCTGCGATGAGAAGATCCGCGCCGGCGTCCACTTCTTCGTCGGCGATGGCGGCTCCGGCAGCAATCGCGGCCCGAACCTCGTCCTCGGTCAGTGCATCCTCGCGGTCGATGGACCCGCTGGACCGTCGAATCTTGAACGCGGACACAGAAGAATCCGTATCGGCGTCGACCGCGATGTCGACAACCCGAACCGCAGCACCGGCGATATCGGCGAGCACGTTGACCGCGGCACCGCCGGCCCGGATGTTCTCGACCATCTGGGCCGTCACCTCTGGAGGGTAAGCAGACACTCCGTGCGCAGCGACGCCGTGATCGCCGGCGAAGACGACAACACGCACTCGTTCGAGAGACCGCGGCGGGCAGGAGTCCTGGCAGGCCGCGATCCACTCACCGAGCGCCTCGAGGCGACCGAGGCTTCCGGCAGGCTTGGTCAATTCCCCTTGCCGGTCCACCGCAGCCGATCGAGCCGAGTCCGACGGAGCGGTCACCGGACGAAACGGCGACGCCGAATCTTCTTTCGAAAGAATTGTCACACTGTGCCTTTCGCGGTGATGAAGTCCGCCGGAGGTTCCTTGAGGGTCAGCGCGAGTCCTGCGACGACCAGCAGAACCCTGTCACACACCGCGGCAAGCCGAGAATTGAGCAATCCCAGCTCGTCTCGGAAGAGGCGACCGGAACGGGATTCGGGTACCACGGACAGGCCGACCTCGGGGCTGACGAGCACGAGGGGGGACGTGCAGTCCGCGACCGCTCCGACCAGGTTGTCGACAGCCGGTGCGATCGTGCCGCGGGGGAGCTCCCAGGCCTGCGCGTCGTCGAGCATTCCCGTCAGCCACGTTCCGAGATCGTCGACGACGGTGGTGCCGTCCCACGGCTGCGTGACGACACCGGCCAGTGACGTGACGGTCTCGACGGTGGACCAGTGTTTCGGTCTCGACGCGCGATGCCGGTCGATACGACGCTGCCAGTCCTCGTCGGTCGCGTCCCGCCTCCCGGTGGCGAGGTAGCGCACCGGCTCGAGAACGGCAAGCGATTCGGCGTGCCCGGACTTGCCCGATCTGGCTCCACCGAGCACGAGGGTTCGTCTCGGTTCGCCCACCGACGTCAGACGGCCTCGCCGGCGCTGACTCGCGGCTTCGGTGCGCGCATCTTGCGGATCTGGGACGCGCGGACGAAGGCGTACCAGCCGATCTTGAAACCGCCGTCGGTGGTCTCGGGGAACCGCACCCGGATCTTGTTGTTGATCATCTTGCCGAGGTAGATGCCCTCACCGACCATGAAGAGCATCATCACGAACATGCCGAGGGTGACGTACTGCTGCACCTGAGGCTGCAGGAACAACGCGAAGATCAGGATCAACGCGAGCGGCATGAACAGGCCCACGAGGTTGCGTCGCGCGTCGACGATGTCGCGCACGTATGCGCGCACCGGACCCTTGTCGCGGGGGAGCAGATACTTGTCGTCGCCCGCGAGCATGCGTGCGCGTCGTTCGGCTGCGGCGGCGCGTCGCTCGTTGGAGGCCGCCTTGCGATCTTCCTTGCTGCCCTTGTTCGCCTTGCGACGCTCGCGTGCCTCTTTGCTCGTAAGGGGAGCAGGAGCGACAGGTCCGCGACGCCGCGCCTCGGCATCACGGCGCTTGGGGGTCGGCCGGCCCTTGCCGAGAGACACCGAAGAGGTCGCGTCGCTCCCGGCCGTCGTCGACTCGGATTCGTTCGAGTCGTTTCCGTCCGAATTGTCAGAGTTTCCACGGCGTAGCAGCTTCACGCACTCAGAGTATGGGATGGCTCGTCGGTATCGAACACCGGCCAGGTCAGCGGGGAAACACCGGATGCCGTTCCGGCGCGGCCGCCCTAGACTTCCGACGATGCGAGTGATGATTGCGCCGGATTCGTTCGGAGACACCCTGACGGCCGCGGCCGCGGCAGATGCCATCGCCAGGGGATGGGCCTCGGTTCGTGAGACCGACGAACTCGAACTCGCGCCCCAATCCGACGGCGGCCCCGGCTTCGTCGAGGTCTTGGCCTCGCGCATCGGCACCGTGCAGTTCGCGGACGTGGACGGGCCCCACGGCAACCCGGTACGTGCCCAGTGGCTGCTCGACGGTACGGCGGCGTACATCGAATCGGCTCAGGCCTGCGGACTGCATCTGCTCGACGGGCCGCCCACCCCACTCTCCGCACTGAAGGCGAGCAGCTACGGCGTCGGTCAGCTGCTGGGCGCCGCCCTCGACGCCGGGGCCCGAACGGTGTTCGTCGGACTCGGCGGAAGTAGCTGCAGCGACGGCGGGCGCGCGATGATTCGTGCGCTGGGCGGTCTCGGATCGGCAGTCGCGCGGTTGTCGGACATCGACCTCGTCGCCGCGTCGGACGTGGAGAACCCGCTGCTGGGCGACGTCGGTGCGGCCCGAGTGTTCGGCCCACAGAAGGGTGCCGACGAAGACACGGTCGCTCGGCTCGAGGAATCGAACAGCGATTGGGCCGCAGTGCTCTCCGCCGCCGGCCATGACGTGGCAGATCGACCCGGCGCCGGAGCCGCAGGCGGTCTGGGCGCGGCCCTGTTCGCACTCGGTGGCAGGCAGCTCCCCGGCGCCGTCGTGGTGGCCGAACGAACCGGGCAGCAGGAACTGCTGGACTCCGTCGACCTGGTGCTGACCGGTGAGGGCAAATTCGACTCGCAATCGCTGCGAGGCAAGTTGGTGACCAGAATCGCTGCAGCGGGCGGCGCGACCGGTCTCGACACGATCGTGCTCGCGGGACAGGTCACGTTGACCGAGGACGAACTGGACTCGGCGGGTATCTCGGCTGCGCACTCGATCACCGAGTTCGCGGGATCGGTGGAGCTGGCGATGTCCGACGCGGCGAACCAGCTCGAACAGCTGGCCGCGCGCGTCGCGGCCGACGTGGCCGACTCTGCTGTGCAACCGAGGCGGCGAGCGTGAGGAATAGAGCCACCGGGAGTACGGTTGAGTAGTTCACGGGTTTGTACGACTGATAGGGAGAGCCCATGACCGTCTCGAACGAAACCACAACGACCGAAACCACAGCGCACAAGGTCACCATGACGGAGACCGCGTCGACCAAGGCCAAGGCGTTGCTGGACCAAGAAGGCCGCGACGACCTCGCGCTGCGCATCGCCGTGCAGCCAGGTGGTTGCGCAGGACTGCGCTACCAGCTCTTCTTCGACGACCGAAGCCTCGACGGCGACCTCGCGGTCGACTTCAACGGCGTCACCCTCGCAGTGGACCGGATGAGCGCCCCGTACGTGGAGGGTGCATCCATCGACTTCGTGGACACGATCGAGAAGCAGGGCTTCACGATCGACAACCCGAACGCCACGGGATCGTGCGCGTGCGGCGACTCGTTCAACTGAGCTGACTCGTACTCGACTGTGACCGATACACGCATGCGTGTATCGGTCACAGTCGTGTCTGCCCATCAGCTCCCCAGCATTTACGAACCGAAAGGCCCTCCTTCGTGACTCTCGCGGTATCCGGCTCGATAGCGACCGACCATCTGATGCGATTCTCCGGACGGTTCGCCGAGCAGATCGTCGCCGACCAGCTCTCGAACATCTCGTTGAGCTTTCTGGTCGACGATCTGGTCATCCGCAAGGGAGGCGTCGGCGGAAACATCGCGTACGCACTCGGAGTTCTCGGCGGTTCGCCACTGCTCGTCGGAGCTGTGGGACCGGACTTCGCCGAATACCGGACCTGGCTCGAAGAGCACGGAGTCGACTGCAGTGGCGTGAGTGTGTCCGCCACCGCCCACACTGCCCGCTTCGTCTGCACCACGGACGAGGACATGGCGCAGATCGCGTCGTTCTACCCCGGCGCGATGAGCGAGGCCCGCGATATTTCCATCGAGGCCCTCGCAGCGCAGCACGAGATGGACCTGGTTCTGATCGGTGCCAACGACCCCGACGCCATGACGGCGCACACGGCCCAGTGCCGCGCGGCCGGCATCCCGTTCGCGGCCGACCCGTCGCAGCAGCTCGCCCGACTCGACGCCGCGCAGGCTACCGACTTGATCGACGGTGCCGCGTACCTGTTCACCAACGAGTACGAATGGGCCCTCCTCAAGCAGAAGACCGGCATGTCCGACGCAGACATCGCGGCGAAGGTGGATCTGCGAATCACCACCCTGGGTAAGCGCGGCGTCGACATCGTCGCCAAGGGCGGCGAACACACCCACATCGGTGTCGTACCCGAGACGAGCAAGGTCGACCCGACCGGTGTCGGCGACGGCTTCCGAGCAGGTTTCCTCACGGCGCACATGGGCGGAGCCAGCATCGAACGTGCAGCGCAACTCGGTTCGCTCGTGGCCGTGTTGGTACTCGAGACCACCGGCACTCAGGAATGGGAGCTCAACCGCGACGACGCGATCAAGCGTCTGACCGCGGCCTACGGTGCCGAAGCGGGCGAGGAGATCGGGGCGCTGCTCTCAGTCTGAGGCCGATCTCGCCGCCCCGATGTATCAGGGGCGGCGAGGTGACGTCGATCAGATGTTGACCGGGTACTCCGGTTCGGCGATCTGCGGCACGATGCGCTTCTCGACGAAGATCCCGTGCCACACCATGAAGATCAGCAGCGTCCACAGTCGACGGCTGTGATCGGACTTGCCGGCGCGGTGGTCGTCGAGCATGGCGACGACGGCGGCCTTGTTCAGCAGGTGATCGGTCTGCGAATCGGCGATCTGCTGGTGCGCCCAGTCGAAGAGTTCCGTGCCACGCAGCCAATGGCGCAGTGGCACAGGGAATCCCAGCTTGGCGCGATGCAGTACATGACCGGGAACGATTCCCTCGAGTGCCTGACGCAGAGCGTACTTGGTGGTGCTCTTGGTGATCTTCTGCTCGAGCGGGAGCTTCTCGGCGACCTTGTAGACCTCGGAGTCCAGGAACGGGACTCGCAGCTCGAGTGAGTTCGCCATGGTGATCTTGTCTGCCTTGACCAGAATGTCGCCGCGCAACCAGGTGAACAGATCCAGGTGCTGCATACGAGCCACCGGATCCCATCCCTGCGACTGCGCGTAGATCGGCGCGGTGACGTCCTGATGGGTCCACTCGGATCGGAACTCACGCAACACCGAACGCAACTGCGCGTCGTTGAAGCTGCGAGCGTTGCCGTAGTACCGCTCTTCGAGAGTCATCGACCCACGGTTGAGCAGGCTCTTGCCGCGCGTGCCCTCCGGGATTCGCTCGCTCAACGAGCCGGCCGCACGTCGAAGGAAGGCGGGAAGCGACTCGAACGGCTTCAACGACAGCGGTTCGCGGTAGATGGTGTAGCCGCCGAACAACTCGTCCGCACCTTCACCGGAGAGCACGACCTTCACGTGCTTGCGTGCTTCCTTGGCGACGAAGTACAGCGGCACCAACGCAGGGTCGGCCACAGGATCGTCCAGATACCAGACGATCTCGGGGATGGACGCTGCGAACTCTTCGGGCCCGACGACCTTCACGATGTGCCGGGCACCGATGGCGGCCGCCGACTCCGCTGCCACGTCGACCTCGGAGTAGCCCTCGCGCTCGAATCCGGTGGTGAACGTGATCAGGTCGGGATTGTGACGAATCGCCAGAGCCGCGATGGCCGTCGAATCGATGCCGCCGGAGAGAAACGAGCCGACGGTGACGTCGGCGCGCATGTGTTTGGCAACCGAGTCCTCGAGTGCCTCGGCGATCTCCTGGTAGCGCGCCTTCTCGCTGCCGGGCGCGAAGGGCTGCACCGGAAACTTCGGTGTGAAGTACCGGGTGACCTTCGCCGGCGTACCGGGGGACAGGGTGGCATAGCAACCGGATTCGAGCCGACGAACGCCTGCGTGCAGGGTTTCGGGCTCGGGGACGTACTGCAGCACGGTGTAGTGCTCGATGGCGCGCGGGTCGAGATCTGTGTCGACTCCGAGCAGCTCCATCAGCTCGAGCACGCTCTTCTTCTCACTACCGAACGCGGTGCCGCCAGGACCGGTGGCCAGGAACAGCGGCTTGATGCCGAAGGGATCGCGGGCGATGAACATCTCGCGGGTCTCGGTGTCCCAGACGGCGAATGCGAACATGCCTCGCAGTCGCTGTACTGCAGCAGGGCCCCAGTAGTGGAAGGCCGCGACGATCGACTCGCTGTCACCCTCGGTGGTGAACTCGGCACCGTGGTCGCGAGCCAGTTCGGCGCGCAGTTCCAGATAGTTGTAGATCTCGCCGTTGAAGACGAGCGCGTACCGGTTCGGTGACTCGGGCGGACCCCAACGCATCGGCTGATGGGAGTGTTCGATGTCGATGAAGGACAACCGATTGAAGCCGTAGACGACGTCGTCGTCGTGCCAGGTGCCACCGGGCTCGTCCGGACCGCGGTGTCGCATGCAATGGGTCGCCGAAGCCACGAGTTCGACTCCGGCGGCGGTCGTTCCGTGAGACGTGAGTACTCCGAGCAGTCCACACACAGCGTCTGCTACCTCTTCTCGCAGTTGGGGACAGTGCAGGGGTCCTGGTCTCCGCGAGTGTCGTCAGCGGGACTGTAGATCAGGATCCGAGTATGCCGCAGACACGCTCGGACGTAGGTAACGACCCAAGGGTGGTTCTCCGCCGGCTTTGGTCTACGCTGCGTAGTACTCGGGCATCTCCATGTGGAAGCCCTTATTCTTCAGTGGTGGGCAATCAGGAAGGCGTGAACGTGGCGCAGAGTCGGATCCTTCGGCGAGCGGGGCTGACAGCATTTCTCGGTGTAGCCGCGTTGATGCTGTCGGGCTGTTCCATCAGCAGCGACAACGTACTCAATTTCGGTTTCGCCTCGGGCGTCACCCCTCAGGGGCGACGCATCGGCGACCTGTGGACGTGGTCGGTCATTGCAGCCCTGGTCATGGGCATCATCGTGTGGGTTCTCATCTTCTGGGTGGTGCTGTTCCACCGCAAGAAGAAGAGCTCACCGGAGTTCCCCCGCCAGACGGCCTACAACGTACCGCTCGAGCTGTTCTACACGGCGGTTCCGTTCGTGATCATCGCCGTGCTGTTCTACTTCACCGTCGTGGTGCAGAACTACGTCGACGAGAAGCAGGCCGATCCCGACGTCCAGGTCGATGTCACGGCGTACCAGTGGAACTGGAAGTTCGGGTACCGGACCATCGATCTCAAGGACGGTGCCGCGAAGTACGAGGGCACCGACGAGGAAGAGCAGGCTGCCGCCGAGGCCGCCGCCACCCCGGGTGAAGGTGCCGAGGGCAGCGAGGACGGTGAGTTCGTTCCGGGACCGATCAACGGAGCATCCACGCAGGATCTGTCGTACCTGCACTACAACAAGATCGAAACGGTCGGCTCCAGCGAAGAGATCCCGGTGCTTGTTCTGCCGACCGGCAAGCGCATCGAGTTCGTGCTCGCGTCCTCGGACGTCATCCACGGATTCTGGGTTCCGGAATTCCTGTTCAAGCGTGACGTTCTCCCGAACCCCGAGGAGAACCACTCCGACAACGTCTTCCAGATCAGCGAAATCGAACGCGAAGGCTCCTTCGTCGGACGGTGCACCGAGATGTGTGGCACCTTCCACTCGATGATGAACTTCGAGGTTCGTGCCGTCTCTCCGGAGCGGTTCGAGCAGTACATCGAGCTTCGCAAGCCCCTGTCCGAAGGCGGAGAAGCGCTGACCAACGCGCAGGCACTCGAAGCCATCGGCGAGAGCCCCCTCGCAACGAGCACCGCGCCGTTCGCGACCGACCGCACCCTCCGAACAGCCGCTGTCGCTGAAGGCAACTGACCAAGGAAGCATGCTGATATGAAAATCGAAGCCAAGATCTTCGAAATCCTCACTGTCTTCTTCCTCCTGGTCGGCATCGTGTACACGTTGTTCACGGGCCTGAGCCGCACAGGAGTGGAGTGGGCAGGAGTCACCGCGATCTTCCTGTCGGTGGGTCTGACACTGATCATCGGTACCTACTTCAGGTTCGTCGCCCGACGCCTCGACACACGCCCCGAGGACTTCGACGACGCCGAGGTGAGCGACGGTGCAGGCGACTTGGGCTTCTTCAGCCCCGGCAGCTTCTGGCCGATCGTGCTGGCGGCCTTCGCAGCCGTCACCGCCATCGGCTTCGCCTTCTTCCAGCCGTGGCTCATCGCGCTGGGCGTCGTGTGCGTCATCGTTGCGGCGGCAGGTTTGGTCTTCGAGTACCACGTAGGTGCCGAGCGCCACTGACTTCCACCAGTTGCACCAGAAAAGGGCCCCGGTCGTTCTCACGAGCGACCGGGGCCCTTTTCTGCTGTTTGGACCACAGGCCGGACGGAATGGTCGACTCACGGCGCTGTGAGGTGAACGGGAGAGGTGGAGCCCTCAGGAGACGTCGGCCTCCGAGTGGGGCCGAACGGAGCTGGACGTCGAATCGGCAAGCGAATCGAGAGAGATGTTCAGCGCACCGCACAACGCGGCGACGGTGAAGAATGCAGGCGTCGGAATTCGGCCGGTCTCGATCTTTCGCAGAGTTTCGACCGAGATGCCGGCCGTATCGGCGACGTCGGTCATGGTTCGGCCACCACGGGCATGACGGAGAGCAGAGCCGAGCCTGGCACCTCGGGCGAGTTCGCCGGGGGTGAGGGGAATACGGACCATGAGACCGATAGTAATACCGGTTGTGGCGAACCCCTGAGCCGAGATCGGTCGATACACCGGGCGGGTCATCCGCCGGTGGGGGAGGGGAGGGGCCCTCAGGTCCTTCCCGTCCACGTGGAGCCGTACTGCTCCAGAGGGTGCGCGAGGGGTCGACCCCGGATGATGTTCGCAGACGAGAAAGAGGGCGACACCGTTGCCGGTGTCGCCCTCTTTTCGGACTCTGTCAGATGTCAGCGTTCTCTGTCGTTGTCGCTTCGACCCGAAGCGATTGCAGTGTCCTCGTCCGAGTGGAGTCCATTGCCGTTGCCGTTCGAGTGTCCGTTGCCATTCGCATGGCCGTTACCGTTCGAGTGGCCATTTCCGTTCGAGTGACCGTTACCGTTCGCGTGGCCGTTGCCGTGAATGCCCGCCTGGTAGTTGCGGAGCATCGTGAGCTGTTCGTGTTCACCCTTGTGATGGGCGTCTTCGAGAGCCTTGCTCTGTGCCACCGGATCCGGGCTGAACAGCGATCCCGAGCCGGGCTTTCCGGCCGAGCCGAGCTTGTTCATTTTCTTGGGAACGGGTGCGCCCTGGTAATCGAGGGGGATCGGGTGTCCGTGATCGTCGACCGGTCCGAGCGGCTGGTGGATCTCCACGTACTGGCCGTGCGGGAGTCGCTTGATGATTCCGGTTTCGATGCCGTGCTCGAGAACTGCCCGGTCACTGCGCTGCAAGCCGATGCAGAATCGGTATGCGATGAAGTACGCGAGCGGAGGCATGGTGAGAATTCCGATACGACCGATCCACGTCATCGCGTTGAGAGAGATGTCGAACTTGTACGCGATGAGGTCGTTGATGCACGAGAGCGTGAGGATCACGTAGAACGTGAGAGCCATCGCGCCGATCGCGGTACGCACCGGAACGTCGCGGGGACGCTGCAGCAGGTTGTGATGCGCAGTGTCTCCGGTGAGACGCTTCTCGATCCACGGGTAGGCGATCATCACGGTGAAGACGAGACCCATGATCACTGCCACCCAGAACACTGCCGGGATGGTGTAGCGCCCGGCGATGTATATCTCCCAGGCAGGCCACAGTCGGGCCATGCCATCGGTCCACATCAGATAGAAGTCGGGCTGAACGCCTGCCGACACTTGCGACGGGTTGTACGGTCCGAGATTCCAGATCGGGTTGATCTGAAGCAGTCCACCCATTGCTGCCAGCACACCGAAGGTGACGGCGAAGAAGGCACCGGACTTGACTGCGAAAACCGGGAGAATACGAACGCCGACGACGTTTTGCTCCGTGCGGCCGGGTCCGGGGAACTGCGTGTGCTTCTGGTACCAGACCAGGGCCAGGTGGGCTGCGATCAGCGCCAGAATGATGGCCGGTAGAAGAAGAACGTGAGCGACGTACAGGCGCGGGATGATGATCGTGCCGGGGAAGTCGCCGTCGAAGATGAGCCAGTGCATCCACGTACCGATGATCGGGATGCTCATCGTGATGCCACCGAGAGCTGCGCGGAGGCCGGTGCCGGAGAGCAGATCGTCGGGGAGCGAGTAGCCGAAGAAGCCCTCGAACATCGCGAGGATGAGCAGCAGGCAGCCGATGACCCAGTTGGCCTCACGCGGGCGACGGAACGCGCCGGTGAAGAAGATACGCATCATGTGCACGATGATCGAGGCCGCGAACATCAGGGCGGCCCAGTGGTGAATCTGCCGCATGAACAGACCGCCGCGAACCTCGAACGTGATGTCGAGAGCGGTCGCGTATGCCTTGGACATCGTCACGCCGTTGAGCGGGGTGTACGCACCTTCGTACACGACCTCGCTGAGCGACGGATCGAAGAACAGGGTGAGGAACACGCCCGAGATCAGCAGGATGACGAAGCTGTACAGCGCGATCTCGCCGAGCAGGAACGACCAGTGGGTGGGGAATACCTTGTTGATCTGGCGCCGCAGTCCAGGTGCCAGGTGGTAGCGACTGTCTACGCCGTCGGCCTGCTTGGCGGCGAGGGTTTGCAATGTACTCATGAGTCACGCTCCGGACGACGTTCCCAGAAGGCGGGTCCCAGTGCTTCGGTGAAGTCTCCCGAAGCGACGAGGAATCCCTCTTCGTTGACAGTGATGGGAAGTTGGGGCAGCGCACGCGCAGCCGGTCCGAAGATCGGCTTGCCGTACTCGAGCGCGTTGAACTGCGACTGGTGGCAAGGGCACAGAATTCGGTTGGTCTGCTGCTCGTACAACGATGTCGGGCAACCCAGGTGCGTGCAGATCTTGGAGTAGGCGAAGTAATCGCCGTAATTGAAGCTTTCCTGGCCCTTGCGCTTGACGACCGTGCTGGCGTCGTCCGAGCGAAGGCGGATGAGCATGACCGAGTTACGAATTCCACGCAGAGAAACGAGCAGATCGTGCTCGCTCTCGCGGTCCGCTTCACGGAACGGGAATACGGTCTCCATGGCACCAGCGTCCAAGTCCTCGGGCCGAACGAGAACGACATCTTCCGGTCGCCCGGTGTCTCGTCGGAGGTAGATGGTCTCTCCATCGTAGCGAGGAGTCCAGCCGGATACCCACAACGGCGAATCTTCGCCCTTGGCCCAGGGGTTCTTGATCAGTCCGCCGAGGGGGAGCAGTGCCATGATGCCCAGCGCGCCGCCGCCGAAGTAGAGCGAGCGCTTGATCACCTTGCGACGACCGATGGTCGACGTGTCGAGGGAGTCGCCGAGCTCTGCCACGAGCGTCTTGCGGTCCGTCTCCGACGAACCGCCGTCGTGACGGTCCTGGATTGAGACCTCTTCGGGGATGAACTTCTTGGTGAACTGCACCGCACCGATACCGACGGCGAGGATCGCCAGGCCCATCGTTCCGCCGATGAGCGGGGTGTACAGCGAGTAGGCGATGTAGTTCTCTTCGCCGATACCGGCGTACTGCCACGGCCAAAACAGGTAGATGCCGATGAAAGCGACAGCGGCGAGGCCGGCGATCGCGAACCAGATCGCGACGCTGCGCTCGGCACGCTTCTCGGCGCGAGTACCTTCCACAGCCCAACGGTTGCGGCGGAAAGCGACGTCGACACCGTCGAGGTTGGTGCCCAGTTTGACCAGGTCGTCGCGGCTGAGCGCGGCGAGTTCCTCGTCGGTGTACTTCTTGTCCGCGTTCACGCCCTCGGTGCCGGGTGCATCCTTGCGTCCGGCTTCGTCGTCGTTGTTCGCGTCCTTACGGCCGGAATCGCCGTCGGTCATGATCTAGCTCCGATCCACAAAGTTGCTCCGACGACGGCGATGATGCCGACCGTCCAGATAGCGATCATCTCGGTACCGGGACCGAATCCGCCGATGCTCCAACCGCCTGCGGGCAGCGTCTCGGTGGACGACTTGATGTAGGCGATGATGTCGGACTTCTCTTCCAGCGTCAGCTGACGATCGGAGAACTTCGGCATGTTCTGCGGACCGGTGACCATCGCGGTGTAGATCTCCTGCTCGTTTGCGGGTCCGAGCGGGGGTGCGAACTTGCCCGAGGAGAGAGCTCCGCCGAGGCCGGTGAAGTTGTGGCAGGAGGCGCAGTTGAGACGGAACAACTCGCTTCCACGTCCGATGTCGTTGCCGCGCAGCGACTCCTGAGCGATCTCGCCGTTCTCGTCGAGGAGCACCGTCGGTCCGCCACCGTTGGCCTGGATGTAGGCACCGAGGGCGTCGATCTGCTTGTCGTCGAACTTCGGTGGCTTGCGGATTGCCTGTGCCTCGTTGCGAACGGCAGGCATACGACCACTCGACACCTGGAAGTACACGGCCGCTTCGCCGACGCCGATGAGGCTCGGTCCGCGATCCTGAACACCCTGCAGGTTTGCACCGTGGCACGTGACGCAGGACGTGTCGTAGAGCTGCTTGCCCTCGCGGATCAGCGCTGCCGAATCGGTATCGGCGGTCGCGACCTGCGGAGTCGGCGTCAGAGCCGAAGCGAGGAATCCTGCGCTCAGAAGGCCCATCATCAGAACGAGCGCACCGGTGATGCGTCGGCGCGTCTTACGCTGCCGTCTCGTCTTGGAGGCGGCGTTGTCGTCGGATGCTGCTGGGGGAGATGAACTCATCTTCTATCCCTTGTCGTGTCGGGACGGACCGAACGTCGGGGGCTGAATCCGTTCGCTCGTTATCTTTGGCGTGCTGACTGTCACTAGCGGATGAAGTAGATAGTTGCGAAGAGGGCAATCCAGACGATGTCGACGAAGTGCCAGTAATACGAAACGACGATGGCGGCGGTGGCCTGCGCGGGCGTGAACTTGCTGACCAGAGTTCTGGTGATCAGGAAGACGAAGGCGATGAGTCCGCCGATCACGTGCAGTCCGTGGAAGCCGGTCGTGATGTAGAAGACCGAGCCGTACACGCTGCTCGAGATCGTCGTGCCCTCGTGGACCATGTGGTAGTACTCGTACGCCTGGCCGGCCACGAAGAACGTGCCCATCACCAGAGTGATGATGTACCAGCGGCGCAGTCCGAAGACGTCACCTCGCTCGGCGGCGAACACACCCAGCTGGCAGGTGAACGACGATGCGATCAGCACCGCAGTCACCGGCACAGCGAGAGCGAGGTTCAGCTCCGTCGGCTCCGGCGGCCAGATTCCATTCGCTTGGGCGCGTGCGACGAAGTACATCGCAAACAGCCCGGCGAAGAACATGAGTTCACTCGACAGCCACACGATCGTGCCGACGCTGACCATATTGGGACGGTTCAGCGAGTGCACGCGTTGGGTGATTGCCGATCCTTGAGTCCCTACAGCGCTCGTCACAAAGAGAAGTATGACCCGTCGTAGTACGGAAGGCATATCCGGGTCCGCTCTTGGCGCGTCGCGTCGGAACGAATCCAGGTGCGTCCTTGTTCCCGTGCTGGTCAGAGGGCCTGTACGGGCCGGTAGGGTCCAGTCGTGCAAGGCTGGCCTCATGGCAAAGCGCACCGAGGGTGGATGGTTTCGGAGACTGTTCTCGCGATCGACGGCAGAACCTCTTGACCCCACCCGCGACGACCTCGTGACAGTGGCGAGTTGCTTCGACGATGCACAGGCATGCTCGGCCGTGCTCGACGAAGCAGCGAGGACCCAGCCGGCGTGGACGGAAGCGGCAGACGTGGTGCTCCGCCATCATCTGGTGTTGCCCTCCAACCAGGTCGATGACGCTGCAGCGGTTGCGGCTCAGGACGGCTACGAAGTGGGACCGGCCGCCGAACTACCGGAGAGCACCGGCTACCGCCCTCGGGTGGACGACGGTGTGCCTCTGGTTCTGCAACGGGTTCAGGTGCTCGACGCCTTGCACTGCTCGCAGGAGCGTTCTCGCATGGCGGGCCTCGCCCAGCGTCGAGGGGGAGCCGTGCTCGGGTGGGACGCACTGCAGCCCGCACAGCCCGACGCGGCGTCTGGCTAAGCTTCCAGGGCACCGAGTGCATCGACGGCAGAAGGGCACGGCAGAACCACCATGACCGCAGCGATCAGCGACGAACAGCCGCGTACCTGGCGTCGAATTCTCGGCGCGTTGACGACGCACACCGACCTGTCCAGCGCCGACACCGGCTGGGCGATGGACGAGATCATGGCCGATAATGCGAGCGCCGCCCAGATCGCTGCCTTCGGGGTCGCACTCAGGATGAAAGGGCCGACTCCGGCCGAGGTGAGCGGTCTGGCCGAGTCCATGCTCGCGCATGCGGTGCTGGTGGACACCGACACCGACGCCGTCGACGTCGTGGGCACCGGAGGTGACGGGGCAGACACCGTCAACATCTCCACCATGGCCGCGATCGTCGTTGCCGCCAGCGGGGTGCGAGTGGTCAAGCACGGCAACCGCGCAGCGTCGTCCAAGAGCGGCACGACCGATGTCCTCGAAGCGCTGGGTGTGCGGGTGACTCTCGGAGCCGACGCCGTCGCATCGAGCGTCGAACAGGTCGGTATCGGATTCTGCTTCGCGCCGATCCACCATCCTGCACTGCGCTTCGCCGCGGCACCACGCAAAGAGATCGGCATCCCGACGGTGTTCAACGTGCTGGGGCCACTGACCAACCCCGGCCGCCCGCGCGCAGGCCTGATCGGCTGCGCGTTCGAGAGTCTGGCTCCCGTGATGGCCGACGTGTTCGCCGGACGTGGTAGCTCGGTCCTGGTCGTCCGCGGCGACGACGGACTGGACGAGATCACCCTGTCCACCACCACGACCGTGCACGTGGTGTCCGGTGGCTCGGTGACCGTCGAGACGATCGACCCCCTCGATTACGGCATCGCCCGAGCGCCCATCGAAGCTCTCAGAGGCGGAGACGCAGAATTCAACGCGGCCGTGGCGCACCGCGTGTTCGCCGGTGAACACGGCCCCGTCCGCGACGCAGTACTGCTCAATGCCGCCGCAGCGATGGCAGCGCACCACGGCGTGTCCGACGACCTCCACGCCCGGATCGAAGCCGGATTGGCCACTGCCGCAAAGGCAGTCGATTCAGGCGCGGCAGCACGGTTACTCGCCGACTGGGGTCGATGCACCACCGAACTCGCCGACTGACACCTCTCCGACCGACACAGAGCGCGCCTACTCGCCTATCGAGAACCCCGCATCGACATCGGAACTCGAATAGGACTGGAACGCAATGTGAGTGGTGGTGCTGCGCACACCCCGAACGCGATTGATGTGCTTGGTGATGACCTCTGCGATCGAAGCATGATCGCGAACCTTGACGATGGCGATCAAATCGACATCCCCAGCACACGAATAGACCTCCGACACCCCGTCGACATCGGCTACGGCCTGCGCCGCCTCCGGAATCAAGTCGGCCTCGGCGTCGATCAAGACGATGGCATTGATCATCTGTGCTCCTCAAGCATCTCGAGCTCGGTGTCCGACGCGAGCTACCCCCCCCAGACCCTAGTGGCTGCCATGCCGCGAGAGTCCTTCCGCAGGCTCCACTCCTGCCCTAATTTGTCGTTCCGCAGGCTCCACTCCTGCCCTAATTTGTCGTTCCGCAGGCTCCACTCCTGCCCTCGCTGCTTCTCTCGCCGTCCGACACCACGACTCCCACGAACCCGCCGACCGTGCCGGGCTGCAGTACCCACTGCTCGTACGGACGATCCGGACTCCGTCCGTGCGCAGCCAGGCCGCGATCAGTCCCACTTCCTCCGGCGGCGCGCCGCGCAGCGGGGTCGTATCGGGCAGCACCGTTTCGGCCGACGCGGTGATGGCGTCGACAACGGGCATCGGATGCACCCCGCGCGGTGCGACGGCAGCGCCGGCCAGACGGCCGAAGCGCACCACGATCAACTCCCACCCGCCGTCGGCCGTCCGCTTCGCCGCAACGAGTTCGGCAATGGCGGCCACCGCTGCCGATCGGTGCATCCTGCGCAGTGCATCGACGGTGATCGCGATTCGATCGCGCAGACGAGCAGCCGTCTCGTACAGCTCCTTGTCCGCGAGCTCGGCGACGCGGCGGCGCATGGAATAGAGAACGGCGTCGTCCTGACCGCACACGAGCGCGAGAAACTGCGTCGGGGCATCCGAGTACTCGTCGGCCGTCAACGGGCCGGACAGAGCCGCAGGGCAGCCTCCGACGTCGGTTGCCGGGCAGTGGTCACCGTGACGGACCGAGCGAGCCAGACGGCGTGTACACGTTCGTAGGCGGCAGAACTCCGCGACGAGCGCCGCGGCCTCTGCGGCGTCGCCGCGAACCGAGAACGGTCCGAGACTGTTCGGTGCCGGTGTGCGAACGATCGACAGGCGAGGGAACGCCTCGTCGGTCAGCGTGATCCACCACCCCTTCCGAGGGAACTTCGAGCGGCGGTTGTACGGCGGAACGTGCGCCGAGAGCAGGCGTAGCTCGCGGACCCCGGCCTCGAGCGCGTGCGCACACTCGACGTGGTCGACGCGAGTGGCCAGTGCGACCATCTCCTTCATCCGGCCTCTCGTCTCCGAGCCGGTGAAGTAGTTGCGCACGCGTCGTTTGAGGTTGTTGGACGTACCGACGTACAGGACCTCGTCGGACGGGCCGCGGAACAGATAGACGCCGGGCGTACCGGGAAGATGAGCGGCCAGCCCGCGTTTGGCGCGCTGGCCGGCCGACACCGCGGGTAGGTAGTCGACCAACTCGGCGTAGCTGTGAACCCCCTGATTGCCCACCCGTTCGATGAGGCCGTGCAAGACGTCGACGGTCGCCCGGGCGTCGTCGAGTGCGCGGTGGGTCGGCCTGGTGCCGGATCGGAACAGAGTCGAGAGTGCGGACAGCTTCACCGACGGGGCTTCGTCGCGGGTCAGAACTCGACGAGCCAGCTTGACCGTGCACAGCACCTGAAACCGTGGCCACGCAATGTCGAGACGACTGGCGGCGGCCCTGAGAAATCCCGTGTCGAAGCCGGCGTTGTGTGCCACCAGCACCGAACCTCGGGCGAATTCGAGGAAACCGGGGAGCACCCGCTCGATGCGCGGCGCGCCGATGAGCATCGCCGATGTGATGCCGGTCAGCTCCACGATGTACGGCGGGATGGACCTGCCCGGGTCGATCAGCGTGGCGAACTCAGCGAGAATTTCGCCGCCTCGAACCTTGACTGCCCCGATTTCGGTGATGGCCTCGGTGTCTGCGCTGCCGCCGGTGGTCTCGAGGTCGACGACGACGAACGTGGTCTCGTGCAGCGGGGTATCGAGTTCGTCGAACGTCAGCTGGATGGGCAGGCTCACCGGGACGACGTTAGGGCCGACCTCCGACAAGATCGCGCATCGCGCCCTCGAACGTCGTCGTGTCACGAAACCTGTCGGTGCCCGACGTTATCTTTCACTTCGTCGGTCGATTCGGCCGCCGGAAACCGCAAAGAGACAAGGATCACAATGATCATCGACTGCAGTGACTGCCTGGTCCGTGACATCGCCTGCGCGGACTGCGTCGTGACGGTGCTTCTGGGGGCTCCGGGGATGCCGTCGAGATCGGACGGGCGGTGGGTCGGACCGCCGTCTCGTATCACTCTCGAGCAGGAAGAACTCGGTGCCATGGGTGTGCTCGCCGATGTCGGTCTCGTGCCGACCCTCAAGCTCGTGGTGAACGACGGCGGCACCGCCGAGGTTCCGTTGTTATCGACTCGTGACACACCGGGAGATCAGCGCGCCGGCTAGCGAGAATCGAGCCGAATTTGCTCGCCTCGGCGAGTTGGGGTCGACACGGGGGTATGCCATTTCGTAACCTTCCTGAGACCTTGCGGAGTCTCGCCAATCCAAACCGGAGTGGCGTCGCAAGTCACCGCCTAATCGTTCACTCGCGAGAGTGTTCGTACCGGGAACCCGATATCTACTGGGGTGAATCCCGCTGAGCCACCACACGGTGGCCGGTGGGTAGGGCTGCTCTTCCCAGCCCGAACCCGTCAGCTAACTCGGTCGGCGGACGATAGGAAGAAACGGAGCACCATCTTTCGTGGCGTCACAACTTTCCAACCGATCATTGCGGCGAGTCCTCGTAGCCGGAGCGCTCACGGCAGGCGTGGTCATCCTTCCCGCTGCACCCGCAATGGCGGCCCCCCTCACCATTCCCGGCGTCGGAACCTTCGAGATTCCTGACATCCCGGGCCTCCCTCCCCTCAACATTCCGGGTGCGCCTGCACCGGGTGCGCCGTTGGCACCGCAGGTCACCCCGGCAGCGAAGGCCGTTCAGGCCGCAGAATCCAAGATCGGAGCACCGTACGTGTACGGCGCTTCGGGTCCGGATTCGTTCGACTGCTCGGGCCTCGTTCAGTGGGCGTACAAGCAGGCCGGCATCAGCCTGCCCCGTACGAGCTACGACCAGGCGGCCGCGGGCACCCCGGTCTCGCGCGACAGCCTGGCCCCCGGCGACGTCGTCTCGTTCTACGACGGCTCGCACTCGGGCATCTACGTCGGCAACGGCAATGTCGTGCATGCATCCACGTCCGGTGTGCCGGTCAAGGTTGCTCCGCTTGCCTCGATGCCGTTCGACGGTGCTCGCCGTTACTGATTCGAGCGACCGACGTCAGCTGTGATCGACCGACAGGGTCGAGCCGTGTATCGGCTCGGCCCTGTTCTCGTATCCGGACACGGACCGCGCGACACGCCGGTCCGGTGGACAGGGAAGCATCCAGTTCGTAATCTGATCGAGACCTGGTCGATGTTTACTTTGTGACCTGTCACCTAGAACCCCCATCGATTTCGGACCGTGTTCACGTCCCCGCCAGTAAGAGCATGGGTATGGTTCGTTTTCGGTCTACTTTTCAAACCGTTGCCTCGGACGAGGTGACATGTGTGAGGACGGAGAGTCGCTTTCCGTGGCGATATCGAGATCTACCCGTGTGTTGCGGCTTGCCCGCAATTCGGCGGTTGCTGTCGCACTGACCGCATGCATGGCCGTGGTGCCGATGACGCCGGCGACCGCACAGCCGGGATTCGACTCCGCGTCCGACGCGCAGACCGAGCTCGCCGAGCTTTCTCGCCAGTCCGAGCAGACCACCGAATCTCTGCACAATGCTCAGATCGATCTCGACGCCAAGAACCAGCAGCAGCTCGACGCACAGGTCGCCGTCGACCAGAGCCGTGCAGCCCTGGACGCAGCGCAAGCGCAGTTGGCGCAGCTCAAGCCGGCCATGGACAAGGTTGCCAACGTCAACTATCAGGGTGCGCGGACCAACCGACTGTTCGCCGTCATGGTCAGCGACTCGCCACAGCAGTTGCTCGACCAGATGTCGGCACTGGACGTCATCTCTGCGGAGACCGCAGACCAGGTCGCTCGATTCAAGCAGGCGAGCTCGGATGCAGTGACGGCCGAGCAGGCCGCAACGACGGCCGCAGACCAGGCACGCGTCGCCGCAGAACAGGCCAAGGCCGTCAGCGACGACCTTCAGGCCAAACAGAGCGAGCTGCAGGGTCAGATAGCCGAGGTCATGGCCGCCTACAGTGCGCTCTCGTCCTCGGAGCAACTGGCTCTGGCCGGTTCGGCCCTGCCCGACGGCTTCGACCCCTCGACGATTCTGCAGAACCTGACGCCAGGATCGGGGGCCAGCGCGTTGCAGGCCGGCCTGACGCAGATCGGCAAGCCGTACGTCTGGGGCGCAACCGGCCCGGATGGCTTCGACTGCTCCGGTTTGGTCGTCTGGGCGTACAAGCAGGTGGGCAAGACGTTGCCGCGGTCGAGCCAGGCGCAGGCAGCAGGCGGAACTCCGGTGGATCAGAAGGATCTGCAGCCGGGTGACGTCGTCCTGTTCTATCCGGACATCTCACACGTCGGCATCTACGCCGGAAACGGCAACGTGCTGCATGCCTCCACGTTCGGTGTTCCCGTGAAGGTGCAGTCGATGGCATCGTTCCCGTACTACGGGGCACGTCGATACTGAGGGTGTGTCTCGACGATCGACGAATGGTGGCATGAGCGCCTCGAACCGGCCATCCGGGTTGCATGTTCTCCTCCGATCGTCACGGTTGCGCTGGCTTGCCGTCGTGGTCGTCGTGGTCGTCGTGGTCGTCGTGGTCGTCGCCGTCTCGGTCGTCCTGATTCACCGATTCGACGGCACGTCCAGCGCAGGGACCGCCGACGTGACAGTCGCTCCGGACCCGCCGACCTACGATCAGCAGCGCCGTGCCGATGTGACCGTTCTCCTCGACCAGTGGGCGCGTGCGGTTCGCTCCGGCGATCTCGATGCACTGCGTGAATCGATGGATCCGCAGGCCGACCCCGACTTCGTGGAGGCGCAGGTGCGCCGGGCTGCAGTGGTGCCGGGCGTCCCCTTCTCCGAGTTCGGCTACGACCTGGGTGACGAGCCCGAAACTCCGGTTCCGCCGCCGATCGCCGAGGCGCTGGATGCCACCGATGTCTGGGCACCCTCTGTGTATCTGCGGTACGCGGTCACCGGGCCGGACGCATCGCCGACGCGTCGGCCGGTCTCACTCGTCGTCGCCGAGCGGGACGGTCGATGGCGGCTGGTCGACGATGCGGACCTGACCGAGTACCGCCGCCACACCTGGCGTGGGCCGTGGGATTTCGGTCCTTTGACCGTTCGTTCGGTGCCCACTGCGGCCGGGACATCGGTGGTCATAGGACATCCGGACCGCGAGCAGTTCGTCGAGAGCCTCGCGGCCGAACTTCCGTCGGCAATCGCGGCCGTCACCGATTTCTGGGGAGACGACTGGGCGCGCGACGGGCTGGTTTTCGTCGCATCCTCCGCGCAGGAGTTCGCCGATCTGACGGGGTCCGATCCGTCAACCGACGTGGCCGCGGTGACGGTGTCCGACGCGGTTGCGGGCGACGGCTCCCGTCCGACGGGTCAGCGGGTGGTGTTCGGTCCTGACGCCGCGTCGCGGTTGACGCCGTTCACCGTGCGCTCGGTTCTGCGACACGAGTTGACCCATGTGGCGGCGAGGGCGCAGACGTCCGACGGTACGGAGTTGTGGGTGTCGGAGGGGTTCGCAGACTATTCCGGGTACCGAAATTCCGGTGCCGAGTTCGCGCAACTCGCGCCCACTCTCGCGGCGATCGTGGCGGCCGGTGGGCCGCCGACGGTGCTGCCGAAGAACGAGGATTTCGGTGCCGGGGGTGCCAGGTCGAGTGTGGCCTACGAATCGGCGTGGTCGGTGTTCGCATTCGTGGCCGATCGGTTCGGGGAGTCGACGCTGCGCACTCTGTACGAAGCGCTCGCGTCCGAGAGCAACACCGACGCTGCCTTCGCGTCGGTGTTGGGGATGAGCCGGGCGCAATTCGTCGCCGCGTGGGGCGACTGGGTGGCTCTCCAGGCCCGCTGAGACGGGGCGCTACGGTTGACGCCATGCGTCGTACTCTGCTCGTGACGAACGACTTTCCTCCTCGCCCGGGTGGTATCCAGTCCTATCTGCACAGCTTCGCCTCGCAACTGCCGGCCGACGAGCTGGTCGTGTACGCACCTCGGTGGCGTGGCGACTCGCACGAGAAGTTCGACGCCAGGCAGCCCTTCGAGGTGATCAGGCATCCGACGACACTGATGTTGCCGACGCCGCTCGTTGCGCGTCGTGCGGCTCGAATCCTGAAGTCCCGAGGCTGCGATTCGGTGTGGTTCGGTGCCTCGGCTCCGTTGGCGGTGATGTCGTCGTACCTGCGCAAGGCCGGGGCCGACCGCATCGTCGCGAGTACACACGGTCACGAGGTCGGTTGGTCGATGGTGCCGGGCGGGCGGGCGACCCTGCGCACGATCGGCGAGAACACCGACGTGGTGACCTACGTCAGCAAGTACACCCGGGGGCGCTTCAGCTCGGCGTTCGGTCGGTCTGCCGCCCTCGAACATCTGCCGCCCGGTGTCGATACCGATCGCTTCGTGCCCGACGACGCCGCGCGAGCGGAACTACGCGCGCGCTACGGCCTCGGTGATCGCCCCACAATTCTGTGCCTGTCCCGGCTCGTTCCGCGCAAGGGTCAGGATTTCCTGATCCGGGCGCTCCCGGGGATCCGCCGAGCCGTCGACGGCGCGGTTCTGGTGATCGTCGGCGGCGGGCCGTACGAGAAGACTCTGCGCGAGCTCGTTGGATCCACCGGGATGGAGCAACACGTGGTGTTCACCGGCACCGTGCCGTCGGCGGAGCTCGCCGCCCACCACACCATCGCCGACGTGTTCGCGATGCCGAGCCGAACCCGAGGCGCAGGCCTTGATGTCGAAGGTCTCGGCATCGTCTACCTCGAAGCGTCTTCCTGCGGTGTACCCGTCGTTGCCGGCATGTCCGGGGGTGCGCCGGAAGCGGTGCAGCACAACAAGACCGGCCTCGTCGTCGACGGTACGTCGGTTTCGGACATCACCGACGCGATCGTGAAGATCCTCTCCGACCGCACGCTGGCCACGCAGATGGGCAACGCCGGCCGCGCATGGGTGGACGCGGAATGGCGCTGGGACGTGCTGACCGAGAAGCTGCGGTCGCTGATCTGACGTTCGTCACCGCGATGCGGTGCACCTACCGGGCGTAGATCGATTCGATCTCGTCGGCGTAGGCCGCGGTGATGACGTTGCGCTTGAGCTTCATGGTGGGAGTCAGCTCGCCGTTCTCCTCCGAGAAGTCGTGGGGGAGAAGTCGATATTTCTTGATCGACTCTGCATGCGAGACGGACTTGTTCGCGTCGGCGACGGCGGCGTCGATCTCCGCGACGAGTTCGGGGTCGGTCTGCAGATCCGCTGCGGTGGCGTCGGCGGCCTTGCCGTGGGAGGACTTCCAGCGATCGAACGCATCCGGATCCAGGGTGATGAGCGCGCCGATGAAGGGCTTCTGATCGCCCACGACGACTGCCTGGCTGATCAGCGCGCCCGCCCGCAACTGGTCTTCCAGTCCGGCCGGTGAGACGTTCTTTCCGCCTGCGGTGACGATCAGTTCCTTCTTGCGACCCGAGATGGTGATGTATCCGTCGTCGTCGACGGAACCGAGATCGCCGGTGCGGAACCAACCGTCGTCCAGCGACTCGGCGGTCGCGACCTCGTTGCGCCAATAGCCGTCGAACACGACCGGTCCGCGGAGTTGGATCTCTCCGTCCTTGGCGATACGCACGGTGTTACCGGGCAAGGGGCGCCCGACGCTGCCCACGCGCTGGAATCCGATGGTGTTGACCGCGAACGCCGCGGTGGTTTCGGTGAGCCCGTAGCCCTCGTAGATCGTCACGCCGATGCCCCGGTAGAAGTGGCCCAGACGGGAACCGAGAGGCGCTCCGCCGGAGATGGCGAGTTCGCACTTGCCGCCGAGCGCTGCCCGAAGTTTGCCGTAGACCAACTTGTCGAACACGGTGTGCTTGGCGCGCAACACGATTCCCGGTCCGCCGGTGTCCTGGGCTTCACTCCATGCCACTGCGCATTCGGTGGCGAGGTCGAAGATCTTTCCCTTGCCGTCTGCGTGCGCCTTCTGCTTTGCGGTGTTGAAGACCTTCTCGAACACTCGCGGAACCGAGAGGATGAAGTCCGGCTGGAACGTGCCGAACGTCGCGACGAGGTTCGGGATGTCGTTGGTGTGGCCGAGAGTGACTCCGGCGTCGAACGACGCGATGCTCACCGCGCGCGCGAGAACATGCGCGAGCGGAAGGAACATCAGCGTGCTACGGCCCTGCCTCATCAGTGATTTCAGTGAGGTCTCGCGAATCCCGAGTGATTCGGCGAGCAGATTGGCATGGGTGAGTTGGACGCCCTTGGGGCGACCGGTGGTTCCCGAGGTGTAGATCAGGGTTGCCGGGTCCGAAGAGGCGAGTGCTGAAACACGTTGATGCACCTGGTCTTCGGAGACCGCAGCACCGCCGTCGATCAGCGCCTGCACTGCGTCCGTGCCTGATGTGTTCTCGATGACGAACGTCGTGCGGACCGACGGGGCAGCTGCCACAACGTCCTTCGTCTCCTGCACGTGTGCGTCGTTCTCGAGGATCAGCAGGACCGGCTCGGCGTCTTCGAGAATCCACTCCACCTGCCCGGCCGAGGACGTCTCGTAGATCGGTACCGTCACGCCGCCCGCGGCCCAGATCGCGTAGTCGAGAACCGACCACTCGAATCGCGTCGACGACATCAGAGCGACGCGATCGCCCTGCTCGATGCCGGCGGCGATCAGGCCCTGTGCCACTCCCACCACCAGTTGCTCGAACTCGGCGGCGGTGACGTCGAGCCACTGCCCACCGACCTGGCGGCGGAACACTGTCGCGTTCGGTGAGTTGCGGGCGCGGACGAAGACGGTATCGACAGCCGAGTCGGTGTCCGCGATGTCGTATTTGGCGGCGACGGTGAACTCGCGCACGGGATTACCTCCGGATAGAACGGGGAGAACGAAAGTCGATAGCTCGGCTTCACAGATACTCTAGACCCGGGTTCGGGGCGTTCGAATACACCCGGAGTGGAGCCTGCAGGAACGACTCGGAAAAGACCGGAGTGGAGCCTGCAGGAACGACCCCGAGAAGAGGGGACGCGCACGGCCGGGGACCCGATATGTGAAGCTCTGTCGATGAGCAGTATTCAAGTTGCGGATCAGACGTTCGTGGCCGCCCCGGCGAGCGGGTGGCGCACGCGTTCGCCTCGCCCGAGCGCTGGCGTCGATGGTGGCCCGATCTGAATCTGACCGTCACCGAGGACCGGGGTGAGAAGGGGATCCGCTGGGCAGTGCGCGGCGGTGTCGTCGGAACGATGGAACTCTGGCTCGAGCCTGCGCTGGACGGTGTGATCGTGCATTACTTCCTGCACGCCGAACCCACCGGAGACGCCGACGTCGCGGCGCATCAGCACGCCCGGCGGGTGGCCGGACGTGCGATGACATTCGAGCTCAAACGAGAGCTCGAGGCCGGTCGGTCGGCAGGTGAGGCACCCCACCACGTAGCGTCGACTTCGACTCGCGAATGAACCGCGCGGTACGGTCGGCCGGTTCGCGTTGTGCGTCGGCGGACCGATCGTGTGAGATAGGCCTGCGCGAGTTCGACGGCACCGAAGCGAACCGAGCTGATCGATGTACCCGAGAGGAAGCGGACCAGTAGTCATGGCGGAGAAAACCCAGAGGTCGATCGTCGTCGAAGCCCCACCGAGCCGGGTCATGGACGTCATCGCCGATTTCGACGCGTACCCCACGTGGGTGTCGGCCGCGAAATCCGTCGAGGTCCTCGAGGTCGGTGCGGACGGCCGCGGCAAGCGCGTCAAGTTCGTGCTGGACGCAGGAATGGTGAAGGACACCTACGAGCTCGAGTACGACTGGGCTGCCGACGGCAATTCGGTCTCGTGGAACCTCGTATCGGGTGAGATGCAGAAGTCGCAGAACGGCTCGTACTCGTTGAAGGAGACCGGCAGCGGCACCGACGTGACGTACGAGCTCACCGTCGACCTGAACATCCCGATGATCGGTCTGTTCAAGCGCAAGGCAGAGAAGGTCATCACCGACACCGCGCTCAAGGAATTGAAGAAGCGGGTCGAAGGCTGAGCGAAGCTCGCACCGAAGCCCGCACCACGGTGTTGCTGTTCCTCGGCAAAGGTGGCGCGGGTAAGACGACGCTGGCGGCTGCGTCCGGGCTGCGACTGGCCCAGGCCGGTGAACGGGTACTGATCGCCTCCGTCGACCAGGCGCACTCGCTCGCCGATGCATTCGCGGGGGACGCCGAGGCCGTGGATCCGTCCGGTGTTCGTTCGATCGCGCCCGGCCTCGACATCGTCGAGATCGACACGTTGACGTTGCTCGAAGCGCGGTACCGGGGGCTGGGCTCGTTGATGGCCGTGGCGTCCGCGGGACACGAGCACGGGGTGAGCTTCGGAGCCATCGAACCGGAGGAGCTGCTCGGTCTGCCCGGAGTCGAAGAGCTGCTCGGAATGCACGAGATCTGCTGTCTTGCCGACGAGAATCGCTGGGACACAGTGATAGTCGACCTTCCCGCGTCGGCGGATGCCCTGCGAACGCTGCAGTTGCCCGATACCGTCGCCGCGTACGTCGAGCGGATCTGGCCTCTGCACGCCCGGATGGTCGCCGGCACCGGTTCCGATGTACGTCTGACCTTCGTGGTGGCGATGATCGAGCGAATCCTCGCGCAGGTCGACTCCGTCCGTTCCCTGATCACCGACTCGGCCCGTACCGGGGCGACCGTGGTCGTCACTGCCGAACAGCTCTCCATCGTCGACGCGGAAAGAACGCTGTCGGCAGCTGCTCTGCTCGGCATCAGAATCGATCGTGTTCTGGTCAACAGAATCCTGCCGAAGCTCAACGCGTCGTCGATCGGTCTGGTGGGCGCTCATCCGGCCGTGTTCTGGTTCGAGAGGTGGCGGGCGGCGCAGCTCGACGCGGTCGCCGAGCTGCGCCGACGCATCGGTACGGTGCCCGTCGTGGAGGTGGAGCACGCTCCCGGTGAACCGGTAGGGTTGGGGCCCTTGCAAGATGTGGCCGATCGCCTCGAACCGGACTCCCTCGAACGGCGCGCGCCGGGCTGGGGTGAGCAGCCTTCGGTGGTACTCGAGTCGGGTAGCGGACTCGAATCCGTGTACGCGATGAGAATGCTGCTGCCGGTGGTCGATTCGGCGACCTTGGGCCTGGGGCGAGTGGAGGACGACTTGATAGTGAGTGCCGACGGGAGGCGACGGCGCATCAGATTGGCGTCGGTGCTGCGTCGGTGTGTCGCCGACTCCGCCGAACTCGACGGACCGTGCCTGGTGGTGCGTTTTCGTCCGAACCCCGACGTGTGGCCGCTGTGACTCCTATGACCCTGGCGGCCGGGGTGTGTCGATGAACTCGGACCATTCCGAGCTGGGGGCTGACCTGCTGGCCTTGGCCGACACCGTGCTGACGCGACTCGAGCCCATTATGCGTCGCGTCGCCGAGACGCAGCAGGATCGGGACCAACAGGGATGCAGTTGGTGCCCGGTCTGCGCACTGGCGGCCCTGGTGCGCGGGGAGCGCCACGATCTCGTCGAGCTGGTGGCCTCCGAGAGCGCCGTGGTGATCGCGCTGTTGCGTCAGCTGCTCGCCGATCACACGACCTCCGGGGCGGCGCACTCCGCAGCGCAGGCTCCGACCACCCCGCCGTCACCTGGCAGCGCGGCCGAATCCGGGCCCGGCAGTGCCGGCACCCCCGCGGACCCGGCGGAGGTCGCGGACGTGTCGGTCGACACGAAACTTCATGATGACCGCCCCGCGTCGTTCGTTCCGATTACCGTTCGAGTGAAGAATTCGCGTTCGGACGAGCAGGAGCGTCCGTGAGCGGAGCGACTCGGGTGCAGGCCGCGTGGGGGACGGCCGAGGAAGGCATGAACGAATGAAGCGGCACCACCAGCGGCTGACGGTAGGCATCGACGTGGGCGGGACGAGCCTGCGCGCGTCCGTCGTCGACGAGGACGGTCAGGTGCTCGATTCGACGGCCGCTCCTACCCCGCACACTGCTCGCGCGCTCGAACGCGGTCTCGACCGGGCCGTGCAGGAGCTGGCCGGGCGACACGACATCGCGGCCGTCGGGCTCGCCGTCGCCGGGTTCATCGACTCCGATCGCACGACGGTTCTCTTCGCCCCGCATCTGCCGTGGGTGAACACCCCCGTGGCGACGGAGATGAGCATGCGCATCGGTCTGCCGGTGCTGCTCGAGCACGACGCCAATTCTGCGGCGTGGGCCGAGTATCGCTTCGGAGCCGCGTCCGGGGGCCGCAATGTGGTGATGGTGGCCATCGGTACCGGAATCGGTGCGGCGCTGCTGATCGACGGCAGGATCTATCGGGGTAGCCACGGCGTGGCACCGGAACTCGGTCACATCCAGGTCGTGCCGGACGGCCGGGCATGCCCGTGCGGCAAGCGCGGTTGTTGGGAGCGGTACTGCAGCGGCACTGCTCTGGTGGATACCGCAGTCGAGTTGCTGGCGGCGGACCCGGCGTCGTCGACGACCCTGGCGCGTGAGGTGTTTCTCGACCCGGGTTCGCTGACCGGCCGCCGAATTGCCAGTGCTGCCCACGAGGGTGACTCGATCGCCCGCCGCACCATGGAAGACTTCGCGCAGTGGCTCGGAGTCGGGCTCTCGATGGTCAGCGACGTGTACGACCCCGATCTGATCGTGTTGGCCGGTGGAGTGGCGACGTCATCGAGTCAGTTCCTGGCCCGCGCGACCGACAAGTACGCGGAGCTGGTGACCGGTGCGGGGCATCGACCCCTCGCCCGAATCCGCAGTACTCAACTCGGTGAGGCAGCAGGCATGATCGGGGCCGCGGAGTTGGCCCGGACGGTGTTCGTCACCGGGGTTCGCTGACCGTTCTTCGCTCGCTTCCTGTGACCTCTGTCCCGGTGTCGGAGATGATGTGGCTGGTGTCATAAACCGTGGGTACAGTTCACTACGCGGCACGGTTCGAGGATGCACGACCGCAGTCGATTCGCTCCAGGGCGAGGCGGCACCAAACGATTTCCCGACCACCATCAGGGAGCATGTCAATGTGGTACTGGCTGGTTAAGTACATTTTCGTCGGCCCCCTTCTCATCGCCCTGGGTCGGCCCACGATCGAGGGTGCGGAGAACATCCCGACGGAGGGTCCGGTCATTCTGGCCAGCAACCACAAGGCCGTTCTCGATTCTTTCTATCTCCCGCTCAAGACGCCCAGGCGCATCACCTTCCTCGCCAAGAGCGAGTACTTCACCGGACCGGGCCTCAAGGGCGCGTTCCAGAAGTGGTTCTTCACCGCGGTCGGGCAGGTACCGATCGATCGCACCGGAGCCGACGCGGCACAGGACGCACTCAACGCAGGTGTGCGCGTGATCGAAGCAGGCAAGGTTCTCGGTATCTACCCCGAGGGCACGCGGTCACCCGACGCTCGGCTGTACAAGGGCAAGACCGGGATGGCGCGTCTGGCACTGCAGACCGGAGTCCAGGTGATTCCGGTCGCGATGATCGGTACCGAGAAGATGAACCCGATCGGTTCGCGCGTGTGGCGTCCGGCGAAGGTCACCATTCGGATCGGAAAGCCCATCGACTTCTCGCGCTTCGAAGGTATGGCCGGCAACCGTTTCGTTGAGCGCGCCGTCACCGACGAGGTGATGTACGACCTGATGTTGCTCTCCGGTCAGGAGTACGTGGACGTGTACGCCGCATCTCTGAAGAAGACTGCACCCGAAGCGGAGTCGGCTCCGACGGCGCAGCGCATCCCGGATTCCAAGGCCAGCTGAATCTCTGCCGGCCAGCTCCGCGATCAGAGTGCGGAACGGGTGCCGGCTGTCGTATCGGTTCGGTCGGTCCACCCGATCGCGGCCAGCGCGACGATAGACGCGAGCGCCCACCACACGTAGCCCGAGGCTGCGAACTGGTCCACGAGCGGCCAGCCGAGACCGCTCCACCGGCCTTCGCCGAGCTTCCAGTGCGGCGGATAGAGCATCAACGCCAGCCCGACGGCCACCAGAGTCGCCAGCAGCGCACTGCGGCGGCGGTAGCCGAGGACGGCGAGCATCACGGTGAACGGGATGGCCCACACCCAGTGGTGTGACCACGAGACCGGCGACACCAGCAGACCGAACATGGCGTTGATCGTCAGCGCGAGCGCAGTCTCGCCTGCGGCGAACGCTTTTCGTATCGCCACCGCCGCAATGGCGAGTACCACCACCGACAACGCGAGCCACAGGATCGACCGGGGCAATTCGTCCAATCCGAGCCGCGCGAGCACTCCGGTGATCGACTGGTTGGGCGGGTAGGCCGGGCCGCCGATTCGGTCGGAATCGACGATCGTCTCGGTCCAGTACTTCACCGAGTCGGACCACGTCAGCGCGAAACCGATCGCGGTGAACACCGCGAAACTCAGTACCGACACCACTGCAGCTCGAAAGTCCTTGCGCAACAAGAAGAACAGAACGAACACCGCGGGTGTGAGCTTGACGGCGGCCACGAGACCGATCAGCACGCCTCGGGGCCACGGCGTCTTCTTCGGCAGGCAATCCAGTGCAACGAACGCCATCAGCACGATGTTGATCTGCCCGTAGTTCAGCGTCGAGGTGACCGGCTCGAGCAGCAGCACGGCCACGGCGAACACCGCTCCGGCAGACCACCATACGAGCGTGCGGGGACGCAGACCCAGCGAGGTGAGGGTCACCACGACGGTCACCAGCAGCAAGAGCATCGACAGCACGGTGACCGCGATCGAGGCGGCGTACAGCGACACCGACGACAGCGGGCTGAAGATCGCAGCGGCGATCGGGGGATAGGTGAACGGCAGCGTCGTACCGGTCGCGATCGGTGGCAGCTGACCGTAGAGATCCCCGCCCTCGGCGAACACCTGACCGCCGAGTCGATACACGTCCAGATCGAGTCGGTAATGCTCACCGATCGTGCGCAGACCCGGAAAGCCGTTGAGATGGAACAGCACACCGACGACGGCACCGATCAGGACGAGGACCCTGCTCGACGCCACCGCCCAACTCGGCCACCGGCGTCGCGTCGGCGCGGCAGGCTCCGATGCTTCGGCGACCGGACGGTTGGTGTCGGGCGAAGTCACTGGTGTTCCCTTTCAGGGCTGTTCGGATCGGGGCTACCGGTACGTGGGGGGCGTGTCGGGGACGCGCTAGGGTGAGCCGCGTGCGCTACTTCTACGACACAGAGTTCATCGAGGATGGTCGCACAATCGAGTTGGTCTCGATCGGTGTGGTGTCGGAGGACGGTCGCGAGTTCTATGCGGTGTCCTCCGAGTTCGATCCCGAGCGCGCCGGCCGCTGGGTTCGACGCAACGTGCTTCCCAAGCTGCCACCGTACTCGTCGCCGCTGTGGATGAGCCGGTCGCGAATCCGGGACGAACTGCTCGAATTTCTCGTTCCGCACTACGGTGCCGAGGTCGAACTGTGGGCGTGGGTGGCGGCGTACGACCACGTGGCGCTCTGCCAGCTGTGGGGCTCGATGACCGAATTGCCGCGTTCGTTGCCGCGGTTCACCCGTGAGCTGCGCCAGCACTGGGAGGATCGCGGCAGTCCCGAGCTGCCGTCGGTGCCGGACGACGCTCACGACGCCCTCGCCGACGCGCGGCACAATCTGGCGAAGTTCCGGGCGATCGAGGAGTACTCGTACCGCGGGTGAACACCCGTTGTCCTGCGGCTTCGGCGGTGCGAATATCCTGTAGCGGTGAACTGGACTGTCGACGTACCCATCGATCGCTTGCCCGACCTGCCGCCGTTGTCACCGACGTTGCGCTCTCGATTGGACGACGCGTTGGCCAAGCCGGCTGCGCAGCAACCGCAGTGGGATCCCGAGCATGCTGCCGACATGCGCAAGGTGCTCGAGAGCGTTCCGCCGATCACCGTCGCCGGTGAGGTGGAGGCGTTGTCGGACAAGCTCGCCGCCGTCGCTCGCGGTGAGGCCTTCCTGCTGCAGGGTGGCGATTGCGCCGAGACGTTCGTCGACAACACCGAGCCGCACATCAAGGGCAACATCCGCACGCTGCTGCAGATGGCGGTGGTGCTCACCTACGGCGCGAGCATGCCGGTGGTCAAGGTCGCCCGTATCGCCGGGCAGTACGCCAAGCCGCGTTCGTCGAACATCGACGCGCTCGGTCTGCAGTCCTACCGCGGCGACATGATCAACTCCCTCGTCGCCGACGAGAGCGTCCGCGGCCACGATCCGTCGCGACTGGTGCGCGCCTACGCCAATGCAAGCGCGGCGATGAACCTGGTCCGCGCACTGACCGGTGCCGGTATGGCGGATCTGCACAAGGTGCACGACTGGAACCGCGAGTTCGTCGCGCAGTCGCCCGCCGGTGCCCGCTACGAGGCGCTCGCGGGGGAGATCGATCGCGGACTGCGCTTCATGGATGCCTGCGGCGTCTCGGACCCCAACCTGCACACCGCGCAGATCTTCGCCAGTCACGAAGCACTCGTGCTCGACTACGAGCGTGCGATGCTGCGCCTGGACAACACCGACGATCACCCCAAGCTGTACGACCTGTCCGCACATTTCCTGTGGATCGGCGACCGCACTCGCCAGCTCGACGGGGCGCACATCGCGCTGGCCGAGCTGATCTCCAACCCGATCGGTCTCAAGATCGGGCCCACGACCACGCCCGAGATGGCCGTCGAGTACGTCGAGCGCCTCGACCCGACCAACAAGCCGGGACGTCTGACGCTGATCTCACGCATGGGCAACGGCAAGGTGCGCGACATCCTGCCCGCCATCATCGAGAAGGTTCAGGCCACCGGCCACCAGGTCATCTGGCAGTGCGATCCGATGCACGGCAACACTCACGAGGCGTCGACCGGTTACAAGACGCGGCACTTCGACCGCATCG
This sequence comes from Rhodococcus sp. SBT000017, assembly GCF_003688915.1. Lineage (NCBI taxonomy): Bacteria > Bacillati > Actinomycetota > Actinomycetes > Mycobacteriales > Nocardiaceae > Rhodococcus > Rhodococcus sp. SBT000017. The sequence continues at coordinate 456,065 of NZ_REFU01000001.1, forward strand.
TCGACGAGGTGCAGGGATTCTTCGAGGTGCACAACGGCCTCGGAACGCATCCGGGCGGAATTCACGTCGAATTGACCGGCGACAACGTCACCGAGTGCCTCGGCGGTGCCCAGGACATCTCGGACCTCGACCTCGCCGGTCGGTACGAGACCGCCTGCGACCCGCGCCTGAACACGCAGCAGAGCATCGAACTGGCGTTCCTCGTTGCCGAGATGCTCCGCGACTGATCAGGGCAGTGAGACGACCATGACCTCGGAGCCCGGTTCCACCCGAGAACCGGCTCCGGGGCTCTGGGTGATGACCAGAGACCCGTCGGTGTCCACCACCTGACGGACGTCGATCGTCAGGCCCAACGTCTCGAGGGTGGTCCGGGCCGACCCGACCGACCGGCCCAGCAGCGACGGCACGGTGACGGCGTTGGACACCTCGAGCACCGCGGTGGACCCGGATCGTACGGTCTGTCCGGCTTCGGGCGTCGATCCGATCGCCTTGCCGCCGTCGGTGTCCTCGTCGAAGGACTCCCGAACCTCGCCGACGGTGATGCCAACCGATTCCAGCGTCGTTCGGGCCTGGTCGACGCTCTGCCCGCGTACGTCGGGAACTTCGACCGGAGGTGCTCCCTTGCTGCGCAGCACCGTGACCGCGGTACCGGTCGACAGCACGGTGCCGGGCGGTGGGTCAAGTGCTGCGACTCCGCCGATCGGTGCGGAGGTGCTGAAGGCCTCGCCGCCGTCGACGGGTGTGAAAGTCCGGTCTCGCAATTGTTGTTCCATGTCTTCGACGGATGCGTCCGCGTCGATGGACGGAACGGTGGGGCGACCCAGCGATACCAAGAGAGACACCGTGTCGCCCTTGGCGATTCGCGATCCGCCGGTGGGATCGGTGCCGATGAGTAGGTCGGTGTCCACCGAGTCGGAGTAGGTTCCGCGCACCGCGGCCTCGAGACCGGCGGCTTCCACAGCGCTGGTGGCACCGGTGGTGTCGAGTCCGTCCACCATCGGGACGGCTGTGTAACGACCCGAGCCCATCCACCATCCGCCGAGCCCGACGAGTACGGCGAGCAGGGCGACGACGAGGAGCCAGATGACGATCGCTCGGCGCGAGCGTTGCTGATCGGCGTCGAAGTCGGGGAATTCGTAGTGCCGTCGGCCGGTCGGGGGTGGTCCGGCGGGCGGCGCATCGAACGGTTCCTGGCGGTCGTCGACGCCTCGGGACGTGGGCGAGGTGACCACTCGGGTGTGCTGCACCCCGTGTTGTGGGGGCGGGGGCGGCGAAGTGTCCACGACCTGGGTGCGAGCGGACGGCGGACGGTTGCCTGCAACCGTCGTCGGCGCTCCGGCTGCGGCCGAGCTCAGGTGCTCGGCCGAGCGCTTGGGTGCGGGCACTCGGTACTCGGGCAACGCGAGCGCCGACGCGGCAGCGCGCAGGGCGCGGGCCATGTCGTCGGCATTGCGGTACCGGTGTTCCGGGGCGCGGACGGTGGCGCGCTGGACCACCTCGTCGAACTGCGGGGGGACGCCGGCGATGAGGGTGGAGGGGAGCGGTACGTCGTTGTCGATGCGCTGGTAGGCGATGGACAGTGAGGTGTCGCCGGTGAACGGTGTGCGTCCGGTCAGCAGCTCGAACAGCACGACACCGACGCCGTAGACGTCGCTGCTCGCGGACGCGGATCCGGTGGTGACCTGCTCGGGAGACAGGTATGCGGCGGTGCCCAGAATCACACTGCTCGATGTCACGGTGGAGGCCGCGATGGCTCGGACGAGGCCGAAGTCGGCGATCTTCACGTCGCCGTCGTCGCTGATCAGAATGTTCTCGGGCTTGATGTCGCGATGCACCAGACCGGCTCGATGGGCGACGGCGAGTGCGTCGAGAACCGGCCGGATGACGGCCGCTGCAGCGTGCGGCGGCATCGGTCCACGCTCGCGCAGCAGTTCGCGCAGCGTTCCGCCCTCGACGAGTTCCATGACGAGGAAGGCGTGTTCGCCGTCGCGCCCGTGGTCGTAGACGGCGACGAGGCCCGGGTGGCTGAGCCTGGCCACGGCCCGCGCCTCGAACTCGAAGCGCTGGACGAACTGCGGGTCCTCGGCGAACTTCGGGTCCATGATCTTCACCGCTACGGGGCGGTCGAGCCTGGTGTCGAGTCCGCGGTAGACCGTCGACATACCGCCGCGCGCGATCGGTGCGTCTATTCGGTATCGACGATCGAGCATCGAACCCGGTATCACCGAACCTCCCCTCGTCGTCCACTCGTCTTCCGGCTCGGTCGCCGGACGCTGAAGACGATCGTATCGGTGCCGGGGATGCCGACCGACGATCGTGGCTTGTGTCTTCGGTCCTGTGGGGCCTGCTGCACAGGAGTGGAGCCTGCGGAACGACCCGGCGGCAGGAGTGGAGCCTGCGGAACGACCCGGCTGTCACGCTTTTGAAGTCTGAGCGTCGGACCCGTTAACGTTACCTGCGTGAGTGCCATTCCCTATGCCGACGACGTGCTCGATCCGTCGGAGTCTGTGCTGCAGTTCGCCGATGTCGCGAAGATCCTCGACATCCCCAAGACCCGCGTCGAACAGCTCGTTCGAGATCGCCAGTTGCTCGCCCTGAAGCGTTCGCGCGTGCCCGTCGTGCCGGAGCAGTTCCTGGATACGAGCAAGGGCACCATCGTCAAGGGGCTGCCCGGCCTGCTGGCCGTGCTGCACGACGGAGGGTACGAGGACGAGGAGATCCTGCGGTGGCTGTTCACCGAGGACGAGAGCCTGCCCGGTGCACCCGTCGCCGCTCTGCACGGCGACCTGATGCGCGAAGTGATCAGGCGCGCACAGGCGATGGCCTTCTAGCGAACCGTCGCGCGCTTCCAGCCGGTGACGGCGAACTGCGGAAGCGCGACGCGCGCTCGGGTCCACTGCGGCACCGTCGCCCGCTGGGAGAGCACCCGGTAACCCTGTGACTCGACCTCTGCGAGTATGCGGCCGTACAGGATCGACGCCGTGCGCATCGACGGTCGCACTCGCGGATCCAGCATCTCGATGCCTGCATCGGACGTGCGGTAGATCGAGCGGGTGACGGCGATCAGGTGTGCGAGGGCGCGGGTGACCCGGGCGTCGACGTTCCCCGTGGTGCGGCACCACCGGAGTAGTTCTTCGTCGACGCCGAACGCCGCGAGTTCGTCGGTGGGCAGATAGATGCGGTCGCGGTCGAGGTCCTCACCCATGTCGCGGATGAAGTTGGTGAGCTGGAACGCCTCGCCCAGGGCTGCGGCGGGGGGCTCGGCCTCGGACCGCTCGACGACCGTTCCCAGGATCGGCAACATCTGCAGTCCGATCACCGCAGCGGAGCCGTACATGTACTCGCGCAACTGCTCCATCGTGCGGTAGCGCGAGACGAACATCGGGCTCCCCGGAATGTCCATGCGCATCGAGTACATGAACGCGAAGAAATAGTCGTGCGGAATGTCGTAGCGCGCCACGGTGTCGCACAATGCGCTCAATACCTGATCGGACACGCTGTCGGACAATGGTTTTCCCGCCAAGGCGTCGCGCACCCGGGATTCGATCACGTCGAGTTCGACGATGCGACGGGCGTTGAGCTCGTCCGATCCCACGGCGATGTCGGTGCCCTCGAGGTCGACGATGTCGTCGACCATCCTGGCGAACCCGTACAGCGCGTGCACGCCGGCGCGCTTGTCGGTGGGGAGCAGGCGAGTGGCGAGGAAGTACGTCTTGCCGTGCTGAGCGTTGAGTTCACGACAGATGCGGTAAGCCTCGTGCAGCTCCGGATCGATACCGTCCAGTTCTCTCATCACGTGGGCCTTCATGACGTGGATTCGTCTCCGGTCGGTTCCGTTGCTGGGGTCTTGGGTGCGTTCGGCACGGCACGGTGTTCCCTGGATCGGTCCGATCGTAAACGCAGCGGATCGACGCGCGTCAGAGCCAGAGCTGCGACGACCGCGGCGAAGATCGCCAGTGCGACGTGTCCGAACGTGTACAGGCCGATCGATCCGTCGGGTTGGAAGACGAGCATGAGCCACGTCGACAGCCCCGTCAAAATCATCAGGGTCGTGCGCGAGAGTGCGAAGCCTGCGGCGATCGCCAGTGGCCACGAGTAGTACCAGGGCAGGGCTGCGGGGGAGAGGACGACGGTGGCGACCAGGGCGATCAGGATGCCCTTGACCGCATCGCGTTCGGATCTGCGGCCCAACCACCAGGCCGCCGCAAGAACGACCACCAGTGCGATCGCGCACAGCAGACGGGTGACATCCAGAACGGGTCCGAGGCGAAGATCGAGGAACCACGAGGTGCTGACGGTCACCAGGTGCGCCAGGATCGTGGGCAGCGAGAGCCAATTGATGATCTTGGCCGATCCGGAAAGCGCCGTCAGCCAACCGATTCCGACTCCGGCGATCACCGATGCCACGACGAACACGGCGACGAAGACGGCGGCACCGATACCTGCGGTCTTGATGAATGCGAGGCCGGGCGACATCGGCGTCCGACCCTCCGCCCGCGCCTTCTCGCGCAGATGGAGCATCCAGATCCACACCAGGAAAGGCAGCGCCAGGCCTGCTGTGGCCTTGATCGCCACCGCGATCGCAACCAGTGCAATGCCGCCCACGTGTCGATGTTCGAGCGTCAGCACGATCCCCGCGGTCATCAGGCCCACCATGAGCAACTCGTTGTGCACTCCGCCGATCAGGTGGATCAGAACCAGAGGGTTGAGTACGGCGAGCCACACCGCGGTGGTCGCTCGGCCGCCGAGGTGCTTCGCCAGCCGCGGAACCGCCCACATCATCAGGGCCAGACCGGGCAACATCGTCAGGCGCAGCAGCATGGTTCCGGCGATGACGTTGTCACCGGTGAGGCTGGTGATTCCGCGAGCGAGCAGTAGGAACAACGGACCGTACGGCGCAGTGGTCGTGGTCCACACATTGCTGACGTTGTCGAGTAGAACTCCCGGATTGGCAACGGGGCCAACGGCATACGGGTCGAATCCGTCGCGGAGCAGAGCGCCCTGCGCCAGGTAGGAGTACGCGTCGCGGCTGAACATCGGCACCGACAGCAGCAGTGGTGCGGTCCATGCCGGGACGATCCAGCGCAGTTCGCCAACCGTGGTGCGGCCGTGCAGGGTCGCGCGTCCGAGCCGAACCCAGGCGGTGATCATCAGCAGTACGCCGACCCAGACGATGATGGTCGAGAGTACGAATCCGTGGCCGAATCGCAGCCACGACAAGTGCATCTCCTCGAGCAACGGATCGCGTCGGCGCACGCTGCCCGCACCGAATCCGCCGAACACGATGCAGACGGCACCGACCACACCGAGCAGTGCGGCCTTGCCCTCGGGACTGCGCAGGAAATTGCCCGTTGCGGTCAGTCTCGACGGTCGTCGCGAAGCCGAGGACGGGGGGTCGCCGTCCGACGATCGATCCTCGGAGGTGGAGTGCGACGAGATCGAAGACATTGCCGCCTGCTCCTCCTCTGCAACGAGTTGTGGGTCGAGATCTGTACGCCGGCCGCTGGTTCACGCCGATCACCGAACGATCATGGTCGCAGCAATGAGCGCGACCGGCAAACGATCGCGCTCAGCTTAGTTGGTCGACGCAGTGAATCGAACGAACCTACCGTCCCGTGCGCCCCGTCACCCGCTCTGCGGCGAGCTTTCCCGACACCAGAACCGTGGGAACGCCCACTCCGGGCGTCGTGCCCGAGCCGGCAAGAACCACGTTGTCGAGCCCGGCGACCATGTTCTTGCGTCGGAACGGCCCGGTCTGCCGAAACACGTGGGCGGACGAGAACGGAGAACCCTCGATCATGCCCTTGCGTGCCCAGGTCTCGGGTGTGTCGATGTGGTCGAGAGTGAATCCGTCGAGCAGGCCCTTGTATCCGCGAGCCTCCAGAGTCGTCAGGATTTCACGGAGGTACGGCTGCGCCAGCTCGTTCCACGGCAGTGGAGCGCTGTCGAGATTGGGGCACGGTGCGAGGATGGACACCGGCTCGCTGCGGACTCCGCCGCGCACCACTTCGAGATCGGGATCGCTCACCGACGGTCGGGTGATCAGCAGGGACGGATCGGCCATCAAGGACCCCTTGCCCGATCGTGCGGTGATGCGGCGGAAGGTCTCGGCCCATTCGTCGCCGAAGTCGATGGTGTGGTGCGCGCGAGCGGGCCACGTCTCCGTCAGCTCTACGGGAACGGTTCCGTGCGCGACGACCGCCGACGGCGAGACGACGCCGTAACCGTTGCGTCGGCCCTTCTTCGATACCGACGCCCGGTCGAGGAGTCGATCGACGACGGGCAGGTCTGCGGTGAGAACGAGTGCGTCGCAGGCGATTCGGCTGCCGGCTGCAGTGATCACGGAGTCGGTACGACCTCGATCGACGGTGATGTCGACGATCTCGGTGCCGAGTTCGAGCGTGCCGCCTGCGGTGACGAACGCGTCGGCCATCGCCCTGGCGATGGCCGCCATGCCGCCTTCGGGGAAGAACACCCCGAGGGAGGTGTCCATGTGCGCGATGGCTCCGTAGACCGCGAGGGCCTTCTGGGGTGCCATGCCTGCGTAGAGCGCCTGGAACGTGAACACGCGGCGTAGGCGGGTGTCCTTCAGGAACTTGTCGACGCGTGGCCCGAGGCGGCCGAAGCCGCCCAGTTTCGTCAGCGTCGCGGTGTCGGAGATCGCGGCTTTCGATCCCACGAGATCGAGCGGTGAATCGAAGTTCGAGTCGATGAAGCGGTCGAACTCGGCGTCGAATATGTCGGCGAGCCAACGCCGCAGTTCGCGATATCCCTGCGCCTCGGCTGGACCGCAGGTGCGCTCGACCTCGGCCGCCATCGCCTCGGGATCGGAGTAGACGTCGATGGACGTGCCGTCGGCGTAGCGCGTGTGATAGGACGGCGACAGCGTGGTCAGCCGAATCGGCGGCGTGGTCGACTCGAAGTCGGCACCCACGGCGGCGAGCGCCTCGAGCACCAGGTTCGGCATCGTCAGCACGCTTGCGCCGTTGTCGATGTCGTACAGGTGCGATCCGTCGGCGTCCGATACCGGGTACACCCCGACGCGGCCGCCCACGGTCGCGTCGCGCTCGACGATGGTGACTTTCCTGCCTGCTCCCAGCAGATGCAGACCGGCGGCCAGGCCGGCCAATCCGGCTCCCACGACGACGACGCAGTCGGTGGTGCCGGAGACCGTGCGGATCGAAGACATGACGCTCTCTTTCAGTACTGCCGTTGGATGGCGGCGGTTGCCATGGCGCGCAGGTGCGCGGCAGCGACCGGTTCGATCGAACTGTTGTCGAGGGCTGCGACGGCCCGGGTCCCGAGCTCGTCGATCTGCTTCTCGACCGCGTCCACCGCGCCGAGTTCGACGAGGATGGAACGAATGTCGGCCACTTCGTTCGCGTCGAGTTCGGTTCCGAGACTGGCCCTGATCGTGGCTGCGCGATCCGGCCGGGTCTCGTCTGCTTTCTGCAGTGCCAGCGCGATCAGCACGGTGCGTTTGCCCTCGGTGATGTCGTCGCCCGACGGTTTGCCGGTCACCTCGGGATCGCCGAACACTCCGAGGAGGTCGTCGCGCAGTTGGAACGCGATTCCGATGTCTGCACCGAAGTTGCGGTAGGCCGAGATCAGGTTCTCGTCGGCATCGGCGAGGACTGCGCCCAGATGCAGCGGCCGCTCGACGGTGTAGGCAGCGGTCTTGTAGCGGTTCACGCGCATTGCAGCGGCGACACTTTCGTCGGTACCGGCCTCGGCTTCGATGTCGAGCAACTGGCCACCGAGAACCTCCGTGCGCATAGCCGACCACACCGGCTGGACTCGCCGCGCGGCATCGGCGTCGATGCCCGACTCACGCAGTAGATCGTCGGCCCAACACAGAGCGAGATCGCCGACGAGGATCGCTGCCGATTCACCGAAATGGTCCGCGCAGCCGGACCAGCCCGCCTCGCGGTGCCGCTGAGCGAAGCCGACGTGCACGGTCGGGAAACCGCGTCGTGTGCTGGACGAGTCGATGATGTCGTCGTGAATCAGGGCGCAGGCCTGGATCAGTTCGAGCGCCGAGCACGCCCGCAGCACTGCCTCCGCGCGGGCACCGGTGGATTCCCCGCCTGCGCCGAGCCACGCGGTCCAGGCGAACGCGGGACGCATGCGCTTGCCGCCGCGAAGCACGAACGCCTCGAGGTCGGCCACCGCGGCGGGATAGCCGCCGCCGACGGTGTCGACGACCTCTCTGCGTGAGGCGAAGAACTCGGCGAGCGTCGCGTCGACCGCCGTGCGCATCGCCTTCGGGTCGTTCGCGGCGGCGGGGGTGTCGACTACGGGCGAAGAAAAGTCTCCGGACAGGACGATCCTCCAAGGTTGCTGTGGATTGCGTGGACTGACGATTCCCACAGTAATAGCCGTGGAAACCCTGGACCGACGTCCAGCGAACATCTTTCGTCAGGGAGGCCCGACGGGCTTCGGTGGGGCGCAACCTATGATCTTCGGGTGAGCGAAGAATCCGTCAGGGGGCGGTCGAGTCGAGGATTCGTGACGAGAACGCCGTCCATCGTCGACCGGCTACGGACAGAACCCGAGGCCAGGATCCCGTTCTCGGTGGAGTTCTCGCCTCCACGAGACGCGGCCGCCGAGGCCAGGCTGTGGCGGGCGGTTCGTGAGTTCGAACAACTTCAACCCGCATTCGTGTCGATGACCTACGGCGCGGGCGGCTCCACCCGCGATCGGACGGTGCGCGTCACCGGGCAGATCGCCGAGGAGACCACCCTTCTTCCTGTGGCGCATCTCACTGCCGTCTCGCACAGTGTGGACGAACTCCGATCCATGGTCGGGTCGTACGCGGACCGCGGCATCACCAACATTCTCGTGCTGCGCGGAGATCCCCCCGGAGATCCGCTCGGTGACTGGGAGAAGCATCCGGACGGCGTCGAGTACGCGGAGGAGCTCGTCCGGCTGGTGCGCGATCTCGGCGACTTTCACGTCGGCGTGGCGTCGTTCCCCGAAGGACACCACCGCGCCGCCGACCTCGAGCAGGACACCCGATGCCTGGTCGGCAAGTTGCGGGCGGGGGCGGAGTACTCGATCACCCAGATGTTCTTCGATGTGGACGACTACCTGCGCCTACGGGATCGCGTGTGTGCGTTCGACGCCGAGCAGGGTGCCAAGCCGATCATTCCCGAGATCATGCCCATCACCTCGCTTCGGTCGGTTCGCCGGATGCTCGAGCTCTCGGGTACGACGCTCCCGTCGCACCTGGACGAGAAGTTCACGCGCGCAGCGGGATCCGGTCCCGAAGAGGACCGTGCCGCCGTTCGAGAGGTGGGCATCGAACTCGCGACGAACATCGGTGAGCGCTTGATCTCCGAGGGTGCGCCCGGATTGCACTTCATCACCTTGAACTTCGCGCGCGCGACGCGTGAGGTGCTCAGCAACCTGGGGCTTGCGGCCGCGCGAGTGTGAGACGGGTCAGGTGTGCGGCGCGGGCATCGGGCGCGCCTTCCACGACAGTGAGCCACGACGCCTGCGCACGTGGGATTCCGCGACGAGTCCGACGAACGCGAGAATCGACGCCGGGTGCAGCGCCGCGTCGACGGCGTCGCCCGCCCCGAACCGCGATCCCACCTCGCGCCGCCGCACGGCCAGCCGCGACCCTGCCCCCGCGAGGTAGCCGGCCCAGCCGAGGCGACGCGCAGAACCCGAGCCGGTGAGCGCCGCGACCGGTGGCAACACGTATACGGCGGTCAGTGCCAGGGCCGCCGCAGTCGAACCGGCCGGTCCACCGAACTCGTTCCACAGCCACCTGCTGTACCCGGACCGCAACTCTGCGGCCGATCGGTACATCCGGCAGCGGACGAGCCCCGCACCCGACGCCACCGCCGTCGAAAACCCCCGCCGACGCAGAGCGCGTGCCAGATCCAGGTCCTCGGTTGCGCTCGCCGCAACGCAGCCGTGGCCTCCGACGGCGCGATAGGCGGCGGCGTCGAACGCCATGAATTGCCCGCAGGCGACCGCCATCGACGGTGCGAGCGTCGCGTTGCCCAGAGGTACGGGAAGCGTGGACATCCACGACCACGCGAGCAGGGGCTGGACGAGTCGCTCGACGGTGCTCTCGGCCAGTTGCTCCGGCCACGGGCACAGCAGCGAGGCGCCGCGCCGTCGCAGCATCCGGGCCGCCGCCGCCACGGCCTCCGGTTCCAGTCGCACATCGGCATCGACGAACATGATCAGCGACGTCATCGCGTCGTCCTCGTCGGCCAGTCTCGCGAGCTCGGCGCACGCTGCGGCCTTGCCGGTCCAGCCGGCCGGGGGAGCGGCACCGGAGGTCACGACGCGAATCCTCGGATCACCGTTCGCAGCCGCGCGGGCAGCGGACGCCGTTCCGTCGGTCGAGTCGTCGTCGAGGACGATGACTCGCAGATCTGTGCACGATCGTTGCCGCGCGAGATCGCCGATCAGAGCAGGAAGCGTCGCGACCTCGTTGCGGGCGGGAATGCAGACGACGACGCGCTCGGTGACGTCCTGCTCCGGGGATCGCAGGCTCGGCATGAACCGAGAGTTGAACACCGATACCGCGGCCGACGCCGTCGCGAGGACGGTTGCGGTCTCCGTCATTCGCGCGAGCAGGCGGTCTCTCACACAGACGTTCTGTCGCTGGAGCTTCCGGACTCGGTTCCGCGTGACCCGCGGCTCCGCAGCGGTGGGTTGCGCGACACCCAGGCCATGGCCCCGACGATGGCGGCGACGCCGACCGTCACGCCGCCCACGATGCCGGCCCAGCCGGCGAAGCTTCGGGTGTTGGGATCGGGATAGTTGACCTCGGCGCGCATCGAGGTGACCTCGCCTGCCGGCAACTTCCACGAGATCGAGTTGTCGCTCTCGCGAGTGCCGTTGGTGGTGCCGATGCGGGCCGGGAACGCGATGGTGAACTGTACGTCCGAGCCTTGAACCGGAACGGAGGACAGATCGGCGTTGCCTGCCAGAGTGACGGTGTCACCCGAGCGCTGCAGCGTCAGCTGGAACGATCCGGCCGCGTTCTGGAAGATCGAGCCGAGGGTCTGCACGTCGCCGAACGAGAGATCGTCGAAGATCGCCTGCGACCCGACGTATCCGTCCTGGTTGTACGGCTCGACGCGAACCTTGTCCTCGATCGAGGAGGGAACCACCAGTTCCGGGCCGGTGTCGGAGTCCGAAGTCGGCACATTGGCTGCCACGATCTGACCTGCGACACGGTCGTTCGCCGACACGCCCATCGTGACCTGCACGCGCAGGCAACCGGCCAGCAACGGCGCGACCAGCAGCGCCAGTGCGACCACCGAGAGAACACGGCGGCGGTGGGTTCGATGAGATGTTCGCGATGTCGACTGCACAGCGACATCGTGCCAGGGCATCGAGGTGCTGTCAGTCGGCAGGGGTTGTCAGCGAGGCGCGTCGGGCATTCCACCACAGGCGGGCATTCCACAACAGGGGTATGCCGACGACGCCCATGACGACGAACCCGTACACCGCCGAGTAGCGAAGCTCAGGACCGTCGAGGAATACCGCGTGCGCGAGCGCCGACCCGAGCCACGTCCACAGGAACAACCCGATGGGCACCGCGTCGTCGGATGGCCGTGGGCGACCGACGGCGCGGTCGAGCGATTCCATCACCGCAGCCATCAGCGTGGCCACCACCAGCCAGCCGAGGTAGTTGGTCAACGGAATCGACGGCACTCCTGGTAGCCCGACGGAACCGGCGGTCCAGGTCCACTGTCCGTCGGTGACCATCTGTGGATCGAGGTAGAGGTCCCAGCCGACCATCCCCACTGCCACCGCCGCGATTCGGAGTGCGGTGGCGCGCGCCTGCGTCGTGTCGAGACGTCCGACGACGAAGGTCACTGCGCACCAGATCGGGTAGAACCCCGCCGTCCACGCCAGGGGAACCACGACGGGCACCTCGAACAGGCTCGGGCCCAAGCGATTCTGCGCGTAGAAGTACTCGCCGAACGGGATGCCGGTGGCCGTGCCGACGAGTTCGGATGCGAACCCGGTTCCGGCGGTCACGACGACCAGAATGGTGGCCCACACGACGCCGCGGTTCAGCGCCGCGTGCAGGATCGACGCGAGCGCGAGCAGCGCCACCACCGCCACCGTCACTGCGTCCCTCGTCGACCCCGACACCAGTGGGTAGACGATCTGGCAGCCGACAGCAGCGGCCGCGACGACGATCGGAACGACCTTCATTCCCGTTTCCTTCCGAAGAACGTGCGACGACGGGCTGCGCGGGCGTCGGCGATCGCAATTCGCGCCGCCGACCGACCACTGGCCGCAGTGACTCCTCCGCCGGGGTGGGTCGATGCGCCGGTGAGATAGAGCCGGTCGGCACCGGGGACCCGATGCCCGGCCAGTTGAGGATGCGGCCGCCACATCATCATCTGGTCCAACGACATGTCCAAGTGCATGATGTTGCCTCCGATCAGACCGAGCTCACGCTCGATGTCCGGCGGCGATTGAACGAACCGATCCAACACCGATGCCGCGAAACCGGGTGCGTACCGGTCCAGTTCGGCGACGATCCGATCCGCCTCGAACTCGGCCAACGAGCGCTCGCCCGGTACGTTCGATCGCCACTGTCTGCCGTCGGCGAGGGTGTGGGGATGCCACTGCGACCACAGTGAGATCTGGTGCTGTCCCGGCGGCGCGATGGTGGGATCGAGTGCGCTGAAGGACATCCCCAGCACAGCCGGGGTGGGCGGCAGGTCGCCGGCCAGCGCGTGCCCGTGCGCCAACCGCAACTGGCTGCGGTCGCGTACCAGCAGCGCCAGACCATGGGTGCCGTCCTCGATCCGGTCGGCGCTCGGGTACATCGGTAGGGCGTCGGTGGCCAGTCTGACCGCGGTACCTATTCCTGGCCCGACGCGTATCGTGCTGCGCCACCGCGCGATCTGCGCCGAGTCGTGTCCGCCGGCTTCGAGAAGGTCGAGTGTGGTCACGATGTGGCAACCGGCCACGACGATGCGGCTGTCGATCTCCCGTCCCGACGCGGTCCTGGTGGTCCAGCCGTGCGAGCGGCGTACGAGCGAGGTCACGGCGTCGCCGAGCGTCAGTTCGGCACCGTCGCGCTGCAGCCGAGCGATCATCGCCTCGGTCAGTGCGCCGCTGCCGCCGACGGCGCGGCCCGGCGGAAGGGTGTGCATGAGGGCAGCGAAGCCGACCATCGGTGCGGTACCCGGCTCGGACATCGGAGGACCCGACTGTGCGCCGAACCAGGCGAGCGCGGCCTTGAGTCGTTCGCTCGAGAACATCTCGTCCAGCAGGGAATCCCCGGTGGCGAGGAATTCGCGCGAAAGCATGCTGCCGCCGTCGGGCGCGCCGAGGCCCCAGAAGGATCGGAGCAGTTTCGGGCCGGTGGGTGGCCCACCGAACGCACGCATGGTGCGTTCGCTGCGGGGACCCCATACGGAGACGAAGGTGCGGTAGGCGCGCGCGTCGGCTGCGCCGCAGGCGGCCGCGATGGAGTCGCAGGTTCGGTCGAGGTTGCGGTGGAAGACGATGCCGGGTTCGTCGGTGTCGACGGCTCCGGGCGCGAACGCCCAGGGATCGCAGTCGATGTAGCGAAGTCCGAACTCGGCGAGTCCGAGCTGCTCGATGATGCCGGTGTGCCGAATCATGATGTGCGCCGACGAACCACGGTCGACCCGGTGGCCGGGAAAGCGTTCCACCGTCGAGACCGCGCCACCCGCGACGGAGTCGCGCTCGAGAACCTCCACCGACATACCGGCATCGGTCAGGTAACAGGCAGAGGTCAGGGCATTGTGGCCGGAGCCCACCACCACAGCATCGATCACATCTTCAGGCTACTGGCCCGTCGAGGGGCAACCGGCGGCCCAGGACGGCGAAGGGGCGTCGGTCGCCGGCGAAGGTGAAGTCGCGCAGCACGTCTGCGAAGCCGAGCCGCCGGTACAGCCGCCAGGCTCGGTTGTCCTCTTCCGCCACCTCGGGTGTGGACAACATCACTTTGTCCGCGGAGACGCCGCCCAGCAGTCGACTGCACAGTCGTCCGCCGAGGCCGTGCCCCTGAGCGCTCGGGAGGACGTGCAACTCGGTGAGTTCGAAGTAGTCGCCGAGGGTGGCTTCGACGCTGTGCGGAGAATGCCCCGTGCGCCGCAATCCCTCGCGAACCTGTTGATGCCACCACTGGTGCGCGGCACCGTGATAGCCGTATGCGACGGCCACCAGCGAATCGGGCTGTGTCGGGTCGGTGTTCGGCAGCAGCGCACCGACTGCCCGCCAGCCCGGCCGGTGCAGGTGTTCGCTCCACATCGGGGCTCTGCTCTGTTCGGTTCCGCGCGGATAGCCCATGGCCTCGACGTAGATGGACAGTGCCTCGAACAGCCGCTGGCGGAATTCCGGGGGCGTCAGATCGACCAGGTACGGCGTTGTCTGCGCATCGGTGACGACTGTTCTCAACCTTTCTTCGGCAACTTGTCGGTGGGCACGGCTATATTGAATGTGTCGAACGGGTGTTCGACAATCGGGGCCGAGTGCACCGGTGGCTTCGGCTCGGATCGTCGAGTCGGATTCTCCGGAGTTCGACTGTAAGGCTTCGCCACGGTTCCGGCCGCGCCAGGTGCGCGCCGGAGATTCGAACTGGAGGTGTTCGAGTATGACGATCACGAAGGCATTCGATGCCGGAGTGCGGTCGCCGGTGTCGCGTCAGGCTCAGGTTCTGCTGGGCCGGGCCGATGCTCTGCTGTCCGAGTCCATCGGGGAGAGCGATGCCGGAGATCGATTTCTCGGCAGCTATGCCGCCGCACTGAAAGGCGCGGCAGCTGTGTTGGCGTCGTTGCCGAATTCGATCGGAGCGCGTCCTCGTTCACGCAGTGCGTGGGTGTTGATGGCAAAGGCGGCACCGGATCTCGCGGTCTGGGCCGATTATTTCGCGTCCTTCTCGGCCGCCCGGGCTGCGGTCGAGGCCGGTGCGTCGAGCACGATCGACGATCTCGATTCCGACGATTTCCATCGCCACGTCGGTCGTTTTCTGAACTCGGTCGAGGATCGACTCGGCGGGCAGGCTCGATTCGCGTCCGTCGATCCGATGACGGCACCCTTGTCGGCGTAGCTCACCGAGCTGGACTCCAGGTGACAATCGCCACGTCATGCGGTGTTCGCTGGAAGTTTTCGGGACGTGCGTCTCGAAAACTTCGGTGTTTCTCAGGAACACATCGACCGAGTAGGTGGTAAGCGGCCGATTCAGCTCGTATCATCGACAGTAGGTAGCCGCCAAGGTCAGCTTCCCGTCGTTTCGCAACCGAAATGACCTTCAATATCTGTGCAGGGGGAGGTACCGTGCCACTCTCCGAGCACGAGCAGCGCATGCTCGATCAAATCGAGAGCGCTCTCTACGCCGAGGATCCCAAATTCGCGTCTCATGTGAGGGGCGGTCGCGTACGCGCGGCGTCGAGCAGGAGGCGCTTTCAGGCTGCCGCGCTGTTCGTAGTGGGACTCGTGTTGCTCGTCGCCGGTGTTGCATTGTCGACGAACAGTCTGGCTTTTCTCGTCGTCAGTCTCATCGGCTTTTTGTTCATGTTCGGTGCCGGGGCACTGTTCCTGTTCGGCGGATCCGACAAGGGAGCCGCAGCGTCGCAGGACGAAGGCAGCACAGCCAACGATGCTGCCGAAACGTCCGGGCGTAGTACCGGGCAGAAATCGAAGGGTGGTCGCAAGGGCGGCAGCTTCACCTCTCGCATGGAAGATCGGTTCCGTAAGAGGTTCGAGCAGGACTGAGTCGACCGGGTTTCACCGAACCGACCCATACCGGCTCGTCTCCACAACTTCACGCGTCAACGTAGAACAGCATCTCACCTTCGGGTGAGGTGCTGTTTGTCGTTTCTGCCCTGAAGCAGACGCCGCTCGATCGCCTGGAGCCCTCCGCTCCGCGTCGAGGGCCGGCTCGACTGTCCCCGCAAACGGGAGTTCTGGGATCCCGCCCCCGCGTCCCCACTTCGACCCACTTCCCCCACTTCTCCCCACCGAAGCCCCACTGAAGGGCTGGGATCGACCGTCACCCGCCACTTCCAGTGCTGAGCTGCTGCTCAGGCCGCTTCGGTGCTGGACTTGTGGGCCGTCGCCTCCGAACCGAAGCTGCGGCATCGCCCGCGGCATCGCCGTCGGAAGTATCGATCTTGTGCTCTTGACCAGCATAAATATCGGATTCTTCAAAGTTTTCCTGCCATGGATGGTTCGAAGTGGGGGAGAGTGGGGTAAAGTGGTCCGCAGCGGAGAGTCGAGGCTGGAGGTGGCGAGTGTTTCTCGGTACCTACACGCCGAAGCTCGACGACAAGGGTCGACTCACGTTGCCGGCCAAGTTTCGGGACGCGCTTGCAGGAGGGGTCATGGTGAGCAAGGGGCAGGATTTCAGCCTCGCTGTCTACACCGCGGCCGACTTCGCGGAGCGCTCTCGGAAGTTGACGGCGGCTTCTCGTGCCAACCCCAAAGCCCGTGCCTACGTTCGCCAGTTCTTTTCGGGAACCGACGAACAGCGGCCGGACGGACAGGGTCGTATCACCATCAGTCCCGAGCATCGCCGCTATGCGGGGCTCGAACGAAACTGCGTGGTGATCGGTTCGATGGATTTCATCGAGATCTGGAACGACGAAGCGTGGGCGCGCTACTCCGCTGAGAACGAGCAGGATTTCTCCGACGCTTTCGACGAGTCCCTCGGAGGGATCTTGTAGCCCGACCAGGTCGCCTGCGAGTGCAGCGAGGCCTCTGCCCGATCAGAACCCTGACGTTCTTCCCCAACGCCAGGTTTCGCAGATCAGGACCCTGACGTTCTTCCCCAACGCCAGGTTCCCTATCGGACAGGGACCTCGATGCATTCGCACCGGCTTCGGTGGGCGACCCGCACGGCCCGGACCCGGGCGAGAAGTACGTACGCGCGACCGGGAGGAACCATGACGGAGGGCACCGGACCGGACGAGAGCGACTCGTCCGCCGACCGAACCCACCGTCGGTCCGCAGGCCCGGTCCACGTTCCGGTTCGTCTCGAACGAGCCGACGAATTGCTCGGACCCGCACTCGAATCCACCGGCGCTATCCGAGTCATGATCGACGCAACACTCGGACTCGGCGGTCACGCCGAACACTTCCTACGGACCTATCCGCACCTGCATCTCATCGGACTCGACCGGGATCCCGACGCGCTCGAGCTGGCCGGAGCCCGGTTGGCTCCGTTCGCTGATCGAATCACGTTGGTGCACACGACCTACGATGGCATCGCCGAAGCGCTCGACGAGGCCGACCTGCCTGCGGTCGACTCCGTTCACGCCATCCTGTTCGATCTCGGAGTCTCGTCCATGCAGTTGGACGAATCCGATCGCGGATTCGCGTACTCCATCGACGCCCCGCTGGACATGCGAATGAATCCGACCGTGGGAATCACCGCAGCAGACGTCCTCAACACGTACTCCCACGGCGACATCGCACGGGTCCTGAGCACCTACGGCGAGGAACGGTTCGCCGGCAAGATCGCCTCCGCTGTACTGCGTCGCCGCGAGCACACGCCCTTCACCACGAGCGGCCCGTTGGTCGAATTGCTCTATGCCGCAATTCCGGCCGCAACGCGGCGTACCGGCGGACACCCCGCCAAGCGCACCTTCCAAGCCCTGCGTATCGAGGTCAACGGTGAGCTGGAGTCGTTGAAGGCGGCGGTTCCTGCCGGGCTCGACGCGTTGGCTGTCGGAGGTCGGGTGGTCTTCATGTCGTATCAGTCGCTCGAAGACCGAGTTGTCAAGCAGGAGTTGGCACCTCGAATCAAGTCGCGCAGTCCCGAGGGACTGCCGGTCGAGCTACCCGGAATGGGTCCGGAGTTCCGGCTCCTGACCAGAGGTGCCGAGCGTGCCTCGGATGCAGAAATCGACGTCAACCCACGCTCGGCTCCGGTGAGATTGCGCGCCGCCGAACGGATTGCAAGGAGAGCGGAATGACGGTTCCAGACACAACCGTTGGAACACAACGCAATCGGGTTCCGGCCCCGCGGCGCAGGGGCGTTCCGCAGGCTCCACTCTCGCGCCCAGAGCGTACGGGTAAGGGCGGTGGACGATCCGGTGCAGCACTGCGCGCATACGAGCGCAGGCAGCAGCGCGCGTCGATCCACACCTCGGATTCTGCGCATGGTTCCGGAGCCGGTGCGCGGCCCTCGCTGAACGGAAGTGCTATTGCTGCGCGAATTCCGTTCGTCGCCTTGATCATCGGCCTGCTCGCCATCGGTCTCGGTCTGACGTTGCTCCTGACCACTCGGTCCGCCGGAGACTCCTACGATCTCAGCGCCGCCAAGGCCGTCAACGCCGAACTGGCTCACCAGCGGGCGTCGTTGCAGCGTGATGTGGAGTTGGCGGAGTCGGCTCCGGAGTTGGCGCGCAAGGCCGCCGAGCTCGGAATGGTCCCGGCGAAGAACCCCGCGCGTCTGATCGTCGCGCCGGACGGCGGCGTCCAGGTCGTCGGTACCCCGGCTCCGGCCGACGGTGCACCGGTGGCACCGCTCGATCCGGTGTCACCGGCGGCCGCAGGCGAGGGCACCATCGCGAATCCGAGCACGCAGTCACCGCAGCAGCAGACGCCGAGAAGCGCATCGCAGCCGAATCGACCGTCGGGCACGATCGACACCCGCGCCGCCACGCCGAATTCGAGCAATGGAGCTGGAAACACCGCGCTTGCTGAACAATTGGTTCCCATGAGCATCCCCTCGCTCGAAACACCTGCGGTCGAAGCCCCCGAGCCCACCGGCGAAGCATCGGGTGACGGGCAGTGACCAGGCCTTCGCCTGCTCCACGCCGTCGGCCACCGAGCCGAAAGCGTCTCGACTCCTCCACCTTTCGGTTTCGTCACGGCACCGGCCGCGTCCTGATGTATCTGGCGCTGGCCGTCGCGGCGGCACAGTTGCTGTGGATTCAGGGATTCGATGCACCGAGGTTGTCGGCCGAGTCGGCGTCGCAACGCACCACCACTCTCGTCGATCCGGCGATGCGTGGATCCATCCTGGACCGCAACGGCAATCCGATCGCGTTCACGATGGAAGCCAAAGCGTTGACGTTCCAACCGGTTCGGGTTCGCAAGGAACTCGACGAGGCCCGGGCGAAGGACCCGACCGAGCCGGAGACCGAGCAGTACCTCGAGGACATCGCCGCCCGCATCCACAGCGACCTCGGCGACGTGATCAGCGAGAAGGATCTGCTCGCGAAGCTGAAGAGCAACGACGAATTCACCTACCTCGCCCGCGGAGTGGACGCCACCGTGGCGTCGAAGATCAGCAAGGATTTCAAGCAGGTCGGACTCGAGCGTCAGGACATCCGTGAGTACCCGGGCGGATCACTGGCCGGCAACATCGTCGGTGCCACCGGATGGGACGGACACGGTCTGCTCGGTCTGGAGGATTCGCTCGACGCCACCCTGGCCGGAACCGACGGTTCGCAGACCTACGACCGCGGATCCGACGGTGCCGTCATCCCCGGAAGCTGGCGGGACAAGCAGCCGGCGGTCAACGGTTCGAGCGTAGAACTGACCATCGATGCAGATCTGCAGTACTACGTGCAGCAGCAGGTGCAGTTGGCGAAAGACCTTTCGGGAGCGAAGAACGCCTCGGCGTACGTGCAGGATTCGCACACCGGCGAGGTGCTCGCCATGTCGAACGACAACACCTTCAACCCCGGCATCGGAGTCGGCAACAACGAGCGCACCAAGGAAATGGGCAATCTGCCCGTCACCACGCCGTTCGAGCCCGGTTCGGTGAACAAGATCATCACCGCGGCCGCAGCCATCGAGTACGGACTCACGACTCCTGACGAGGTACTTCAGGTGCCGGGCAGCATCTTCATGTCCGGCGTGTCGGTCAAGGATGCGTGGGACCACGGCGTCGCGCCGTACACGACGACCGGCGTGTTCGGTAAGTCGTCCAACGTCGGCACGCTGATGCTCGCGCAGCGCGTCGGTGAGGACCGCTACGCGGACATGCTCACCAAGTTCGGTCTCGGCCAACGCAGCGACGTCGGTCTGCCCGGCGAGAGCGCGGGAAATGTACCGAGCCGCGATCAGTGGTCGGGCGGTACGTTCGCCAACCTCCCCATCGGTCAGGGACTGTCCATGACGCTGCTGCAGATGACCGGGATGTATCAGGCCATCGCCAACGATGGGGTTCGCATCCCGCCGCGGATCGTCGAAGCGACGGTGGACGCCAACGGTCAGCGAACCGAGACCCAGCAGCCCGACGGGGTGTACGTGGTCAGTCCCGATACCGCGAAGACGGTCCGCAACATGTTCCGATCCGTCACCCAGGACGACAATGGAAACCAGCGCGGTACCGGGGTTGCCGCGGGGGTCGAGGGTTACCAGATCAGTGGCAAGACAGGTACGGCTCAGCAGGTCGACCCCGAGTGCAAGTGCTACTCGAACTCGAACTACTGGATCACCTTCGCCGGCATCGCGCCCGCCGACGATCCCCGCTACGTGATCGGGATCATGCTCGACGCCCCGACGCGCAGCGCGGACGGTTCGGGCGGACAGTCGGCAGCACCGCTGTTCCACAACATCGCCAGCTGGATGCTGCAGCGGGACAGCGTGCCCATGTCCGCCGACCCCGGACCCAAGCTGGTTCTGCAGGCGGACTGAGATCCGAACCCGCCGGTCCTTACGAGTCGGGGCGGCGACATCACGATCCCGGACGCCGGTAATCTGACACATCGGCTCGGGCGTGTTCGTTCGGCCGCCGCCGCGGCGTGATCGAGCCGCGGCAGGCACGCGGCCGGCAGTAGAGAGGAAGGGAGCAGGAGTGACTGTGTCATCGGATTCACAACCGGCTCCGGGTTCACGTCCGGCGCATCCACCGCACACCGAAATCCGGGAGGTGGCGTTCGCGGTCGGTGCAACGGTCGGCGACGGAGACCCTGCCGGGGTGAGCGTGACCGGTATCGATCTGCGCGCACAGTCCGTTCTTCCCGGCGATCTCTTCGCAGCACTGCCCGGATCGTCACGACACGGAGCCGAGTTCGTCGCCGACGCAGTCGAGCGTGGTGCGGTGGCGGTGTTCACCGACCCGGCCGGACTCGAGATCGTGCGGGGAGCGCTCGCAGGCACCGATCGACAGGTTCCGGTCCTCGTGCACGACCGCCCGCGCCAGGTGTTGGGGGCAATCTCCGCTCTGCTGTACGGCAACCCGTCGTCGAAGATGACCGTCATCGGTATCACCGGTACGTCGGGAAAGACGACGACGTCCTACCTGCTCGAAGCCGGCCTGACCGCTGCCGGTCGTCGGTGCGGTCTGATCGGCACCATCGAGACACGTGTGCTGGGCCGGCACGTACCGAGCGCGCTCACCACGCCCGAGGCTCCGCAACTGCATGCGCTCTTCGCCGTCATGGTCGAGGAGGGTGTCGACACGGTGGTGATGGAAGTGTCCTCGCACGCGTTGTCCCTCGGCCGGGTCGACGGAACCCGCTTCGCGATCGGTGCGTTCACCAATCTTTCGCAGGACCACCTCGATTTCCACGATTCTCTCGAGGACTACTTTTCAGCCAAGAGTCGCCTGTTCGCGGCCGACTCGGCGGTTCGTGCCGACACCGCCGTCGTCTGTGTCGACGACGCGTGGGGCGTGCGGATGGCAGACATCGCACGATCGGCCGGTTCGACGGTGGTGACCGCGTCGACCGGTGCCGATTCACAGTGGACGGTCTCGGACTGGGCCAAGCACGACGACGGCACGCAGTCGTTCACCGTCGCCGATCCGCAGGGTGCGTCGCTGCCGGTCTCGGTCCGGTTGCCGGGTCGCTACAACGTCGCGAACACCGTGCTGGCCTTGGCGACCTGCGCGGCCGCCGGGGCCGATGTGCGCAGCGCCGTGACCGGGGTCGCGACGGTCGACGTGCCGGGTCGCGTACAGCGGATCGATCGTGGGCAGAACTTTCTGGCGGTGGTCGACTACGCGCACAAGCCTGCGGCCGTCGAGGCCGTGCTGGCGACCCTGCGCGAATCCTCGCGCGGACGGATCGCAGTGGTGCTCGGAGCAGGTGGCGACCGCGACACCGCGAAGCGTCCCCTGATGGGTGCCGCCGGAGCACGCGGTGCCGAGCTGTTGGTGGTGACCGACGACAACCCGCGAAGCGAGGATCCGGCCACCATTCGGCAGGCCGTCGAGGACGGCGCGCTGTCGGTGCCGGACGAGGCTCGCGGTGAAGTACGGAACGTGGCAGGCCGCGCAGCGGCGATCGAACAGGCCGTGGCGTGGGCACGCGAAGGGGATGTTGTGTTGATCGCAGGTAAAGGGCACGAAACCGGCCAAGAGGTAGCGGGCGTGAAGCATCCGTTCGACGACCGAGTGATACTCGCCTCGGCCATCGATGCGCGCCGGGTCGGCACGAGCGCGGGCGTACGGTGATCCCGCTCTCGATCGACCGCATCGCCGAGATCGTCGGAGGCACGGTGCACGACGTGCCGGATCCGGCGGTCGTGGTGCCGGGACCGGTGGAGTTCGACTCCCGCAAGGTGACCACCGGCAGTATCTTCCTGGCCCTTCCCGGAGCCAAGGTGGACGGTCACGACCATGCCGCCGACGCGGTGGCCGCAGGTGCGGCACTGGTGTTGGCCGCGCGCCCGGTGGGCGTACCGGCCGTGGTCGTGCGTCCGGTTCCGCACGACAGTCGCGCGATGGCACTCGAGAACGACCCGGGCGGCTCCGGTTCGGCAGTGTTGACCGCCCTCGGCGCTCTGGCCAGGGCATCGGTGGTCGAGCTGACCGCCGAGCACGGCCTGACCGTCGTCGGCGTGACGGGATCCTCGGGGAAGACCTCCACCAAGGATCTGATCTCTGCTGTTCTCGAGCCCCTGGGCTCGGTGGTGGCACCGCCCGGATCGTTCAACAACGAACTGGGACATCCTTGGACGGCGCTGCGAGCAGATGCCGAGACCGATTTCCTCTGTCTCGAGTTGTCGGCCCGAGGAATCGGTCACATCGCCGAACTCGCCACGCTCGCCCCGCCCCGCATCGGGGTGGTCCTCAACGTCGGAACCGCGCACCTGGGTGAGTTCGGCTCGCGCGCGGCCATCGCACTGGCGAAGGGCGAACTGGTCGAAGCTCTGCCGAGTGCTGCCGACGGAGGAGTGGCGATTCTCAACATCGATGACCGGCTCGTCGCCGAAATGGCAACCCGCACAACGGCATCCGTCGTCACGGTCGGACGCAATGCAGATGCCGACATCAGAGCGCTCGACGTGCAGGTCGACACCGACGCCCGGGCGTCGTTCACGCTCGAATGCGCAGCGGGTACGGCAGCGATCACCCTGGCGGTGCACGGTGAGCACCAGGTCGGCAACGCCCTCGCGGCAGCGGCCGTCGCACTCGAGTGCGGAGCGACGTTGGCGCAGGTCGCCGAGGCGCTCGGGACGGCCGCACCGACGTCGATCAGGCGGATGGACGTGCGCACCCGCGCCGACGGCGTCACCGTCGTCAACGATTCGTACAACGCCAACCCCGATTCGATGCGCGCCGCACTCAAGGCTCTGGTGTCGATGTCGCGTCGCGATGACGGACCGAAACGCCGCAGCTGGGCTGTGCTGGGTGAGATGGGCGAACTCGGTTCGGACTCGGTGGTCGAGCACGACGCGATCGGCCGGCTCGCCGTCCGCCTCGACGTCGATCGCCTGATCATCGTCGACACCGGCCGTCCCACTCGGGCGCTGCACCAGGGTGCGGTCATGGAGGGTTCGTGGGGCGAGGAATCGATGCTGGTGCCCGACCGGGAATCGGCGATCGACGTACTGCACGAGGAGGTGCGTCCAGGCGACATCGTGCTGGTGAAGGCCTCGCAGTCCGGGGCGATGTGGACCGTCGCAGACGCCCTGCTGGCCGATGCGTCGAACGGCACTCCGGAGGGTGAGCAGTGAGGCAGATCCTGTTCGCCGGAGGTATCGCACTCGCGGTCGCGATCCTGCTGACCCCGGTGCTGATCAAGACCTTCTCGAAACAGGGCTTCGGCCAGGAGATTCGAGTGGAGGGACCGGCGAGTCACCAGTCCAAGCGGGGCACACCGACAATGGGCGGCGTCGCAATTCTGGTCGGCATCTGGGCCGGCTACTGGGGCTCGCACCTGATCGGCATCGGCTACGACGCAGACGGTCCGTCGGCCTCGGCCCTGCTCGTTCTCGGCCTGACCACGGTGCTCGGTCTCGTCGGCTTTCTCGACGACTTCATCAAGATCCGCAAACAGCGCAACCTGGGACTGAACGCCACCGGCAAGTACGTCGGTCAGATAACGGCGGCCGTGCTCTTCGCGATCCTGGTGTTGCAGTTCCGCAGCGAGAGCGGGCTCACCCCGGGCAGCACCCAACTGTCGTACGTTCGTGACATCGCCACCTGGTCGATGTCCGCGGTGGTCTTCGTGTTCTTCATCTGCCTGCTCGTCATCGCGTGGTCCAACTCGGTCAACCTCACCGACGGACTCGACGGACTCGCTGCCGGGTCCATGACTCTGGTGCTCGGTGCCTACACCGTCATCACCTTCTGGCAGTACCGCCAGGCGTGCGCAGGCCCAGCCGGGCCTGCCCCCGGCTGCTACGACGTTCGAGACCCCCTCGACCTGGCCCTGGTCTGTGCGTCGGCCGCGGGCGCCTGCATCGGCTTCCTGTGGTGGAACGCCGCGCCGGCCAAGATCTTCATGGGTGACACCGGATCCCTGGCCCTCGGCGGTCTGATCGCAGGCCTGTCGGTGGTGACCAAGACCGAGCTGATCATGGTGGTCATCGGTGCGCTGTTCGTCGCCGAGGCCGCGTCGGTCGTGATCCAGGTCGCGGTGTTCCGATCCAGTCGCCGACGCGTCTTCCGCATGGCACCGTTCCATCATCACTTCGAGCTGGCCGGATGGGCCGAGACGACGGTGATCATCCGGTTCTGGTTGTTGGCCGCCATCTCGTCGGCCGTCGGACTCGCCCTGTTCTACAGCGAGTATCTCGCTGCTGTCGGCGGATAGGGCATGGATGAATCTGTGCACGACTCTCGGACCGATCTGATCTGGTTGCGTGGCAGTTCGGTGCTGGTGACCGGAGCCCGCATCTCGGGACTCGCTGTCGTGCAACCACTGCTGGATCTCGGTGCCGTCGTCACGGTCACCGACTCGAATCGCGCCGCGCTGGACGAGGCGTCGAACTCCGGTGCTGCGGTGGTGCTGCAGGACGACCTGCTCGCCGATCCCGCGGCGCTCGAAAAGTTCTCGCTCGTCGTCACCAGTCCCGGTTTCCGTCCCGACTCTCCGGTGTTGGCGGCCGCCACGAAACAGGGTATTCCGGTGTGGGGCGATGTCGAGTTGTCCTGGCACGTGGACCGGGCCGAGCTGTACGGACCCCGGACTCGCTGGCTGGTGGTCACCGGTACCAACGGAAAGACGACCACCACCTCGATGCTGGCGTCGATACTCGACGCCGCCGGCATCGAATCGGTGGCCTGCGGCAACATCGGACTCCCCGTCGCCGACGCGTTGCGCGGTACCCCACATCCGAGTGTGCTCGCTGTGGAGTTGTCGTCGTTCCAGTTGTTCTGGGCTCCGTCGGTGCGTCCGGCAGCGGGGGTGGTGCTCAACATCGCCGAGGACCATCTCGATTGGCACGGCGGTATGGATGGTTACGTCCAGGCCAAGGCTCGTGCGTTGAGCGGCGATGTTGCGGTGGTCGGTCTCGACGACTCCAGGGCGGCCGGCTTGTCGGCCGGGTCTGTGGCGGCGACCGTCGTCGGTTTCCGGTTGGGTGAGCCGGCGTCGGGTGAGCTGGGAGTGCGGGCAGGGATGCTCGTCGACAACGCGTTCGGCGAGAACGTCGATTTACTCGCTGCGGACGACGTGGAGCCGAGCGGCCCGTCCGGTGTCCTCGATGCGCTCGCGGCAGGCGCGCTGGCTCGTTCGATCGGCGTGCAGGCAGGCGATGTTCGGGTGGGGCTGCAGACCTATCGGGTGGGACCGCATCGTGCGGCGGTGGTGCGCGAGCTCGGCGGGGTGACGTTCATCGATGATTCGAAGGCGACGAACCCGCACGCCGCTCGCTCCTCGATCTCGGCGCACGATCGCGTCGTGTGGATCGCGGGTGGGCTGTTGAAGGGTGCGCTGATCGACGATCTGGTGGTCGAGATCGCCGATCGGCTCGTGGCTGCGGTCGTCCTCGGACGCGATGGGATGCAGATCGCAGAGGCTTTAGCGCGACACGCGCCCGATGTTCCGGTCGTCAGGCTTCCTTCGGGAGACGATGCTGGTGTGACTCATGGTGCTGAAGATGCTGATGCGGTGATGCGGGCGGTCGCGGCCCATGCGGCCGAACTCGCCGCGCCGGGGGATACGGTCCTGCTGGCCCCGGCCGCCGCGTCACTGGACATGTTCGCCGACTACGGCCACCGCGGCCGCAGCTTCGCCGAATCGGTCCAGCGCCTCGATGCCACCGACATCGGATCGCCGCGATCGTGACCGCCGCCGGTCAGCCGCCGCGTCCGCCTCGCCGCACCGCCGCTCCACGCACTCGAATAGGCCTGTGGTTCGGCAGGCCGCTCGCGTCCTTCCATCTCATCGTCACGATCGCAGTCCTGCTCACGGTGTTGGGCCTGGTGATGGTGCTGTCGGCGTCGTCCGCCGAATCCTTCGCAGCCGACGAGTCCGGGTACGCGCTCTTCACCCAGCAGCTGATCGGTGTCGCGCTGGGAGTCGTCGCGTTTTACGTCGCTCTCCGGCTGCCGGTTCGGTACCTCAGGAAGCTGTCGTTTCCGCTGTTCTTGGTCTCGATCACCATGCTGATGCTGGTGCTGATTCCCGGTATCGGTGCCGAACGCCAAGGCGCGCGCCGCTGGTTCGACTTCGGCGTCGTGTCCTTCCAGCCGTCCGAGCTCGCCAAGGTGGCACTGGTTCTGTGGGGCGCGCACCTGTTGGCCTCGCGTCGCAGCGAACACGGCAACATCAAGTCGTTGCTCATTCCGTTGCTGCCTGCGGGTCTGCTGATGTGCCTGCTCGTCGTCCTGCAGCCGAACCTGAGTACCGCCATCGCCCTCGGCATCATCCTGGTGGCGCTGCTGTGGTTCGCCGGCCTCAACGCCCGGTTGTTCGGTGCGGTGCTGATGACCGGGATGGCGCTGGCAACCGTGCTCGCGTTCACCGCCGGTTACCGGTCCAACCGCGTCAAGGCCTGGCTCAACCCGGGCGAGGACACCCAGGGTCTGTCGTACCAGTCCACCCAGGCGAAATACTCACTGGCCGACGGCGGAATGTTCGGTCGCGGGCTCGGGCAGAGCCGCGCGAAGTGGAGTTACCTGCCCAACGCGCACAACGACTTCATCTTCGCCATCATCGGCGAGGAACTCGGGATGATCGGCTGCCTGGCAGTCATCGGATTGTTCGGCCTCTTCGTCTACACCGGCCTGCGCATCGCCATGCGTTCGGTCGATCCGTTCCTGCGTCTGCTGACCGCAGGTGCCACGTGTTGGGTGTTCGGTCAGGCCATGATCAACATCGGCTACGTCGTCGGGCTGCTGCCGGTGACCGGTCTGCAGCTTCCGCTGGTGTCCTACGGTGGTACCTCGACTGCGATCACGCTGCTGATGTTCGGCATCATCGCGAGCGCCGCCCGGCACGAACCGGAGGCGATCGCAGCCCTGCACGCGGGGCAGGAGGGCCGAATCGCGCGAGCTCTGAAGCTGCCGCTGCCCGCCGTGTTCTCGCCCAAGCGAGCTGCGATGGCACGCTCGAAGTCCACTCGCCCCACGCTGGCGGCGCAGGATCGCAAGCGCCTCGAGTCCCGTAAGGGCCAGGGCAAGGACGCACGTACAGCGAGAGCTGCCGAGCCCGGACGTGCTCGCACGCGGGTCTCCAGTTCACGGACCGAGACGATGTCACCCAGATCGACTGCGTATCGGGGCGAGTCACCCCGCGGCAACCCCCGTCGGAGCGAGTCCGTCCGGCGAGAGTCCGCCGCAGGATCGCGGTCGGCATACCGTCCGCGACCGGAACCACAACCCGGTCGCCCGCCCGTCCGCTCGGGTGAGCGAGGATATCGACGGTGAAGCAGACATCTCGACCGATTTCCGTAGTGGTTGCCGGGGGCGGAACGGCCGGGCACATCGAGCCTGCGCTCGCTGTGGCCGACGCCTTGCGTGTCCTCGACCCCACCGTCACCGTCACCGCTCTCGGCAGCAGCCGTGGTCTGGAGACGAAACTCGTCCCGGCTCGCGGGTACGCACTCGAACTCATTCCGCCGGTTCCGCTGCCCCGGAAGCCCACCGTCGACCTGCTCAAGCTGCCGCTGCGCGTCGTGCGATCGGTGCGCCGCACCCGAGAGATCTTCGCGGCCGTCGAGGCGGACGTGCTCGTCGGATTCGGCGGATATGTCGCGTTGCCGGCCTATCTCGCGGCCCGCGGTCGACTGTTCGGCCGTGGCGGCCGAATTCCTGTGGTCATCCACGAGGCCAACGCGCGCGCGGGCATCGCCAACAAGGTCGGTGCTCGGTCGGCCGAGCGGGTACTCGCCGCGGTCGCGGGCTCGGGGATCGCCGCGCGCGGTGCTGCCGACGCGGATGTGATCGGAATTCCCGTGCGTCCCACCATCACCGGACTCGACCGGGCGGCTGTCCGCGCAGAGGCTCGCGCGCACTTCGGCCTGCCCGAGAGCGGCCCGGTGCTGTTGGTGTTCGGCGGCTCGCAGGGGGCCCGATCGCTCAACGACGCGGTGTCCGGAGCCTCGGCGGCCCTCGCCGGTGCCGGTATCTCGGTTCTGCACGCGCACGGTCCGAAGAACTCGCTCGACGTCGAGCAGCGCAATCCGAATGCGCCGTACGTCGCGGTGCCGTACATCGACCGGATGGATCTGGCGTATGCGGCCGCGGACCTCGCGATATGCCGGTCCGGTGCCATGACGGTCGCCGAGGTTTCCGCGACCGGTCTGCCTGCCGTCTACGTGCCCCTGCCGCACGGCAACGGCGAGCAGGAACTCAACGCCCGTCCTGTGGTCGACGCCGGAGGTGGCATCCTGGTGTCCGATGCGACACTGACCGAGCAGTACGTGAGCGAGACGGTGGTCGCGCTGCTGGCCGACACCGAAAAAATTGCCACCATGTCTCGGGCCGCCGCCGGTGCCGGGCACAAGGGCGCAGCAGCTGCCGTCGCGCAGATCGTGCTCGATACCGCGCACGCGGCGCGGCGCTGAGCTGGGCGGCGTCGAGCATGAGAAGAGAACGAGGGAGACGTCCGCGTGACAACTGAGGGTGCGATGTCGGATCTGCCGACAGAGCTCGAACGAGTACACATGGTGGGCATCGGTGGTGCCGGAATGTCCGGCATCGCGCGGATCCTGCTGGCTCGCGGGGGACAGGTGTCGGGTTCGGATGCCAAGGAATCGCGCGGCGTACTCGCACTGCGCGCACGCGGTGCCCAGGTCCGCATCGGTCACGACGCGAGCGCGCTGGACATGATCGACGGCGGACCCACCGTGGTGGTGACGACCCACGCCGCGATTCCCAGGACCAATCCAGAACTCGTCGAAGCTCGTGAACGCGGAATCCCGGTGGTGCTGCGTCCGGCCGTGCTGTCTTCTCTCATGCAGGGATACCGCACGTTGTTGGTCTCGGGTACGCACGGCAAGACGTCGACGACCTCGATGCTGGTCGTCGCCCTCCAGCACTGCGGGTTCGATCCGTCGTTCGCCGTCGGGGGAGAGCTGAACGAGGCCGGGACCAACGCTCATCACGGCAGCGGCGACGTGTTCGTGGCCGAGGCGGACGAGAGCGACGGCTCGCTGCTGCAGTACACGGCCAACGTCATCATCGTGACCAACATCGAGGCCGATCACCTGGACTACTTCGGCACCACCGAGGCCTACGTTCAGGTGTTCGACGATTTCGCCGCGCTCCTCGGTCCCGGCGGTGTGCTCGTGGCCTGCATGGACGACCCGGGTTCGGCTGCGCTCGCTCGACGCGTGGTCGAGCGCAACCTTCCCGGAGTGAAGGTGCTGGGTTACGGGTCCTCGGACGTCGACGCCGGGCCGGTCGAGATGGCCGTTCGCCTGTTGGCGTGGGAGCCCGAGGACATCGGCGGCGTCGCGCAGTTGCAGATCGCGGGCGAGGACGCGGCGCGCACCGTACGGCTCGGCGTCCCCGGCCGGCACACCGCACTCAACGCGCTGGCGGCGTTCGTCGCGGCGCGCCAGGTCGGTGCCGGAGTCGAGGAACTGCTGGCCGGGCTCACCGGTTTCGGCGGAGTGCATCGGCGTTTCCAGTTCACCGGACGTGAGCACGGCGTGCGCGTGTTCGACGACTACGCGCACCACCCGACGGAGGTGCGCGCGGTGTTGACGGCTGCCCAGGCTCTCGTGGCGGGTCAGGACCATTCGGGTCTCGAGCAGGGCCGCGTCGTCGTCGTGTTCCAGCCGCACCTGTATTCGCGGACCGCGACGTTCGCCGAGGAGTTCGGTGCCGCGCTGTCGTTGGCCGACGAGATCGTCGTGCTCGACGTCTACGGCGCGCGCGAGGAGCCGTTGCCCGGTGTGACGGGGGCGCTGGTTGCCGCTTCGGTGACCAAGCCGGTGAACTATCAGCCGGATCTGTCGTTGGTGGCCAAGCAGGTCGCCCATCTGAGTGTGCCCGGCGATGTCGTGATCACCATGGGTGCCGGTGACGTGACGATGCTCGGCGGACCGATTCTCGATGCGCTTCGCTCGAAGACCGATTTCGGTGCTGCGACCGGCCGCGGAGTACCGAAGGATCGGCCGTCGACGTGACCCGCCGCTCCGATCGAGTCCGTTCTTCGAGGTCGGGAACAGCTGCAGGAGAGGGTGATTCGCCGTCCGCGGTCACCGACAAGCAGGCGCGCGCGCTGGCGCGTGAAGAAGAGCGCGCCCGGGTGAAGCGGTCGCGGCGCAAGGCCTTGGTCATCGCACTGGCCGTGGTGGTCGTCGTGGTGGGATCGGCTGCGCTGGTGTACTTCACACCGCTGTTGTCCGTTCGCACCATTGCGGTCGCGGGGGCGTCCTCGGTGTCCGAGGAGGAGATCCTGGATCGGCTGGACGTACCCGTCGGTCTTCCGCTGGTTCGGGTGGACACGGCGGCCGCGGCGCAGCGGGTGGCGACGATTCCGGCGCTGGCGACGGTTCGTGTGCAACGGAAGTATCCGTCCACCGTGCAGGTGACGGTGGAGGAGCGAACACCGGTGGCGTTCTTCGATTCTCCGGACGGCACCCATCTTCTCGACTCCTCGGGGGTCGATTTCGCGATCGCGCCGCCACCGCCCGGGGTGGTGCGTCTGGTGACCGACAACCCGGTGTTCGGTGATCCGGTGACGAAAGATGCACTCGCGGTTCTCGATACGTTGCCACCGCTGCTACGCGATCAGGCAGGCGAGCTGCGCGCGAGCACGCTGTCCGACATTTCGATTCTGCTGCTCGACGGGCGCACCGTGGTGTGGGGCAGCAAGGACGACTCGCAACGCAAGGCCGCGGTGGCGATCGCGTTGCTGTCCCAGCCCGGTCAGATCTTCGACGTGTCGAGTCCGGATCTGCCCACCACCAAATAGTTTCGACGTGGTCGACGGGAATTTCTCGCGCGGCGTCGGCGCGCCTAATGGCGATAGTCGTCGGCGATGAATAGCGTTTCGACCAGTTCAGTACTTGACATAACTCTAAGCCTGTGGTTTAGGTTGAGGGTTTTCCACATTTCACGCAACAATCCACGGAAGGCGAGAGCCCATGACGCCCCCGCACAACTACCTCGCCGTAATCAAGGTCGTCGGCATCGGCGGCGGCGGCGTGAACGCGGTCAACCGCATGATCGAACAGGGACTCAAGGGAGTCGAGTTCATCGCGGTCAACACCGACGCTCAGGCCTTGCTGATGAGTGACGCAGACGTCAAGCTCGACGTGGGTCGCGAGCTGACCCGCGGACTCGGCGCAGGTGCCGATCCCGAGGTCGGCCGACGCGCAGCAGACGATCACAAGGACGAGATCGAAGAGGTGCTCAAGGGTGCCGACATGGTGTTCGTCACCGCAGGCGAGGGCGGCGGCACCGGTACCGGTGGTGCTCCCGTCGTCGCCAACATCGCTCGCAAGCTCGGTGCACTGACCGTTGGTGTCGTCACTCGGCCGTTCTCGTTCGAGGGCAAGCGGCGCGGTGGACAGGCCGACACGGGCATCCAGCAGCTCCGTGAGTCCTGCGACACGCTCATCGTCATCCCGAACGATCGACTGCTTCAGCTCGGCGACGCGGCCGTCAGCCTCATGGACGCATTCCGCAGCGCCGACGAGGTATTGCTCAACGGCGTTCAGGGCATCACCGACCTGATCACCACTCCAGGCCTGATCAACGTCGACTTCGCCGACGTCAAGGGTGTCATGTCCGGCGCGGGCAGTGCGTTGATGGGCATCGGATCCTCCCGCGGTGAGGGTCGAGCCATCAAGGCAGCCGAATCGGCGATCAACTCGCCGCTGCTCGAAGCGTCGATGGAAGGTGCACGCGGAGTGCTGCTCTCCATCGCCGGTGGATCCGACCTCGGTCTGTTCGAGATCAACGAGGCCGCCTCGCTGGTGCAGGAAGCCGCACACATCGACGCCAACATCATTTTCGGCACCGTCATCGACGACTCCCTCGGCGACGAGGTCCGCGTGACCGTCATCGCCGCAGGCTTCGACGGCGGAACCCCGACGCGGCGTCCGGTCGAAGCGGCCACCTCCACACGTGGACCGATCGGATCGGCTCGCTCGGGCGAGGTGTCCTCCAGGTCGAGCGACAGTTCCGACGGTGCCGTGTTCCGCGACCCGGTAGGCGCACCGAGTGGTAGCAGTCTGCCGCCGCTGAACTCGTCGAGCTCGTCCAACCGCGAATCGTCCAGCCGCGAGTCCGCAGCCGGTCACGGCCGTGACTCGGGCGGCCAAGGCCGCGAGTCCGTCGGTTCCGGCCGTCGCGTGCCGATCGCCGAGGACGAGGGCGAAGACGAAGTCGATGTGCCGTCCTTCATGCGGCGGTGAGTGACACCGCATCCGCCGGTCCGTTTCGTGTCCGACGCGTCTCGACGACGCGGGACGGCGGCGTCTCGGCACCACCGTTCGACACGTTCAATCTCGGCGACCACGTCGGTGACGACCCCGCTGCGGTGGAGGCCAACCGTCGACGCCTCGGCGATCGACTGGGCATGGGACTCGAACGGCTCGTCTTCATGGAGCAGGTCCACGGACGCACCGTCACGGTGGTCGACGGTCCGGTGTCCGAGCCGCTACCGATGACCGATGCGTTGGTGACGACGCAACGTGATCTCGGTCTGGTGGTGTTGACTGCCGACTGTGTGCCGGTCCTGCTCTCCGACGAGGAGGCCGGAGTGATCGCCGCCGTGCACGCAGGACGGGTCGGAGCCCGCATCGGCATCGTGCCTCGCGTGTTGGCCGCCATGGTCGAGCTCGGTGCGGTCCCGGCGCGCATCGGTGCGTTTCTGGGTCCGGCCGCGAGTGGTCGCCAGTACGAGGTGCCCGCGTCCATGCGAGCGGACGTCGACCAGCATCTCCCCGGCAGCGCGACGACGACCGTCCGCCATACCCCCGGGCTCGACATTCCCGCCGGTATCCGAGCTCAACTGCTCGCCGCGGGAGTATCCGGCGTGGCTCAGGATCCTCGATGCACCATCGAGGATCGGACGTTGTTCAGTCACCGTCGCGAAGGATCGACCGGTCGAATTGCCAGTGTCGTATGGATGGACAGCACATCCTCAGGTGATCGGCCCGAATCGGCCGATCGGTGAACGGGCAGAGAAGGTTGTCATGAGCGAACTCAGCGGCAGCGCGTCGGGCCCGGACCGGGCGCGCGAGATCGACACATCGTTGACGTCGGTGCGCGAGCGGTTGCATCGCGCATGTGTCGACGCGGGCCGGTCGCCCGCCGACGTGGCTCTGTTGCCGGTGACCAAGTTCTTCCCTGCCTCGGACGTGCGAATTCTGTACGACCTGGGGTGCCGCGACTTCGGAGAGTCCCGGGAGCAGGACGCGTCGCCCAAGGTCGCCGAGACTGCCGACGATTTCAGCGCCGATCCGCCTCGGTGGCACATGATCGGACACCTGCAGCGAAACAAGGCGAAGTCGGTGGCCGCGTGGGCGCACTCCATTCATTCCGTGGACAGTGCGCGGTTGGTGACCGCTCTGTCCAAGGCGACGGCGGCGGCACTGGACGAGGGTGTGCGTCGGACCGAACTCGACGTGATCGTTCAGGTCAGCCTCGACGGGGATGTGCATCGCGGAGGCGTCGAACGCGAGGAACTGCACGAGCTTGCGGACGCGGTGTCGAATGCCTCCGGGTTGCGTCTGGCGGGGTTGATGGCGGTGCCACCGCTCGATGCAGATCCGGACGCCGCATTCGCCGACCTCGAGAGTCTGCACGCGCGACTTCTCGTGGATCATCCCGGAGCGCTCGAGCTGTCCGCGGGCATGACCGGAGACCTGGAAGCTGCTGTGCGGCACGGATCGACGTGCGTGCGTGTCGGTACCGCAATACTCGGCGCGCGGCCGATAACCTCGCAATAACAGTCCATGGATCACATCAGTCACAACAGACACTTGCGAACCTGGAGATGGACAGTAGACACACCGCCACGGAAGGCAGAACGATGAGCACCCTGCACAAGTTCAAGGCGTACTTCGGCATGGTTCCGCTCGCCGACTACGAGGACGACTACCTCGACGATCCGGACACGCGACGCAGCTCCCGTGGTGGTCGCGACAGCTACGACGACATCGACGAGCGTGATTTCGTGAAGCCGTCCTTCGGTGGATCGCGGCACGCACAGGTCGAGGACGACTACGACGATTACGAGGCACCCCGTCCGGCGGCCACGCTGGCACCGATCGGTGGACGAGGACGCGGCGCGGCACCGAGCACGCGCGGTGCGGCAACCAGGGGAGCGCTTGCCATGGACACTCGGATGGACATGCGCGCAGAGACCCGACGCAGCCCGATCGTGGACGACGGCGGCCCGCTCTCGAAGATCACCACGCTGCGACCGCGTGACTACAGCGAGGCCCGCACCATCGGTGAGCGCTTCCGCGACGGCACGCCGGTCATCATGGACCTGGTCGAGATGAGCAACGCGGACGCCAAGCGGCTGGTCGATTTCGCTGCCGGGCTCGCTTTTGCACTCCGCGGTTCCTTCGACAAGGTGGCCACGAAGGTCTTCCTGCTCTCGCCGGCCGACGTCGACGTCTCGCCGCAGGAGCGCAGGCGGATCGCCGAGACCGGTTTCTACAGTCAGCAGTGAGATATTCACTGTTCGGGGTGGTAGTTCAGGGCTGTGACCAGCGCACTTTGCTCAGCCCGGCGAAGTCAGGCAGAGTATAGCCGTGATCGTGTTCACGGTGATCAACATCGTATTGTTTCTTTTTTGGCTCCTTCTCATCGGTCGAATCATCGTCGAGTTCATCAGGACTTTCGCGAGAGATTGGCAACCGACCGGGTTGGTCGTCATCATGCTCGAGGCGATCTTCACGGTGACAGACCCGCCGGTGAAGTTTCTCCGGAAGATAATTCCACCGCTCAACCTCGGTGGAGTGCGACTGGACCTGTCCATCATGGTTCTGCTTTTCGTCGTCTTCATCGCGTGGAATGTGACCAGCAGTCTCGCGGCCTGAGGCCGAAGTTGAATGTTAGAACGCGGGACCCAGCGCATGCTGCGTGTCCCGTGTGACAGAATGGACGCCAGTTACAGTTTGATTGTTCTGCACTCGCGCGGAATGGCATATAACTGAATGCTTGCTCTACCGCCCCAAGACGCGTGAAGGGATCCTTCCATGCCGCTGACTCCAGCTGATGTGCACAATGTCGCGTTCAGCAAGCCGCCCATCGGTAAGCGCGGTTACAACGAAGACGAGGTCGACGCTTTTCTCGACCTCGTCGAACAAGAGTTGTCGCGACTGATCGAAGAGAACGCCGACCTACGCCAGCGGGTCGGTGAGCTCGATCAGGAGCTTGCGGATTCCAAGAACGCTGCGCGGCAGAGCCCGCAGTCGGCTCAGGTCGCGGCACCGAAAGCCGAGCCACAGCGTCCGGTCGATCCTCCCAAGCCACCGCCCGTGGTGCAGCAGCCCGCACCGGTCGCACCCGTTGCAGCAGCCCCGCAGCAGAGCGGCGACTCCAACATGCAGGCCGCCAAGATTCTGGGCCTTGCTCAGGAGATGGCCGATCGTCTCACCGGCGATGCCAAGTCGGAGTCCGAGCAGCTGCTCGGCAACGCGCGCACCAACGCCGAGCGTTTGGTGTCGGATGCACGTACGCGTTCCGAGTCGATGATGTCCGAGGCACGGCAGAAGTCCGAGTCGCTGTTGTCCGACGCGCAGACCCGGTCCGAGACCCAGCTGCGTCAGGCAAAGGAGAAGGCCGACGCACTGCAGGCCGACGCCGAGCGCAAGCACACCGAGATCATGGCGACGATCAACCAGCAGCGCTCCGTGCTCGAGGGGCGTATCGAGCAGCTCAAGACGTTCGAGCGTGAGTACCGTGTGCGGCTCAAGTCCTACCTCGAATCGCAGCTCGAAGAGCTCGAGAACCGTTCCTCGGCTCTGCCGGTGGACAACGGGCAGGACAACTTCAACCAGGACAATCAGTCCTCGGGGTACAGCCAGTCGTACGCCAAGGGCAACTGACGCACCACCCTCCTCCGACGCCGACGCCGACGATTGCGGCAGCGTCGGGACCAGGTTGTCGCGTCGAGTGGTGAGCGAGGAATCGGTGTGTTGGTCCTGACTCTCGGCGCAGCAGCGATCGGCTTCGGCTTTCTGGTCCTCGCCCTGATGACGGGTTCCGTCGTCTGGGCGTGGGCCTGCATAGTCGTCTGTATCGTGGGTGCAGTTCTTCTGCTGGTCGGAGCGCTCACGGGCCGACGGCCTCCGCCCGAGCTCGACAGGTAGCATCACGAATCAGGCAGTCGTATTTCAGGCGTCGATCCGGCCATCACCGGGGAGCTTTCGGAAGAACGACGCCGGGACGACGCGCTCAGGTGTATCGGAACGGCGTTCAGTAGAACCGAACGGGCGAGCCCGTCACAGCTCAACTGGAGTGGCGCGCTCCGACGGCAGGGTCGTCGAGAGTGTGCAAGCGGGGTGGTACCGCGGTGTCGGGCGAACAGATCGCCCGGATGTCGTCCCCGTGCCAACTTTGCGTCGCGTCTCGCACGCGGCCGGCACGGAGGAGACATGACATGACAGATGCAAGCGCCCGTCCGAACTCGGGGTCGTACCCGTTGGTCGACCTGGCCGAGGGCCGATCGGGCAGCGTCCCGTTCCCCGATCTCGAGCGCATCGTTCTGCACGAGTGGGCCGAGGACGGCACCTTTCGAGCCAGCATCGACAACCGGGCAGGTGCCGAGGAGTTCGTCTTCTACGACGGGCCGCCCTTCGCGAACGGTCTGCCGCACTACGGCCACCTGCTCACCGGCTACGTCAAAGACCTCGTTCCACGATTCCAGACGATGCGGGGCAAGAAGGTCGAGCGTCGCTTCGGGTGGGATTGCCACGGTCTGCCCGCAGAGCTGGAAGCCGAGAAGCAGCTCGGCATCAAGGACAAGTCCGAGATCGACGAGATGGGCCTGGCGAAGTTCAACGCCTACTGCAAGCAGTCGGTACTGCAGTACACCGACGAGTGGCGGGACTACGTGACACGGCAGGCGCGGTGGGTCGACTTCGACAACGACTACAAGACCCTCGACGTCGACTTCATGGAGTCGGTCATGTGGGCGTTCAAGACTCTGCACGACAAGGGCCTGATCTACCAGGGCTACCGAGTGCTGCCGTACAGCTGGTACGAGCAGACGCCCCTGTCCAATCAGGAGACCCGCCTGGACGACGCGTACAAGATGCGTCAGGATCCCGCGGTCACCGTCACGATGCCGTTGACGGCTCCGGGCTCGCCCCTGGACGGCGCGAACGCGCTGATCTGGACCACCACGCCGTGGACCCTGCCTTCGAACCTGGCGATCGCGGTGCACCCCGAGGTGCAGTACGTGCAGGTGCGAGGAACCGACGATGAGCGTTACGTCCTTGCCGCGCAGCGACTCTCGCACTACGCGAAGGAACTCGGCGAGGAGCCGGAGGTGCTCTCGGAGCACACCGGCGCCGAGTTGGTCGGACTGTCCTACACGCCTCCCTACGACTTCTTCCTCGGCCACGAGAACGCGCACCGCGTGCTCGAGGCCGACTACGTCACCACCGATTCGGGCACCGGAATCGTCCATCTCGCACCGGCTTTCGGTGAGGAGGACATGGACGTCGCCACCGCGAACGGAATCGAGGTGGTGCAACCGCTCGACGCAGGCGGCAAGTTCACCTCGCTGGTGCCGCCGTACGAGGGCCTGATGGTGTTCGACGCCAATCCGGTGATCATCAAGGACCTCAAGGCCTCGGGTCGGTTGCTGCGGCACGAGACCATCGAGCACTCGTACCCGCACAGCTGGCGCAGTGGTCAGCCACTGATCTACATGGCTGTGCCGTCCTGGTTCGTCGCGGTCACCAAGTTCCGTGATCGCATGGTCGAGCTGAACCAGGAGATCACCTGGGTTCCCGAGCACATCAAGGACGGCCAGTTCGGCAAGTGGCTCGAAGGAGC
The DNA here is from genome assembly GCF_003688915.1 of Rhodococcus sp. SBT000017. Classification (NCBI taxonomy): domain Bacteria; kingdom Bacillati; phylum Actinomycetota; class Actinomycetes; order Mycobacteriales; family Nocardiaceae; genus Rhodococcus; species Rhodococcus sp. SBT000017. The sequence goes on from NZ_REFU01000001.1 coordinate 494,643, forward strand.
CCGCGACTGGAACATCAGTCGAAACCGGTACTGGGGCAGCCCTATCCCGGCATGGACGTCCGACGACCCGGCCTACCCGCGCCTGGACGTGTACGGCAGCCTGGACGAGCTCGAGCGTGACTTCGGCGTGCGACCGACCGATCTGCACCGCCCCTACATCGACGAGTTGACCCGGCCCAACCCGGACGATCCGACCGGCAAGTCGACGATGCGCCGCGTCCCCGAGGTGTTGGACTGCTGGTTCGAGTCCGGGTCGATGCCGTATGCGCAGGTGCACTTCCCGTTCGAGAACGAGGAGTGGTTCTCCACGCACAACCCGGGCGATTTCATCGTCGAGTACAACGGGCAGACGCGAGGGTGGTTCTACACCCTGCACGTGCTGGCGACCGCACTGTTCGACCGCCCGGCGTTCAAGACCGTTGCCGCACACGGCATCGTGCTCGGTGAAGACGGCTTGAAGATGAGCAAGTCCAAGGGCAACTACCCGGACGTCAAGGAGGTCTTCGACCGCGACGGTTCCGATGCCATGCGGTGGTTCCTGATGTCCTCACCGATCCTGCGCGGCGGCAACCTCATCGTCACCGAGCAGGGCATCCGCGAGGGCGTGCGCCAGGCGTTGCTGCCGATCTGGAATGCGTGGAGCTTCCTGCAGCTCTACGCGTCGAAGCCCGGGCAGTGGCGAACCGATTCGTCGAACGTGCTAGATCGCTACGTGTTGGCCAAGCTGTCGTCCACCCGCGATGCCATCACCGATGCGCTCGAGGGCAACGACATCGCCGGTGCCTGCGACGAGCTGCGCACGTTCTGCGATGCGTTGACCAATTGGTATGTGCGACGGTCTCGTTCGCGGTTCTGGAGCGAGGACGCCGACGCCATCGACACCCTGCACACCGTGCTCGAGGTGCTCACTCGCATCGCCGCCCCGCTGTTGCCGTTGATCAGCGAAGTGGTGTGGCGTGGATTGACCGGCGGCCGCTCGGTGCACCTGACCGACTGGCCCGAGGCAGGCGAACTGCCGTCGGATCCCGAACTGGTCGAGAGCATGGACGAGGTCCGTACCGTGTGCTCCACGGTGCTGGGTCTGCGCAAGGCACAGAACCTGCGCGTGCGGTTGCCGTTGCCCGAGGTGACGGTCGCAGCCGCCGATGCGGAGCGCCTGCGCCCGTTCGTCGACATCATCTCCGACGAGGTCAACGTCAAGAAGGTCGATCTGACCGAAGACGTTGCCGTACACGGAAAGTTCGAGCTCGTCGTCAATGCCCGTGCTGCGGGGCCGCGTATCGGCAAGGACGTGCAGACGGTCATCAAGGCCGTCAAGGCAGGCGATTGGTCCGAGGACGCCGACGGTGTGGTGAGCGCAGCGGGAATTGCACTGCTGCCGGAGGAATTCACGCGCAGGCTCGTTGCCGCCGAGCCCGAATCGACGGCACCGCTGCCCGGAAACGCCGGACTGGTCGTGCTCGATTCCGCCGTCACCGAGGAGCTCGAAGCGGAGGGTTGGGCCAAGGACCGCATCCGCGAACTGCAGGACGCGCGTCGCAATCACGGATTCGACGTCTCGGATCGAATCGACATCGTCATCGAGGTCCCCGAGCATCGGCAGGCGTGGCTCGACACCCATCGTGATCTGATCGCAGGCGAGGTGCTCGCGCTCTCGCTCGTCGACGGCCGCGTCGGGGACGACGGCAGCGATCTCGGTGAGGGAGTGCGGGCAGCGATCACCAAGTCGTCATGATCGATGGCGACGTATCGGCCGACTCCGTCCGTGAGCTTCTCGCCGAAGCTCACGGCGGCGTCGTGCCGATCGTCGCCGCAGGCCACCCGGTTCTGCGGTCCAGGGCTGCGCCGTACGCCGGGCAGCTCGACTCGGAGACGTTCGCGGAGTTGATCGAGGTGATGCGCGCGACCATGCACGACGCACCCGGTGTCGGTCTGGCCGCACCGCAGATCGGCATCCCGCTCCAGATCGCAGTGATCGAGGATCGCCACGACGTCGGACCGGATGTCGCGCGCGCCCGAGAGCGCACACCGCTTCCGTTCCGCGTACTGGTCAACCCTCGGTACACCCCGGTCGGACCGCGGACTGCCGGCTTCTACGAGGGATGCCTCAGTGTTCCGGGGTACCAGGCCGTCGTGATGCGAGCGGCTCACGTGCGGCTCGAGTGCACCGACGAGACGGGCCGCGAGATCGACGAGGTGGTTCGTGGCTGGCCGGCCAGGATCGTGGCCCACGAGACCGATCATCTCCACGGCACCCTGTACATCGACACCGCGAACATGCGGTCGCTGACGACGAGCGAGATGTACGGCGAGCTGTGGTCGGATCCGACACCCGAACGCGCCGCGCAGGCTCTCGGATTCGCCACCGACGACCGCCGTTGACCACCGTGCCCGATATCGCCAACCACACCCTGCGGAGTCGTCGTTGGGTGCTGCACCTGGACATGGACGCGTTCTTCGCCTCCGCCGAACAGTTGACGCGCCCCACGTTGCGGGGCCGTCCGGTTCTCGTCGGCGGCGCGGGCGGGCGGGGAGTGGTGGCCGGTTGCAGTTACCAGGCCCGCGAGTTCGGAGCCCGTTCGGCCATGCCGATGCATCAGGCTCGCCGACTCGTGGGAGCCGGGGCCGTGGTGTTGCCGCCGCGGTTCGTTCTCTATTCGGAGCTGAGCCGACGAGCCTTCGAGGCACTACGGGGACCTATGCCCGTCCTCGAACAACTCTCGATCGACGAGGCGTTCGGTGAGCCGCTCGAACTCGCCGGAGCGACGGTTCACGAGGTCGAGCAGTTCTGCGCGGGCCTGCGCGCGTTGATCCTCGCCGAGACCGGGTTGGTCGCCTCGATCGGTGCCGGGTCCGGAAAACAGATCGCCAAGATCGCGTCGGGACTGGCCAAGCCCGACGGCATCACCGTCGTCGCTCCCGGAATCCAGGCCGAGCTGATGGCGGCTCTTCCGGTCCGGAAACTGTGGGGGATCGGACCGGTGGCCGGCGAGCGCTTGCGGCGCTTGGGCATCGACACCATCGGCAAGTTCGTGGCCACGCCCGAGTCCGAGGTGGCGTCGATTCTCGGGGCCACGATGGGACCGAGCCTGCATCAGCTCGCACGCGGAATCGACAACCGCGTCGTTGCCGAGCGGGCCGAGGCCAAGCAGGTCAGCGCCGAGACGACGTTCGCACAGGATCTGATCTCGCTCGCTCAGCTCCGCCCGGCCATCGAGTCCATCGTCGACTCGACGCATCGCCGGTTGCTGAAGGACGGCCGGGGTGCCAGGACGGTGGTGCTCAAGCTGCGCAAGTCCGACATGAGCATCATCACTCGATCGGCGACGTTGCCGTACGCGACGGTGGACAAACAGACCATCGTGGCCACGGCCCAGCGACTTGCCGTCGATCCGGTCGACGTCGGTCCGATCAGGCTGGTCGGGGTCGGATTGGCCGGGCTGTCGGCCGTGCGACAGGGCTCGCTGTTTCCCGAACTGGAGTACGAGCCGGTCGCCGATGCGACCGAGGAGTCGCCCGCCCCGATCGTGGCCGCCGCGGATGTCGTCGTCCAGGAAGGCCCACGGTGGCAACCGGGTATGGACGTCCGGCATCCCGACTTCGGTCACGGCTGGGTGCAGGGGGCCGGTCACTCGGTGGTGACCGTCCGATTCGAGACCAGAACCAGTGGGCCGGGAATCGCGCGCACCTTCGCCGAATCGGACGAGAACCTGGTTGTTGCCGACGTTCTCGACAGCCTGACGTGAGTTGTGGCGTGGCTGAGGAAACTCTGTGAGGTTTCACAGGTATGCCGATCGCGTTGTGACTCGGGCTTGTCGAGCTGACATAGTGGACCAGGTCCGAGACGACCCCATTCCAGACGACCGACGAGTCACAGAACGATCGAGACGTGACTCAGAGTGAAAAGGACAAGCACTTGAAGCTTCGCAACACCCGACGGGCAATGGTTGCCGGCATCGCCATCGCCGCAGCGCTCACCATGACCGCCTGCAGCTCCGACGAGGGTGACACGACGGCCACCACGACGACCGCTGCCACCACCACGGCATCGACCCCGACCGAGAACGCCGCGTACCCCCCGGTCCCCACTGTCGAGGAGCTCAACGGGCAGCTCGCGCGCGGGCTCGACCCCAACGTTCCGGTCGAGGAGAAGGCCGCCCTGATCCAGGGCGCATCCGAGGACCCCGAATTGATCAACCAGGTCGCCGCCGCCGCGGTCGCAAACAACGCGCAGATCGAGATCACCAGCATCGACGATCTCGGCACCGGCGTCCTCAACGCCGGCATCACGATCACGCTCAACGGTCAGGCCAACCCCGGCACGTTCCAGTTCGTGCCCGAGGACGGTGTCTGGAAGCTGTCCAAGGACAACGCCTGCGGCATCGTCTCGCTCGCGCAGCTGACCAGCCCGGCGTGCCCCGCACCCTGAGTCCTGCCGATCGTCTCTGACCGACACGACGTACTGTCGGTGACATGTCCCCTCGGGGATGTGTCACCGGCAGTTTTTCGTTGGCCGACCGGCCCGATTCACATGCTGGGCGTCACCGATCGAATGCGCTCGACGGCCGCCTCGGCGACAGCGGTGACGGTCTCGGGCTCGAGGCCGCTCTGATCGGAGACGACGATCTGGACGACGGTCGAGTCGACCACGGCCACCACCACATCGGAGATCAAGGTGAACCCTTCACTGCTGGTGGTCAGGCGTACCGAGGCCGATGCGTCACCGACCGACGACTGCTCCCGGCCCGCCAACGCGTAGTCGACGCTCACCCCGTCCGCATCCGTGCCGCTGAACGTCGTGCACCCCGCCCACGCCTGCTGAATCGCAGTGAAGGCCTCGGCCGTGCCCGTGTCGGAGTAGCTTGCCGCATCCTCGTCGATCGACGAGAAGTTCGGTCCCGAGAAGCGGGCGACTGCGTTCGACGCCGCACCGCCCTGCTGCTCCGAGATCGGGGCCAGTACTGCGGCGCACTCGGCCGGGTCGGTACCGGACTTGTCGGGGGAGTCGTACTCGGGAGCCGGGTGGAGCCCGAGATCCCGGACCGGGTCGGGGATCGAGGAGAACCCGTCCGGGAGGTCGCCGAGACCCAGCATCGCTGCGGCCAGGACGCCGGAGTCGGTGATGGGGGCACCGAGAAGGGGATCGGGCGCGGCGACGGAGCTGGGCGCGACTGCAGGGGTCGGGGCCGGCTCGTCCGCGCTGCACCCGGCCGCGGCGATGCCGACGAGCGACAGCGCCGCCAGCAGCTGCGTCGTGGTCCGCGCCGTCATCGGGCAGCCCAGGTGATCGAGTCTCCGACGGTCTGGCGCAGCACGGTCGTGCTGTCGGGGTCGGTGTACATCTGCTCGCCACCTGCGGTGATCGATCCGCCGACGGGAAGCGGTCGTGCCAGATCCATCTCCAGAGTTCCCGAGCCGGTGAAGGTGTACGTCGCGATGTTCAGTGTGCCGGCACCGTCGGGCAGGTTCCATGTGGTCGATTCGGGCGTCTGGGTGATCGCGACGTCCAGGGTCGCTCGGTCACCGTCGAGCGCTCGCAGCGTGACCGTGGTGCGCTGGTTCAACGTGATGCCGCTCAGTACCTGCTGATCGACGGTCCATACCGCACCCACTCCCACCTCTGCGTCGGGGAAGTCGACGGAGCGGTACACCGCGGCGTTCAACGAGCGTTCGATCGCCGCGCGGGCGGTATCGAGCGCGGCGTCGGCGGGGGTGATGTGCAGTGCTGTGATCGCTCCCGAGTCGGTGGTCGCCAGCCGCGCCGACGAGCCCTCGGAGGCGGAGAGTGCGTCGGTCAGTCCTTCGTCGGGTGACGTCGCGGCTCCGATGGTCAGCTCGACGGAGCGTGTCGCGCCGGTCGCGGCGTCGTCGTCCGGCACGGTGTCGGACGTCGACGCGGACAGGGGCACGGTCAGTTCGGGACTGGAGAAGTCCTGCGGAGCCCCACTGTCGATCTGCTGCGAGACGGTGGAGGTGGTGGTGAGGTCGACGTTCTGCTCCTCCGAGTCGGAGGTGTCGAAAGCCAGTACGCGCCGTGGCTCGGCACCGGGGTCGACGACCGTGGTGGTCGTCGGCGTCACGGCGATGGTCACCTCGTTGGAGGACGCGGCCTGCTCGGGAGCGGGCTCGGTGTCGGTGTCGGTGCTCGAACATCCCGCGACGAGAGCCACTGCACAGCAGGCAGCGAGCAAACCGGAGCGGACGGTGCCGGAGCGGACGGTGCGATTACGATCGGTCGACTTCACGGGCACCAGGCTACTGACACCGCCCGCGGTGATCGGCGGTGCGCGGCACGGATGAGGACCCGCCGCCGTCCATACGCCATGATGGACAGGTGAGTGAAGACCGCGCCGACGATCCGCCAGCCGAGACGAGTAGTGTTCCGGCACCGAACGAGACCGCGGACTCGCAGGTGACCGAGACCGACAGCGCCGGGAATCGACTTCCGAAGCCGCTCAAGACGCGGTTGCTGATCGCGATCGCGGCCGTGATTCTTCTGTTCGATCTCGTGACCAAGATCGTGGTCGTGCACTACGTCAAGCCCGGCAACCCGATCGCGATCGTCGGAGACGTCGTGACGTTGCGGCTGGTACGCAACCCCGGTGCGGCGTTCTCGATGGCCACCGGCATGACCTGGTTGCTCACGGTCGTGGCCGTTGCGGTCGTCATCGGAGTGATCAAGATCGGTCGGACGCTGCGATCGCCGTGGTGGGCACTGGGATTGGGTCTGGTTCTCGGCGGGGCACTCGGCAACCTGATCGACCGCTTCTTCCGTGCACCGGGTCCGTTCCAGGGACACGTCGTCGACTTCGTGTCGGTTGGCTGGTGGCCGGTGTTCAACGTTGCCGACTCGTCCATCGTCTGTGGTGCGATCCTGCTCGTCGTCCTGAGCCTGTTCGGGTTCGAGCCGAACGGCGAACGGGTCACCAAATCGAGTTCCGACGCCGCAGGCGAGGCCGACAAGTGAGGGAATCGCGCTCGATGCCGGTGCCCGACGGCCTGGACGGAATGAGGGTGGACGCCGGTCTCGCTCGGCTGCTCGGGCTCTCGCGTACCGTGGCCGCGACCCTGGCCGAGGAGGGCTCGGTTCTGGTCGATCACGGTGCCGTCGGCAAGTCCGATCGGCTGGCCGCTGGTTCGTGGCTCGAAGTGACGCTGCCCGAGCCCGCCCGTGAGTTGACGATCGAGGCGGAGCCCGTCGAGGGGATGGAAATTCTCTACGCCGACGACGACATCGTGGCCGTGGACAAGCCCGTCGGGGTCGCCGCGCATGCCAGTGTCGGCTGGACCGGCCCCACCGTCATCGGCGGTCTCGCGGCCGCCGGTTTCCGGATTTCGACCTCCGGTGCGCACGAGCGGCAGGGCATCGTCCATCGCCTCGACGTCGGCACGTCGGGGGTCATGGTGGTCGCTACGTCCGAGCGGGCGTACACCGTGCTCAAGCGGGCGTTCAAGGCGCGGACCATCGACAAGCGTTACCACGCACTGGTGCAGGGCCATCCGGATCCGAGCAGTGGAACGATCGACGCCCCGATCGGTCGACACGGCAGCAACGACTGGAAGTTCGCCGTCCGTGCCGACGGCAAGCCCAGCGTCACCCATTACGACACGGTCGAGGCGTTCCAGGCGGCGAGCCTGCTGGACGTGCACTTGGAAACCGGTCGCACACACCAGATTCGGGTGCACTTCTCGGCTCTGCGGCATCCGTGCTGCGGCGATCTGACCTACGGAGCCGATCCGCGGCTGGCCGAACGGTTGGGCCTGGAAAGACAGTGGCTGCACGCACGCTCGCTCGGCTTCGCGCATCCCTCCGACGGCCGCTGGGTCGAGATCGAGAGCAAGTATCCGGCCGACCTCGAGCATGCACTCGAGGTGCTTCGGAAGGCGTGATGTGCACCAGGGGAGTCTCCGGTGTGCTCGGCGGCGTCGTTGTCGCTGCACTCGTGATCGGGGCTCTCGCCGTGATCGGGCACCTCAATCCGGTACGACAATTGGGCGTGAGCACCGACCGGCTCGGCCCGGACAGCGGCGAGCAGGTGACCGATTACCTGGCCCGCGCCGAGGCGAGCCTGCGTAGCGACGACGCCGAACCTCGATGGGGCTCGGTGTCGTTCGATCGCGAGCTCACCGCCGAACAGGCCTATGCCGTCGCCGACGGGGTCCGGATCTCGCAGGTGCTGCTGCGTGTTCCGCTCGATCGCGTGCAGACTCCGATACTCACTGTGGGTGTACCGGGCAGTGAACGGTCGGTGCTGAATTCGACCGCGCGTGCAGCGAGCCTGGCGGACGAATCGTTCGAGGCGGGGGACCGGCAGGCCCGGATAGCTGCGGTGTCGCAGCGACGTCTGCTCGACGGGTGTGCGTGTGTGGTGACCGTGGTGGTGCGCGGTACCCCTGCCGAGTTGACCGAGCTGGCCGGCCGTGCCGATGTGCGAGCGGTGCAGGCGCTTCCGCCGGATGCAGTGTCCGGCAAGTTCGCGGTCGAGCCGCTCCTGCCGGAGTACGTCGACGTCGTCGGGCCGCTTCCGGACGACGGTCCCGTGCCGACCGAATGAGGCGATTTCTCGTCGCATCCGTCACACCTGTCACGTCCTCCCAGGACACACCGGCAGCGTGGAAAATCTGTCGGTTCGACCGCTTACAGTGAGTACGTTCGCGGCTCGTATTTTCGCCAACGCACGACCTTCAGGAGAGAACCTTCGTGGCCGATTCGTTCGTTCATCTGCACAACCACACCGAATATTCGATGCTCGACGGTGCCGCCAAGATCGGGGCGATGTTCGCCGAGGCAGCACGGTTGGAGATGACGGCAGTCGGCATGACCGACCACGGCAACATGTACGGGGCCAGCGAGTTCTACAACGAGGCCAAGAAGGCCGGAATCAAGCCGATCATCGGCATCGAGGCCTACATCGCCCCCGAGTCCCGGTTCAACAAGAAGCGCGTGCTGTGGGGTGACCGCAGCCAGAAGTCCGACGACGTCTCCGGTAGCGGTGCGTACACGCACATGACGATGGTCGCCGAGAACCCCACCGGAGTCCGGAACCTGTTCAAGCTGTCCTCGCTCGCCTCCATCGAGGGGCAGCTGGGCAAGTGGGCCCGGATGGACGAGGAGATCATCGCCTCCCACGCCGAGGGCATCATCGCCACCACCGGCTGCCCGTCGGGGGAGGTGCAGACTCGACTGCGACTCGGCCAGGATCGCGAGGCATTGGAGGCAGCCGCCAAGTGGCGCGAGATCTGGGGCCCGGAGAACTTCTTTCTCGAACTGATGGATCACGGCCTGTCCATCGAGCGACGCGTCCGCGAAGGGCTGCTCGACATCGGCAAGAAGCTCTCGATTCCGCCGCTGGCCACCAACGACTGCCACTACGTCACCAAGGACGCCGCCGAGAACCACGAGGCGCTGCTGTGCATCCAGACCGGTAAGACGCTCAGCGATCCCACTCGCTTCAAGTTCGACGGTGACGGCTACTACCTCAAGTCCGCCGCCGAGATGCGCGAGCTCTGGGACGATTCGGTGCCCGGTGCCTGCGACAGCACCCTGCTCATCGCCGAGCGAGTGCAGCCCTACGACGAGGTGTGGGCGCACCGCGACCGGATGCCGATCTTCCCCGTGCCCGAGGGCCACACGCAGGGCACCTGGTTGCGCCACGAGGTCATGACCGGGCTCGAGCGTCGATTCCCCGACGGGCCGGCCGAGGACTACCTCGCGCGCGCGGAGTACGAGATCAAGGTCATTCTCGAGATGGGCTTCCCCGCCTACTTCCTCGTGGTCGGCGACCTGATCAACCACGCCAAGGCCGTCGGCATCCGCGTCGGGCCCGGCCGAGGGTCCGCTGCCGGATCGTTGGTCGCGTATGCCATGGGCATCACCAACATCGACCCACTGCCGCACGGTCTGCTGTTCGAGCGATTCCTCAACCCCGAGCGTGTGTCGATGCCCGATATCGATATCGACTTCGACGATCGTCGCCGCGGTGAGATGGTCCGCTACGCCACCGAGAAGTGGGGCAGCGATCGAGTGGCCCAGGTGATCACGTTCGGCACCATCAAGACCAAGGCCGCCATCAAGGACTCCGCACGAGTGCAGTTCGGCCAGCCCGGCTTCGGAATCGCCGATCAGATCACCAAGGCACTTCCGCCGCCCATCATGGCCAAGGACATCTCCGTCGCGGGCATCACCGACCCTGCGCACGAGCGCTACAAGGAAGCCGTCGAGGTCAGGGCGCTGATCGACTCCAACCCCGATGTCGCGACCATCTACAAGACGGCCAAGGGACTCGAGGGCCTGATCCGCAACGCAGGCGTGCACGCCTGCGCGGTCATCATGTCCTCCGAGCCGCTCACCGACGCCATTCCGGTGTGGAAGCGTGCGCAGGACGGCGCGATCATCACCGGCTGGGACTACCCGTCGTGCGAGGCCATCGGCCTGCTCAAGATGGACTTCCTTGGTCTGCGAAACCTCACCGTCATCGGCGACGCCATCGACAACATCAAGGCCAACCGCGGCATCGACATCGACCTCGACGCACTCCCGCTCGACGACCCGGCGACCTTCGACTTGCTTTCTCGCGGAGATACTCTCGGCGTCTTCCAGCTCGACGGCAGCGCCATGCGCGATCTGCTCCGCCGTATGCAGCCCACCGGCTTCGAGGACATCGTCGCCGTCCTGGCCCTGTACCGGCCGGGTCCGATGGGCATGAACTCGCACAACGATTACGCCGACCGCAAGAACGGTAGGCAAGAGGTCAAGCCGATTCACCCGGAGCTCGAAGAGCCGCTCAAGGTGATTCTCGGCGAGACGTACGGTCTGGTGGTCTACCAGGAGCAGATCATGCAGCTGGCGCAGAAGGTGGCCGGCTACACCCTCGGCCAGGCCGACTTGCTGCGTCGCGCCATGGGCAAGAAGAAGCTCTCCGAGCTGGAGAAGGCCTACGCCGGATTCCGACAGGGCATGTTGGACAACGACTTCTCCGAGGCGGCCATCAAGGCGCTGTGGGACACCGTGCTGCCCTTCGCGGGCTACGCGTTTAACAAGTCTCACTCCGCGGGCTACGGCCTGGTGTCGTACTGGACGGCATACCTCAAGGCCAACTACCCGGCCGAGTACATGGCCGGACTGCTCACCAGCGTCGGTGACGACAAGGACAAGGCCGCGATCTACCTCGCAGACTGTCGCAAGCTCGGCATCACGGTGCTGCCACCGGACGTCAACGAATCCGAACTCAACTTCGCGTCGGTGGGCAAGGACATCCGGTTCGGTCTCGGTGCCGTCCGCAACGTCGGTACCAATGTGGTCGCGTCGATCATCAGGGCGCGATCGGAGAAGTCCAAGTACACCGACTTCTCGGACTACCTGGGCAAGATCGACGCGATCGCGTGCAGCAAGAAGGTCACCGAATCCCTCATCAAGGCAGGTGCTTTCGACTCACTCGATCATCCTCGCAAGGGGTTGATGCTCATTCACGCCGACGCGATCGACGCGGTGATGGGCACCAAGAAGGCCGAGGCGATCGGTCAGTTCGACCTGTTCGGCGGCGAGGATGCCGACGAGTCCATCTCCGCCGTGTTCAACGTCCGGGTGCCGGACGAGGAGTGGGAATCCAAGCATCGGCTCGCCCTCGAACGCGAGATGCTCGGCCTCTACGTCTCGGGACACCCGCTCCTGGGCGTCGAGCACATGCTGGCCGCGAAGTCCGACTGCAACATCCCCACCATCCTCGAGGGTGATGTCAAGGACGGCACACAGGTCACCGTCGGCGGCATTCTGGCTTCGGTGAATCGTCGGATCAACAAGAACGGCCTGACGTGGGCTTCGGCTCAGCTCGAGGACCTGGCCGGCGGTATCGAAGTGCTGTTCTTCCCGCAGGCGTACTCGGTGTTCGGTGCCGATGTCACCGAGGACTCGGTGGTGCTCGTCAAGGGCCGTGTGTCGGTGCGCGACGATCGAATCTCGTTGATCGCCAACGATCTTGCGGTACCCGATCTGTCCGCGATCGGCATCGACAAGCCACTTGCGGTGAGTCTGCCGACTCGGTTGTGCACGGCGGACAAGGTCGGTGCCCTCAAGCGGGTGCTGTCGAGCCACCCGGGAACCTCGGATGTGCACCTGCGGTTGGTCAGTGGCGACAAGATCACCACGATGAAGCTGGACGACAGTCTGCGCGTCACGCCGACGTCGGCGTTGATGGGAGACCTGAAAGCGCTACTCGGGCCGGGCTGCCTGACGGGCTGACGTCGGCCCGGTCGAACCCAGCTCGATCAGGCGCAGCGTCCACCAGGTGACGACGGCGATCGCTGCGCCGGCCAGTACTGCTGCCTGCAGGGAGCCGGCAACGACGAGGGTCGCGGCGAATACGAGAAATCCGAGTGCGAGGGCTTCGAGCTTGTAGACGGGCCAGGCGATGCCGGCCACGTCCGCGGTGCGCAGGGCAGGAGCGGGTCGACGGCTCACCTGGGTGCTCGTGTAGGTCATCGCGTTCTCCTCTGGTGCCACCGGCAGGTTCGGGTGTCCGCTGCGGGAAGTTCAGACTATACCCAGCAAAAGATTCGGTCCACCGAACTTGGGGTCCGGGCCTGGCTATGTTGCCGATCTCGTGGCGTCTCGAAGCCTGGAGGTGTTGACTGAAAGTCATGCCATTGACAGGAGAATACGAACCGAGTTCATCCGACTGGGCCCGCAAGCAGGCCGAGCTGTACGAGAACTCCGGCGGGACCGAAGGCACGATGATGAACGGTATGCCGGTGGTGCTGCTGACCACGAAGGGAAACAAGAGTGGAAAGCTGCGCAAGTCACCGTTGATGAAGGTCGAACACGACGGTGAATACGCCATCGTCGCCTCTCTCGGCGGCGCACCGAAGCACCCGGTCTGGTACCACAACGTCAAGGCCGAGCCGCTCGTCGAGCTGCAGGACGGTCCGGACAAGCACGACTACATCGCACGCGAGGTGACCGGCGACGAGAAGGCCGTGTGGTGGGAACGCTCGGTTGCCGCGTACCCCGACTACGCGGAGTATCAGAAGAAGACCGATCGCGAGATCCCGGTCTTCGTCCTTTCGCGCGCCTGAAAGCGGTATCGAGCGTGTCTGCCCACCGAATATTCAGATGCCCACCTGTCCAGGTAGGCATCTGAGTATTCGGTGGGCCAAAGCCGAAGATCAGCACCGGTCGCCGTTCACCCGGTCCCGGATGGGCAACCGTTCCACGCTGGTGGCAGCATGTCCTGGTGTCTTCATCCCCTGAACTCGCCTCCCAGCACTCATCGTCGGTAGCCGTCACCGCTGCCGACATCGATGCCGCTGCGGTGCGAATTTCTTCGGTGGTGGCCGCGACACCCCTGCAGCTGTGCGAGCGGTTGTCTGCGGAGACGGGCGCGACGGTCTACCTCAAGCGCGAGGACCTGCAGATCGTGCGGTCGTACAAGATTCGCGGCGCGTACAACCTGATGGATCAGCTGACCGATGCCGAGCGGTCCGTGGGCGTGGTGACGGCGAGCGCCGGAAACCACGCGCAGGGCGTCGCCTTCGCTTGCCGCACGATGCAGGTCCGCGGTCGCATCTACGTCCCGGCCAACACCCCCAAGCAGAAGCGTGACCGCATCCGGGTGCACGGTGGCGAGTTCGTCGATCTCATCGTCATCGGCGATACGTTCGACGCGGCAGCTGCCGCGGCTGCCGAGGATGTCGCTCGTACCGGTGCCACGATGGTGCCGCCGTTCGACGATCCCCGTACCGTCGCCGGCCAGGGCACCATCGCCGCCGAGATAGTCGACCAACTCGGTAGCGCGCCGGACGTCGTCGTCATGCCCGTCGGCGGCGGCGGATGCATCGCAGGCATCTCGAGTTACCTGCGCGAGCGCGCACCGCAGACCTCGCTGGTGGGCGTCGAGCCGTCCGGAGCCGCGTCGATGACCGCCGCACTGATCGCCGGTGGTCCGGTCACTCTCGCCGACATCGATCCGTTCGTCGACGGCGCTGCCGTCCGCCGCATCGGGGACGTGCCGTACTCCGCGCTGCGGTCGCTTGGGGCGAGTGTGGTTTCGCACGCCTCCTTGCCACTGCTCACTGCGCCGGTGTTCGACAGTGCGGGCCCCGGTGCGTTTCTGATCACGCAGATCGACGAGGGCGCGATCTGCACTGCGATGCTGGCGCTGTATCAGAACGAGGGTGTCATCGCCGAGCCTGCGGGCGCACTCGCCGTGGCTGCGCTCGAACACCTCGACATCGCCCCCGGCAGCACCGTCGTGTGCCTGGTCTCCGGTGGCAACAACGATGTCTCTCGCTACGGCGAAATCCTCGAGCGCTCGCTGGTTCACCTGGGGCTCAAGCACTACTTCCTGGTGGATTTCCCGCAGGAACCCGGCGCGCTTCGTCGGTTCCTCGACGAGGTGCTCGGCCCCGAGGACGACATCACGCTGTTCGAGTACGTCAAGCGCAACAACCGCGAGACCGGTGTTGCGCTGGTCGGCATCGAACTCGGGTCGGCGGGAGGGCTCAGTCCGCTTCTCGAACGCATGCGTGATTCGCACCTTCAGGTCGAGCAGCTCGAGCCAGGCTCTCCGGTGTACCGCTACCTGACGTGAGCTACCGACCGAGCAGGCGATCGACCACGCGTCGATGCAGGTCGGGGTCCACCCCCGGGAGATCGAGAAGGGCTCCGAGGTAGATGCCGTCACCGACGAGTCGGATGATCTCGGCCTGAACCGGATCGTCGATTTCGGTGCGCAGACCCTCGTCCCACAACCGCATCATCTCGGTGACGGCGTCCTGGACCTCGCCGGAATTGCCGTCGACGCTGCGCAACGCGGCCAGGGTCGATCGATACAGAGCGATCTCCTTCTCGGAGATGGAGTCGGGCGGTTGCAGATACCACTTGGCCACCGAGGTGCCGCCTGCTGCGGCGTCGGCGCGCTGCTGATCGGCCTGGGCACCGAGTCGTCGCACCATGGCGGCAATCAGCACGTCCTTGGTCTTGAAGTGGTAAAGCAGTCCGCCCTTGGAGACGCCTGCGGCGGCGGCGACGCTGTCGAGGGTCACTTTGGTCATGCCGTGTTCGATCAGCATCGACTCGAGTGCGTCGAGTATTCGGTCGCGGGTGTCCGATGACATGAAACTCACTTTACCGGCTGGACGGTTCGCGGTACTCTCGATCACTGTACCGGCTGGACGGTCGGTACTCGTAGTCGCTTCGGACCGTCTGGCACGGTCATCGAGCGCAGAACGTAGGAGATCGTCGTGAGTGACGTGAGCACCGGTTCGGTGCACGAGGTCGACGGAGCGTCCGAGCATCGGGCCGGCCCCCGAGATTGGCTCGGGTTGGTGGTGCTGGCTTTCGCGGTGCTGCTCATCGCTGTTGACGGCACGGTCCTCGATCTGGCTCTGCCCTTCGTCAGCGCGGATCTGGCACCGACCAGCAATCAGCTGCTGTGGATCATCGACGTCTACTCGTTCGTCCTGGCCGGCCTGCTCATCACCATGGGCACGCTCGGCGATCGGATCGGTCGGCGTCGACTGCTGTTGATCGGAGCAGCGGGTTTCGGTATCGCCTCGCTCGTCGCCGCTGTCTCGGCCAGCGCCGAGATGCTCATCGCTGCCCGGGTGCTGCAGGGCATCTCCGGCGCAACGCTGATGCCCGCGACACTGGGCTTGATCAGGACCATCTTCCTGAACCCGCGTCAGCGCGTCGCCGCGATCGGAGTGTGGGGTGCGATGGCCGGCGGCGGTGCCGCAGCGGGGCCGCTCGTGGGCGGCTGGCTGCTCGAGCACTACTGGTGGGGATCGGTGTTCCTGATCAACATCCCCGTGATGATCGTGCTGATCGCTCTCGGGCCGCTGGTCATCCCCGAGTCCAAGGATCCGAACCCGGGGCGCTTCGACCTGACGAGCTCGGCACTGTCGATGCTCGCCATCGTCCCATTGGTGTTCGCGGTGAAAGAGACTGCGGCACACGGATTCGACGTGGTCTACCTGCTCTCCGCGGTGGTCGGCGTCATCGCCGGATTCGTGTTCGTCCGTCGGCAGCGGACTCTTGCCGCCCCGATGATCGACCTGCGACTGTTCGCCAACCGGGCATTCTCGACGGGCGTGGCCACGAACTTCCTGTCGGTGTTCGCACTCGCCGGCGTGTTGTTCTTCGGCTCGCAGTACCTGCAGCTCGTGCTCGGCAACAGTCCACTCGAAGCGGGACTGTTACTGCTGCCGGGTACCGCCGCCAGTATCGTCACCTCACTGCTGGTCGCGGTCCTGGTTCGATACTTCAGCGCGGGAACGGTTCTCGGTGTCGCGATGTTCGTCGCGGCTGCGGGCGCAGGCATCCTGGTCGGGCTCGCGACGGACAGCGGACCGGCCTTGTTCATCGCCGGGTTCGTGCTCGTGGGAGCCGGCGTGGGTGTCGCGCTGACGCTCACCTCCGAACTGGTGGTCAGCGCGGTCGAACCCGAACGAGCGGGAGCTGCCTCGGCGGTGTCGGAGACCGCGTACGAGCTGGGTATCGCATTGGGTGTCGCTGTACTCGGCACCGTGGTGATGGCCATCTTCCGTCGCGGAATCGACGTCACTCAGCTGCCCCCCGAGCTCGGAGCAAAGGCAGGCGAAACACTCGGCGGCGCGGATGCGGTGGCTCGTGAGTTGCCGGACTCGGTGGCGACGGTTCTGCTCGATTCCGCACATGCTGCGTTCGTGTCGGGCATGCATGTCGCGGCCGTCGCCACCGCGGTGGTGCTGGCGATCACCGCCGTGTTCGTCCTGGTCAACCTACGTAGGCGTCAGGACTCCAGTACGACGACGGAGTGACCGGGAACCGTGGTGGCAGAGCGGGTTTCGTTCGAGGTCGTCGGCTCCCATTCGAGCAGTGTGGAGCCGCCGACCGGTACTGTCACCGCGGATTCGGACAGGTTGGACACCACGCTGATGCGGCCTCGGCGTACGACGATCCACTGCGCGTCCTCGTCGTAGTCCACCTTCACGTGGTCGAGCCACGGATCGGTCAGTTCGGTCCGGTCACGGCGCAGCCGGAGCAGATCGCGGTAGAAGGCCAGTAGCCGCGCATGATCACCGTCGCCCAGCTCCGACCAGTTCAGCTTCGACCGTGTGAACGTCTCGGGATCCTGCGGATCGGGGATATCGCTCTTGTCCCAACCGTGCTCGGCGAACTCCGCCTTGCGCCCCTCTGCGGTCGCCTTGCCCAGCTCGGGCTCGGGGTGCGAGGTGAAGAACTGGAACGGCGTCGACGCTCCCCATTCCTCGCCCATGAACAGCATCGGAGTGTAGGGCGAGGTCAGCACCAGTGCGGCCTTGATTGCGAGCTGGCCGGGGGAGAGGTAGAAGCCCGGTCGGTCGCCGATCGCGCGGTTGCCCACCTGGTCGTGTGTGGTCGTGTAGGTCACCAGAGAACTGGCCGGGATACGCCGGGTGTCCAGTGGGCGACCGTGGATGCGACCGCGGAAACTCGAGTACGTACCGGCGTGAAAGAAGCCCTGCCGCAACGTGTTCGCAAGCCCCTGCAGCGAACCGAAATCCCCGTAGTAGCCCTGCCGCTCGCCGGAGACCGCGGCGTGGATCGCATGGTGGATGTCGTCGTCCCACTGGGCGTCGAGTCCGTAACCGCCACCCGACCGAGCAGTGATCAGCATCGGATCGTTGAGATCGCTCTCGGCGATCAGGGTCAGTGGCCGACCCAGATGTGCGGACAGGCTGCGAGTTTCGATCGACAGCTGTTCGAGCAGGTGCACCGCAGTGTGGTCGACGATCGCGTGCACCGCGTCGAGTCGCAGCGCGTCGATGTGGAATTCGGCGAACCAACGCAGCGCGTTGTCGAGGGCGTAGCGCCGCACCTCACCCGAGTCGGCCTCGGCGTAGTTGATCGCCTGGCCCCAGCTGTTGGCACCCTCGGTCATGTACGGGCCGAAGCGGTCCAGGTAGTTGCCGGACGGGCCGAGGTGGTTGTAGACCACGTCCAGAACGACGCCGATGCCGCGGCCATGGCAGGCATCGACCAAGCGCTGCAACCCTTCCGGGCCGCCGTATCCCTCGTGCACGGTGTACCAGAGAACGCCGTCGTAGCCCCAGTTGTGCACGCCGTTGAACCCGTTGACCGGCATGATCTCGACGAACGTCACGCCGAGATCGACGAGGTGATCGAGCTTGGTGATGGCCGCGTCGAACGTGCCCTCGTCGGTGAACGTGCCGATGTGGAGCTCGTAGATCGCCGAGCCGGGCAGTTGCCGTCCGGTCCAGGCCGCGTCGGTCCACAGCGTCGGATCGAGGTCGAAGACCTGCGACAGCTCGTGTACCCCGTCGGGCTGCCGGGGTGACCGCGGATCCGGGAGGGCCTTGTCTGCGTCGTCGAGCAGGAAGCCGTAACGACTCGTCGGGCTGCAGTCGACGTCCGCGTGCCACCACCCGTTCGAGGAGCTCTGCATCGGATGCACCGCGTCGTCGAGCTGGAGGCGGACGGTCTTCGGGGTCGGTGCCCAGACCTGGAACCGACGAGTCGCTGCCGGTGATGTCGCTGCCCGTGATGTATCTGTGGAGGACGTCACTGTGTCACCGTTCCTTCGTTGTCGCGCACCAGAAGTGCGACCGGGAGTGAGGCGAACACCGCGGCCACCGACACCGTGCCGGTGTGTTCGACGTCGGTGATGCGGTCGAGCCAGCGGCCGTCGGGCAGGGTCACGGTTGTCTCGCCCCAGCCCTTCTCCGATACGCCGAGCGAAAGCCTCGTCGCGAGTGCGAGCACGTCGACGTGGCCGGCCACCGGGCCGCGCGCGAATCCGACGAGGTGCTCGGCCGCGGATCCGTCCGCGACGATGGGTGTGTAGGTTCCGCCGACGAAACTCTCGGGCCGCTCGCGTCGCACGTGCAGTGCGGAGCGAACGACGGCGAGCTTGGCAGCGCCGGTATCGATCGAGAGCGCAGCGGAATTCGAGGCGGCGAGCATCGATCGACGGACCGAGTAGTCGACGGGCCTGCGGTTGTCGGGGTCGACGAGCGAGTCCTCCCACAACTCGGTGCCCTGGTAGACGTCGGGGATGCCGGGCCCGGCCAGGTTCAACAGCTTCTGACCCAGTGCGTCGGAATGGCCGTGCGGAGCGAGCTTCTCGACGAGCATCGACATCGAACGCGCGACGGCACCGTCGAAGATCGCGTCGAGCCAACTGTGTACCGCGGACTCGAATTCCTCGTCCGGGTCGGTCCACGTCGTGCGAAGGGCAGCCTCGCGGATCGCCTTCTCCGCGTAGGCGTGGACGCGTTCACGCAACGAGGACGTGACCACTCCGTCGGTCGGCCAGACTCCGAACAGGTTCTGCCACAGGAACATTCCGGTTGTACCGTCCGGACTCGGGGTCAGTTCTTCCCAGTCGGTGATGCATCGGGCCCACAGTTCGGGGGTCTGCGACAGCACGCCGATGCGCGCCCGCACGTCCTCGCCTCGCTTGGTGTCGTGAGTCGACAGCGTGGTCATCGCCGCCGGCCAGCGCTTCGCGCGGTCTGCGTTGGTGAGATGGAAGAACTCTGTGCTGCAACCGAATCGGCTGGGATCGCCGCCGACCTCCTGCAAGGAGATGAGTCGGTTCGCGCGGTAGAACAGGCAGTCCTCGACACCCTTGGCGGTGACGGCACCGCACACCTGATCGAATCGCACCGGCGATTCGGCACCACTGATCAGAGCCGTCGTCAACGCGCCGAGGCCGGCTGCCAGCTCGGGCTGCTCCTCGCCGATCTCCGCGATCACGCCGGGCAGTACACGCGCGAGCGGCGCGTAGTCGGTTCGGTACACGGGGACGGCCGCGACGACGGCGACGATCGCGTCGATGACGGACTCGAGATCGACGGTGGTGCCGGACTCACGCACGACGGCGCGCGCGAGGCGTCGCACCTCCGGGGACAGATCGCCGCGGGCGACACCGGTCTTGAGGTCCAGTTCGGTCTCGTGCAGCGTCTCGCTGTCGTAGGCGATTCCCGAACGAACCTGGGACAACGCGGTGAGTGCGTGCACGCCCTCGGGATCGACGAACACTCCGCCGACCGCGGCCAAGGCGTCGTATCCGGTCGTACCGTCGACGGGGAGCGATTCGTCCAGCGGTTCGCCGTCGGCCAGGATCTTCTCGATGACCAGCCATCGGTCCGGGCCGAGAAGTCCGCGTAGTTCGGTGAGATAGCCGGCGGGGTCGGCCAGGCCGTCGGGATGGTCGACGCGAAGTCCGTCGATCAGACCGTCCTCGATCCAGCCGGCCACCTGACGATGCGAGTCGGTGAAGACGTCGAGGTCTTCCTGCCGGATTCCCGCCAGACCGTTCACCGAGAAGAACCGGCGGTAGCCGATCAGCCCGTCGGACCAGCTCACCAGACGGTACGACTGACGATCGTGCACGGCCTGGGCGTCGCCGTTGTCGGTGCCGTCGGCGATGGGGAAGCGGTGCTCGTAGAACGCGAGCAGAGGCTGATCCTCGGAGCGGTCGACGGTCAGCTCGCCGACGTCGCTCGCGCTACCGAGGACGGGGATGGCGATCTTGCCGTCGACGCCGTTGTCGGCTCCGAAGTCTATGTCGAAGTACGTCGCGTACTCGGAGTCGCGACCACGACGCAGTACGTCCCACCACCATCGGTTCTGCCGCGGATCCTCCACGCCGACGTGGTTGGGCACGATGTCGACGATGATCCCCATGCCCAGTTCGGCAGCACGAGAATGCAGCTGTGTCAATGCTTCTCGGCCCCCCAGTGCGGCCGAGACCGCCCCGGTATCGGTGACGTCGTACCCGTGCGTCGACCCGTCCGTTGCCGTCAGGATCGGCGACAGATAGAGGTGGGTGACCCCGAGGTCGTGCAGGTAGTCGACCACGTCGGAGGCGTCGGACAGGGTGAAGGCATCGCCCCGCAGTTGTAACCGGTATGTACTGGTGGGCAGCGGCATGTGTCAGGCAGTCTTTCGTAGAACGAGCAGGGAACGAGCGGTGACCTCCACCGGTGTACCCGCTTCGATCGTTTTCTCACTTGCCCCGGTTCGCGACGCGGTGTTCAGCGCCACCGTCCATTCCTTTGCGTAGTTTCCGTCGGGGGTCACGAACTCGATGGTCTCGTGATGTGCGTTGAAGCACAACAGGAAAGAGTCGTCGATGACGCGCTCGCCGCGCTGGTTCGGTTCCGGGATTCCGTCACCGTTGAGGAACACCGTGAGTGACTTGCCGAATCCGCTGTCCCAGTCCTCGGGAGTCATCTCCTCGCCCGCGGGGGTGAGCCAGGCGATGTCTCGGGCCTGCTCGCCGGTTCGAATGGGGCGTCCCTCGAAGAACCGTCGACGCCGGAACACCGGGTGGTCGGCGCGCAATGCGATTGCGTTGCGGGTGAATTCGATCAGTTCGGCGTTCTTCTCTGCCAACGACCAGTCCATCCAGGCCAGTTCGGAGTCCTGGCAGTAGACATTGTTGTTGCCCTGCTGAGTGCGCGCCATCTCGTCGCCGTGGGCGATCATCGGCGTGCCCTGGCTGAGCAGCAACGTCGCCATGATGTTGCGGATCTGGCGGGCACGCAGGTCCAGGATCTCCGGATCGTCCGTCGGGCCTTCCACGCCGCAGTTCCACGAGCGGTTGTGGCTCTCGCCGTCGTTGTTGTCCTCACCGTTGGCGTCGTTGTGCTTGTCGTTGTACGACACCAGATCGTTGAGGGTGAACCCGTCGTGCGCGATGACGAAGTTGATGCTGGCACCGGGGCGACGGCCGGTGGCCTCGTACAGATCCGAGGATCCGGTCAGTCTCGACGCGAACTCGCCCAGCGTGGCCGGCTCGCCCCGCCAGTAGTCGCGCACGGTGTCGCGGTACTTGCCGTTCCACTCCGTCCACAGGCCGGGGAAGTTGCCGACCTGGTAGCCGCCTTCGCCCACGTCCCAGGGCTCGGCGATCAGCTTCACCTGGCTGACGACCGGATCCTGCTGCACCAGATCGAAGAACGCGCTCAGGCGATCGACGTCGTGCAGCTCCCGAGCCAGGGTGGACGCGAGGTCGAATCGGAATCCGTCCACGTGCATCTCGGTGACCCAGTAGCGCAGTGAATCCATGATGAGCTGGAGGGTGTGCGGGTGTCGCGCGTTGAGGCTGTTGCCGGTACCGGTGTAGTCCATGTAGTGCTCGAGGTCGCCGTCGACGAGCCGGTAGTACGCGGCGTTGTCGATCCCGCGGAAGCTGATGGTCGGGCCCATGTGGTTGCCCTCGGCGGTGTGGTTGTAGACCACGTCGAGGATCACCTCGATGCCGGCGGCGTGGAACGCACGAACCATGGCCTTGAACTCGGTGACCGCGGCACCGGGAGACTGCAGCGAGGAGTACTCCGCGTGCGGGGCGAGGAAGCCGAAGGTGTTGTAGCCCCAGTAATTTCGCAATCCCTTGTCCAGCAGAACCTGATCCTGCATGAACTGGTGCACCGGCATCAGCTCGATGGCCGTGACACCGAGGTGGTTGAGGTGGTCGATGATCACCGGATGCGCCAGGCCCGCGTAGGTGCCGCGCTCGGATTCGGGGATGTCGGGATGGTTGATCGTCATGCCCTTGACGTGGGCCTCGTAGATCACCGTCTCGTGATACGGGCGCTTGGGGGCGCGATCGGCCTGCCAGTCGAAGAAGGGGTTGATCACGACGGTGGTCATCGTGTGTCCGAGCGAATCGTGTTGGGGGAAGCCGTTGTTCGGCACGTCGTCGTGCGCGACGGGAGCTTCCTCGATGATCTCGTTTTCGGGATCGGCGAGATCTGTGGCGTCCTCGAACGGGGCCTGGGCGTCGAGTAAATCCGCGGATTCCTCGTCGACCTGTACCTCGGTCTCGGGTTCGGGAGCCGGCGCGTCCATGTTGTACGAGAACAGCGATCGATCGCCGTCGAACGATCCCTCGAAGGCCTTGCCGTACGGATCCACGAGCAGCTTGCTCGGGTCACAGCGATGCCCGGCTGCCGGATCCCACGGGCCGTGAACGCGGTAGCCGTAGCGCTGACCGGGCACCACCGTAGGCAGATATGCGTGCCAGACGTAGCCGTCGGATTCCTCGAAACGGATGCGGGTCTCGGTTCCGTCGTCGGCGATCAGGCACAGATCCACGGCCTCCGCGACCTCGGAAAACAGTGCGAAATTGGTTCCTGCTCCGTCGTAGGTCGCGCCGAGCGGATAAGCGGATCCCGGCCATACTGCGATGGCTGGCGTGTCGTCGGAGGCTTCGTGCAGCATGGATCAACCCTACTGTGGCGGGTGGGCCCGGGCTTACCGAGCGCGAGCCGCATGCCCCTGGCCTTGGACCCCACTGGATCACGGTCCGGCCCACCAGCCGGTGGCCGATCCGATCTGTCGGCCCAGCTCGGTGGTGAGGGTTCGCACGTAGGTCGCGGTGAGATGGTGTTCGTCACGGTAGATCAGAACGTTGCCCTGCTCGGCGCGGCACACGGTGTCGTCGCACACCGCATCGGACAGGTCGAGAGCGGAGAACCCGCGCAGCTGAAACGAGGAGGCCAAGGCCGGGTTGACGGGGTCCAACGCCTCGTCCCTCGGGATACCGCAGGAAGTGGCCGTGCCGCCGTCGGCGAGGCAGTCGATGGCCCGATACGCGAGCCATGGCGTGTCTCGGATGCCCAGAACTCCGACGCCGTCCGCGGTCAGTTGCTGCCACACCGTGGCGTACCAGGGGGGCGTGAAGTCGCCGGGGGCGTCCTCCCGAGGCCGGGTAGCGGTGGTGAACACGTAGTCCGGTTTCATGTCGGCGATGTCGGCGAGCACGGTCTGCGTCCAGTCCAGGCAATCCGGGTACTCGTTCGGACCGAGCATCGGCATCGTGTTCGCGCTCAGCGGGCATCCCATCTTCAGGAAGGTGACCACCGCGAAGCCGTGTTGACGTCCCAGGGCGTCGAGGGCCGTGACCCAGTGCTCGGCGTGCGAGCTTCCGGCCAGCACGATGGTCCGGGTCGCGTCTACGTCGCCGTAGGAGCACGAGATCGCGTCCCGGGTCTCGAAGTCCGCGATGCAGCCCTCGAGGGTGGTGGCCGGCAGGTCCTCGGGTGCGGAGTAGAGGGGCGGGCTCAGGTCGGCAGGGTCCGAGCGAATTCCGTCGGTCAATTCGAGCGCCCCCGGGTGGGTCAGCTCGTCGACCGATCCATCGGCCTGCACGGCGGTGATCGATCGGCTGATGTAGGCGTTCCATCCGATCGAACTCGCGGTGACCGCGATCGCGGCGACCACTGCGCAGGCGGTCACCGCGATGCGTCCCGGGGTGAACGTCGTCGACTGCGTGGGTCGCTCGACCAGTCGGACGGTGAGGAACGCGAGTGCGATCGAGGCAGCGACGATGCCCAGGCCGCCGAGCATGTCGACGTGGGATCGACCGGTGGCCGAAAGGTAGAAGATCAGTAGCGGCCAGTGCCACAGGTAGAGCGGAAACGCGATGGATCCGAGCCAGGCGAAGAACGGGTTGGAGAGTGTGGCCGCTACGGCGGTCTCGGAGCCCGCGACGATCAATGCGAGGGTGGCCAGCACCGGAACGAGGGCCAAAGGGCCGGGAAATGCAGCCACACCGTCGACGAGAAAGCCGCACGCGACGATGGCTGTCATGCCGATGACGGCAAGGGCACCGCGTGCGGTCGACCACGTTCGGGTGCCGTCGGCCGTCGGCTCGGCCGCCGGCTTGTCGCTGCGTGCGGCGAACACGGCGGCGACTGCGGCACCGAGCATGATCTCCCACAGCCGCGCCCCCGTGTCGTAGTAGTTCCACGCCTGGTGGCGTCGAACACCGTCCGCTGCATACACGAAGGACAGCACGGCGACGATCGCGAAGATCACGGCAAAGGTGTGCGGTCGGAGACTTCGTGGTCCCTCGGGTTGCGCGATGCGTCGGACCCAGGCGAGACCGAACACCACGGCAATGGCCAGCAGATAGAACTGGAACTGCACGGCCACCGACCACAGGTGCTGAACGGGACTGACCGAGGGGTCGGCCGCCAGGTAGTCGTTCGCCGTCGTCGCCAGCTGCCAGTTCACGAAGTAGAAGACACCGGACACCAGTTGATCGCCCAGGTCGGCCCATCGGGTCCGCGGAAGCAGGAACACCGATGTGACGGCCACCGCGAACAAGGTGATCAGCAACGGCGGGCCGAGTCTGCGCAGTATCCGCGAGATGCGAGTGATCGGGTTCAGGCTTGCGCCGGACTCGGCCGATCTCAGCAGAGATGCGGTGAAGAAGAAGCCGGACAGGGTGAGAAATACATCGACGCCGCCCGACACTCGACCCATCCAGATGTGGAAGACCACAACGAGGGCGATGGCGACACCACGCAGGCCGTTGAGATCATGCCGCTGCGGTGGCCGACGCGGTCCGCTCGGCGGCGGAGCTGTGGCCCCCTGAGCCGGAACAACCGCAAGGGCCGAGGTATCGGCGACCGAATCGGTATCGGCGCTGCTCTGGGGTGCGTGCATGGTGGAGAAGTGACTTCCCGGCTGTGTATCGACCACTGGGTCGGGGGTCGCGGACGGCGGTACCCGATTCAGGTGAGATCGGGGATTCAGGGGCAAACAATACGTGTACATGAGGTGAAGTACCCCTCGGAGTCTGCTTTGCGGCGATAGTCCCAGTTCGCGGACGGTTTCGGGCACATTCTCGCGTTGATCGGCTTGCGCATGTATGAGGCGTATGCAAGCATTTATCAGGCGCGTGCAACTACGCGCGGAAGCTCGATAATTGCGTACGCATCTTCCATTCAGGAGTTCAGACATGCCACTCGGCTTGCTCGCCCTCGCCATCGGGGGATTCGGAATCGGTTTGACCGAATTCGTCATCATGGGCCTACTGCCCGAAGTCGCGGCCGATTTTGCGGTCACCGAGGCCACTGCCGGTTGGCTCATCACCGGCTATGCGCTGTCCGTCGTCGTCGGGGCCCTGGTCGTCACCGCCGCCGTGACACGGTTTCCGCGCAAGAAGGTCTTGCTCGCACTGATGTGTCTGTTCATCGTCGGCAATCTCGTCTCCGCACTGTCGAGCAGTTACGAGATGATGCTGCTCGGCCGCGTCGTCGCAGCGCTGTGTCACGGAGCGTTCTTCGGCATCGGTGCCGTAGTCGCGGCAAGCCTGGTCGAGCCGGCCAAGAAGGCAGGAGCGATCGCCATGATGTTCGCCGGCCTGACCGCCGCCAACGTCCTCGGAGTTCCGTTCGGGACGTTACTGGGGCAGAACCACGGTTGGCGCTCTACGTTCTGGGCGATCACGGTGATCGGCGTCGTCGCGCTGATCGGTATCGCCGCCCTCGTTCCTCGCGACACCGGGAGCGGTGAAGCGAGCAATCTGCGTCGAGAATTGCGAGCGTTCCGGTCGGTGCAGGTATGGCTCTCCATCGCGGTCACGGTGCTCGGTTACGGCGGCATGTTCGGTGCGTTCACGTACATCGCGTTCACGCTCACCGACGTCAGTGGCTTCGCGTCGAGTTCGGTGCCGTGGCTCCTCGTGTTGTTCGGCGGCGGACTGTTCGTCGGCAACTACCTCGGCGGAAAGGCGGCAGACCGCAACCTCACCGGCACGCTGATGATTCTGCTCGGTGCACTGACCGTCGTACTCGTCTTCTTCGCGCTCACCGCGGACAGTCGCCCGGCGACGATCGCATCTCTCGTGCTCATGGGTGCGTTCGGCTTCGCGACGGTCCCGGGGCTGCAGATGCGGGTGATGTCGTTCGCATCCGACGCTCCTACGATGGCGTCCGGCGCGAACATCGCCGCGTTCAATCTCGGAAACGCGTTGGGCGCGTGGCTCGGCGGTGTGACGATCTCGGCCGGTCTCGGCTACACCTCGCCCATCTGGGCCGGATCCGCTATCACCTTGCTGGCCTTGATCGTTCTGGTGTTCGCGACCGGTCTGCTCCGACGCGCCGACGCGGATCCGGTCGCGGGGGCGGGCCGAGTGAGCGCTGCAACCAGTGCTGCGGGATCGTCCACCTGAAGGGCGAAGGAGTGGGCACTGCCGTCGACCCTCCATCGTTTCAGGGGTGCGGGCACGCTGACCGTTGTGGCGCAGGACAAGTCGATGTCGACGATGGTGCCGTCCTGATTCGGTAGCACGAACCGGCCGCCGTCGAGAGTCGGCGATACGACGCCGTAGCGGCGGTGGATTCTGGCGGAGACGATGCTCGCTCGGTCCACCGTCGCGACGACCTTCCCGGAGGTTCGCAGAGTGAGCGTCGTCGGCGAGAGAACGTGAGGATGGACGCGGGTCAGTGCGACCGACGAGGTGAGCATCACCAGTGACGCCACCGACAGGGCTGCAATCACTGCGCTGATCCACAGGACCGGAATCAGCAGGTGCAGAACGACCATCTCGATGACGGTGACGACGCCGAACATCACCGGCATCGCAAGGGTTCCACGTTCTGCCGTGAACGTTGCCGAGTCCGCGCCGATCGGCGCATGCCGTCCCCGCGCCCACAGCAGCAGCGCGCGCCATCTGCCGACCTGGACCGGGGTGTGGACCGTCATCGAGCAGCACCAGCGCGGCTCGGTTCGCTGGTCTGCAGCCGTGCGATGGCTTCGATGATCACTGCGCGCTGAGCGGGATCGGGCACGATGTCGTCGATACTCAGCGGGCCGCTCTCGTGGGCAGTGACCTCGGGCTCCGCCGAGGCGAGAGCCTTCATATCGAGCACCGACGCCAATTCTGCTGCGAGCGAATCGATGTCACCTGCGGCATCGTCGACCCCTCGGCCTTCGAGCGCGCTGAATCTGCGCAGGAGCGCCAGGTACTTCAGCCGGGTGCCGGGATCGGCCAGCGTCGCGGTGATCGACTCGAAGAACGACGCGGGGACGGTGCCCGAGATCGCCATCACCTCGAGCAGGTCACGCTCACGGAGCAGCGATTCTCGGTCGGTCTCGGCAGCGGCATCGATCAACGCGGCCAGTGTGTCCGCCGCATCGCGCGGCAGGGCCGTCATTCGGCGATGCTCGACGGCGTCGTCGAGCAGAGCCGACAGACGAGCGTGCTTGTGGGCCAGCGCTTTCTGCTCCGCTTCGATACCGGCCACCAGGGCGCGTAGATCGGCGACCACGTCGCTCTCGTCCGGCGCGGACCGGTCGAGGGCGGCCGCGATCGCGCCGAGGGGCATTCCGGCATCGGCGAGCCAGCGGATTCTCATCAGTCGAACCACGTCGTCGATCGTGTATTCGCGATAGCCGTTGGAGAGACGGCGTGGCTCACCGAGCAAGCCGAGACGGTGATAGTGACGCACTGTTCGAGGTGTCGTTCCGGCGGCGTCGGCCAGGGATCCGATTCTCATGTGTATCAGTGTGAACCGTGACGCTACGTCAAGGTCAAGATCGGCCGCAACGTGCTCGAGAGCAGCCCGGTACGACGCACCGAGTATTCTCGGTGGTCTGTGTGATTCGGCGTGACTCGCACTGTTCGAGGAAGAGACCCGGCTGAAGATGGTCGACACCGATCGTTGGTATCGGGAGATGTTCGAGGCCAGCACGGTCGGATTGGCGTTGGCCGACGAGAACGGGTTGTTGGTTCTCGCAAACGAGGCGTACGCGGCCATCGTCGGTTGCCCGCGCCATCTGTTGGCCGGCCGGTCCTCTCGCGAATTCACCCATCCCGACGATCTGGCCCAGCACGCGGCCATGGAACAGATCATGGCCGACGCCAAGGCGCGCGGGGAATCGGTTCACCTCGAGAAGCGCTACCTGCACGCCGACGGCACGGTCCGGTGGGGGTGGATCTCGGCCAGTGAGGTTCCCGGTCCCGGGGGTATTCGGTGGACGATGGCCGTCGTGCACGACACCACCGATCGTCGGCGCATCGAGGACGACCTCCGCCAGGCCGCGCAGACCGATGCCCTCACCGGATTGCTCAACCGGCGTGGATGGCGCGATCGGCTGCATCAGTTGACGACACCGCGTGGTGCCGATGTGGCGTTGGCTCTGGCCATGGTCGACTTCGATCGGTTCAAGTCGTACAACGACAAATACGGGCACGGACGCGGAGATCGGCTGTTGATTCAGTTCTCTGCTTCTGCCCAGGACCTGCTCGGCGGCCGCGCCTCCATCGCGAGGTGGGGCGGCGAGGAGTTCGCTCTCGCGATGCCCGGTGCGGGTTCGACGACCATGTCTGCCGTGCTGGCCGAGTTGTCGGCGGTCGTGCCCGACGAACAGACCTTCTCTGCCGGCTACACGACATTGCGCGTGGGGGAGTCCGTGGACGATTGCTTCGACCGCGCGGACATGTTGCTCTACCGAGCCAAACGAGACGGTGGTGCGCGTTCGTACGGCGACGCAGACGCCATCCCGACGTAGTGACCGTCAGCTCTGAAGGCGACCGAATCCGACGACTCCGGAATCGGATGCGTAGTGCAGCGTGTGCACCCTGACCTTGCCAGCTTCGTTGCCGCCGACGGTGATGGCCTCGTCGCCTTCGACCGCCACGATCACGTTGGTGTGCTGGCCGGCCCAGCTGGTGTTGTCGTATAGCACCACATCGCCCACCGATGGCGTGTAGTCGCCGACGGCCTCGTAACGTCCCTGCTCCTGGTAGTACTCCTGCAGGGTGTAGACGCCGGGAATGCGCCACGAACCCGAATTGGGGTTCGACAACGGCAGTCCCGCCTCCTTCATGATCCAGCTGACGAAATCGGCACACCAGGCCTCGTCGATTCCTTCGGCGTAGAACGTTCCCGGCCGCTGCAGCTCGTGCTCGGTGCGCAGGAGTTCGACCACCCGGGCCTGATCGGTAGTCAGCTCGCCGGCGTTCACCTCGGGAAATGCTTCGGTGTCCCACGGGAGGTACCGGCTCGGTGCCAGCCACAGAACCCCGGCCACTGCAAGCACGACGACGGCCGTGCAGGCCGCCAACCACACGGGCCACCGTCGTCGGGTTCGCGCGGTGGTGTCGATGCTCATGCGACCACGGTAGCGCGGCGTGGCACACCGCTCGGCACAATGACCGGGTGACCACTTCCGAGAATCAGTCGCCCGTTGCCGTTCCGCAGCCCGTCGTGGACGCCGCGCGAGAGGCTTCGCGGATCACCGTACTCACCGGCGCAGGCATGTCCGCCGAGTCGGGGATCGCTACATTTCGGGACGCCCGGAGCGGATTGTGGAAGGACTTCGATCCCAAGGATCTCGCCAGTCCGGAGGGGTGGCTGGCCGACAGTGATCTGGTGTGGGGCTGGTATCGATGGCGAGCCGAATTGGTCCGACGCTCCGAGCCCAACGCCGGGCACGTGGCACTTGCGCAATGGCAGCAGCGAGCGCACGTCGACATCGCCACCCAGAATGTCGACGACCTGCACGAGAGGGCCGGTGCCACGGTTCTCTCGCACGTGCACGGATCTCTGTTCGAGCCGTACTGCAGCGATTGTGGGACACGAGCGCAGTTCGACGGTGCCGCCGACGCTCCGGCCGAGGCGGACCAGCGGGTTCCGCCGCCGGAGTGTCCGTTGTGCGGTGGATTGATCAGGCCGGGGGCGGTGTGGTTCGGCGAATCGCTGCCCGAGGCCGCGTGGGAGGCGGCCGAGGACGCGGTTCGCGCGGCCGACCTGGTTCTCGTCGTCGGCACATCGGGAGTCGTTTATCCGTTCGCCGGGCTGCCTGCGATCGCCCGCAGCGCCGGAGCAACGGTGGTCGAGATCAACCCGGTCGAGACCGAGGTCTCGGACATGGCCGATCACCGGTGGCGCATCACGGCCGCGACGGGATTGCCTGCGTTGGTTGCGCAACTCTGAATCTGGTTGTCACCCGCCGCTTCGCATAGTGGCGAACCTGTCATCACGGCCGCAGTCGCCGAACCAGGAGCAGCGACAGCCCACCGAACAGAGCAGCGATCACCAGGGTCAGGGCCGTCTCGATCGCCTGGAATCGCCAGAACAGCCGATCCTCGTGGTACTTCGTCTCGAAGGCCTCGGCACCCTGACTGCGGAAGCAGTCA
Organism: Rhodococcus sp. SBT000017; assembly: GCF_003688915.1. NCBI lineage: Bacteria > Bacillati > Actinomycetota > Actinomycetes > Mycobacteriales > Nocardiaceae > Rhodococcus > Rhodococcus sp. SBT000017. The sequence goes on from NZ_REFU01000001.1 coordinate 525,566, forward strand.
AGGTGTAGTGCCTTGATCCGCTCGAGTAGCCCGTTCGAGTATTCCTCGTACTCGGCGACCGTCTCGAATTCGCTCATGTCTCGACGGTTCTCGAGTTGGGCGCATTGCTGCCAGTCGATCGCCACGGGTTGTCCATTCGAATCGACATAGTCGGTCGAAAAAACCCAACGCGCATAGAAAAGATCACTCGAGTCGAGTGGCAGAGAGAAGTCGGGGGTACCGCCGCCGTACATCTCGTTGCTCTTTTGTTCCAGGGTCAGCTCCTCGACGGACGCAGCCGCGTAATGCTGCCTGATCTGCGTGGGAAATACCGCGATCAGCAGCGAGGTGGCGATTACGGTCCCTACCATAGCTGCCACTGTGTTTCGGAGTGTCAGAGCGAATGCCGCGCCAAACATCAGTCCGACGGCGGTGTACCCACCTGCGACGAACCCGGTTGCACCGAAGACCGGAAACTCGAGGCGCGAATCGTATCCGCCGAACGAGACGGCGAACTCATCAGGCACGGTCTGGTACTTGGCCCAGTACAACGAGCACCCGAGCACGATCATGGAGAGGACCGTGGGCAAGAACACCACGGCGACACGCGTCATGTACCACTGCCGTCGACTGACCGACTGGGTCAATCCGAGGACGTGTGTTCGACGTTCGAGGTCACGGGAGAATACCGTTACTCCGACGAAGGCACCCAGCGCCACCGGTAGAACGACGGTCAGCAGAATCGCAACAGTCTGTGCGGTTTCCGCCCTGCACTCCGTGGCGTCGAACGACAAGCATCCAGTCAGGGAAGCCGTGGGAAAAACGCCGCCTTCGAAGAGTGTGATCGCAATCGTGATGGCCGCCAACAACAGTGGGCTCAGCACCCCGAGCAGAATCGTTGTGCGGAACTGTCTCCACGTCACCCAGATCATGCCGCCACCGCCGCTCCGAGGTGGGCGAGCACGACGTCGTCCAGGGTGGCGTCTTCGACAGTCCAGCCTGGTCGCGTCGCCTCCGGTCGGGTGCCGTGCACAACGAATACTGCGGCGCTGGAGCCGGATACGTCCGAAACGATGGTTCCTTCGTCGACGGTGGGTTCGGCTTCGGTGTCACCGATGAGGAGGTAGTGCTCGGCCGTGATGGTGTCGAGTTCGCCGTCGAGTCGAATTCTGCCGTCGCGCAACAGGAGTAGCCGATCGGCCACGTCGACCAGTTCGGACAGCACGTGCGAGGAGAGCACGATGGTGGTGCCGTTTTCTGCTGCGTCGCGCATCAGTGTTCGGGCCACGGCGCGTCGGGCAACGGGATCGAGGTCTGCGAGAGGCTCGTCGAGCAGAAGTACTTCCGGTCGTCGTCCCAACGCGAGTGCGAGGGCGACGCGGGTGCGGTGGCCGGGAGACAGTGATTTCACTCGCGCCGAGACGGAGATTCCGGCCGCATCGACCAACTCGGCGGCGTAGGCATCGTCCCAGTGCACGTTTGTGTTTCGGCCGAATCGAAGCATGTCGTCGACGGTGAAGTTGGGATACAGGGGCTTGTGCTGGGCGAGATAGGACAGGCCGGAAGCGATCCCGCCTTGGCCCACCACTTCACCGAGAACTCGGACGGTTCCGGCGTCCGGTGCGAGCAGTCCGACGGCCAACGACATCAGAGTCGATTTGCCTGCACCGTTGGACCCGACCAATGCTGTGACGCTTCCTCTTTCGACGGCGAACGAGCATCGGTCGAGTACGGTCTTGCGTCGGAACGACTTGACCACCTCGTCCATGGTGAGAACCGCGTCGGTCATGATTCTTCTCTTTCGGGTCGGTCGAATTGTGTGTCGAGGGCAGCGGCGACGATCGCTTCCAGGTCCGGTCTGTCCAGTCCCGCTGCGAGACAGTGGCGAATCCAACGGCCGAGTTCGGCCTCGAGTGCCGATCGTTCGGCCATGCCGGGTTTCGCCAGCGAGGCGACCACGAAGGTTCCAGATCCGGTCCGTGGTTCGACGAGGCCTTCTCGTTCGAGTTCGCGGTAGGCCTTGAGCACGGTGTTCGGGTTGATGGCGAGTGCCGTGACCACGTCCTTCGCCGTCGGGAGTTTGTCGCCGACAGCGAGTGATCCGAGGCGCAGGGCCTGTTTGGTCTGCAGTATCAGTTGGACATAGGTGGGGATGCCGGACTGACGATCGATGCGATACGCGATCATCAAGACCCTTTCACTAGTTGATTAGTGGAAGACGGTAATGCGAACGCGTCGGTTTGTCCAGGTTTCGCGGTCAGTCGGTGGTCAATGCCTCGATCAAAGCGCTCATTGCCGATGCGGCACTGTCGGTTTCGCTGGGTCCCAGAGCGGCGAGGCTGGCGATGAGAGCTGCTATCTCGGGGGCTGTCAACCGCACCGGCCGGGGTGCGGCGACACCCGCCAGTCGAGATCCGCCGTGCACACCCGGCACCGCATCGAGAGGAACCCCGGACTCACGCAACCGGGCAAGGTCGCGTTCCACGGTGCGCACGGAAACCCGGAGCCTCTGCGCGAGTTCGGGTGAGGTCAACGGCGCAGCCGCCGACCCCAGCCATTCGACGATCCGCTGCTGACGCGCGACACGGCGCAGGGTGAGCGCGCTGTCGAGCGACTGGGGTGAATTTTCCTTCGGCACCGTCCGAATTCTTCTCGATTCCCGACGCCGGCCTGACGGGAATGGGTCCTACCGTTGTCGATATGACACCTGACACCGAATCGATCGACAGCTTCTTCGCTCGCTACACGGGGTACTTGACCTCGGGTGATCTGGACGGCCTTGCCGAGATCTACAACTATCCGGCTCTGGCGGTCACGGCGCGCGGTTGTGCGGCGATCGCCGAGCCGCAGCAGACCCGAGAGTTCTTTCGGCAGGGGCAGACCTACTATCGGTCGCGCGGAATACAGGGGGTGCGGGCCCGCGACATCGTCACCGAGGCAGAGGTGCCGGGTATCTGGGTGGGGCATCTTCTGCTGGAGAACCTCGACTCCGACGGTTCGCCGGTGGGAGCCGAGCGCAACGCCTATCAGGTGGTGACGCTGGGCGACGGTACGCGCCGGATCGCGGTGACGACGCCGCTCGATGCCTAGAGCTGGGCGGAGCCGCACTCGGTACTGTGGTTGGGAACGGTTTTTCTTTCTCAGGTAGGGATAACAGATGGCTTTGGGCTCCGACCGATTCTGGCGTGTACTCGGCCGCTCCGCGCAGAAGGCGCAGAGCACCTCGCGTCGACGCGTCGACCGAGCCCAGGAGCATGCGGAGTGGGCAGCTGCCCTGAGCGAGACCGAGTTGGCGACCGAGGCGACCGCACTGCGGGTCGACAACGCCGACCGTCTCGATGTTCCGCGGTATCTGGCTTTGACGCGCGAGGCGAGTGAGCGTGCCCTGAAGCTACGGCCCTTCGATGTGCAGCTGCACGGTGCCGTGCGATTGCTCGCCGGTGACGTGGTGGAAATGGCAACCGGCGAGGGCAAGACGTTGGCCGGCGCGATCGCTGCCGTCGGATACGTGTTGTCCGGGCGTTCGGTGCACGTCATCTCGGTCAACGACTTTCTCGCGCAACGTGACGCTCAATGGATGCGTCCGCTGTTCGAGTCCCTCGGCATCACTGTCGGTTCCATCGGAGAGTCGTCGACGCCGCAGGAGCGTCGCACCGCCTATGCCTGCGACATCACCTATGCCTCGGTCAACGAGATCGGTTTCGATGTTCTGCGTGATCATCTGGTGAACGACCGAGACGATCTGGTCGCACCCGTGCCGGACGTTGCCCTGATCGACGAGGCCGACTCCGTGCTGGTCGACGAGGCGCTCGTTCCGCTGGTGTTGGCCGGTTCGGTCTCCGGCGACGTCTCGACATCGACGGTCATGGACGCAGTCCGGTTGTTGGACAAGGGTGTTCATTTCGACACCGATGCCGAAGGACGCAACGTGTTCCTCACCGACGAGGGCGCGCTGCGGATGGAGAAGGAACTGGGCGGAATCGACCTGTACTCCGAGCATCACGTCGGGACGACGTTGGTGGCAGTCAACGTGGCACTGCACGCCCAGGTGCTGGTCCAGCGCGACGTCGATTACATCGTCCGTGACGGCCGAGTGCAGCTGATCAACGCCTCGCGTGGCCGGGTGGCCGAACTGCAGCGCTGGCCGGACGGGTTGCAGGCCGCGGTCGAGATCAAGGAAGGGCTCGCCGCCACCGAGACCGGTGAGATTCTCGACACGATCACCGTGCAGGCGTTGATCAATCGATACGCAACGGTGTGCGGTATGACCGGCACCGCCATGGCGGCGGGGGAGCAGCTCCGCACGTTCTACGGCCTCGGTGTCTCGGTCATTTCGCCCAATGTGCCGACGGTGCGCGTCGACGAAGACGACCGTGTGTACGACACGATCGAGCACAAGAACGCCGCAATTGCGCTGCAGGTGAAGGACATTCACGAGACCGGTCAGCCGATTCTCATCGGCACCCACGATGTCGCCGAGTCCGAGGCGCTTGCCGAGACGCTCACTGCGGCGGGCGTGGAGGTGGTGGTGCTCAATGCCAAGAACGACGCCGAGGAGGCGGCGGTGATCGCGGCGGCGGGCGTACACGGCGCGGTGACGGTATCGACGCAGATCGCCGGACGCGGAACCGACATCAAGCTCGGTGGTCCCGACGGCACCGATCGCGAACGGATTGCCGAGCTCGGCGGACTGTTCGTTCTCGGCACCGGTCGCCACACCACCGAGCGGCTCGACAATCAGCTGCGAGGGCGTGCAGGTAGGCAGGGAGATCCAGGCCGTTCGCTGTTCTTCGGCAGCTGGGAGGACGACGTCGTCAAGAACAACATCGGCGACAAGGATGCACCGAAGGGCATCGACGAGAGCGGAATGTTCACCTCGTCTGCTGCGGCCGACCGCGTCGATCATGCGCAACGCATCGCCGAGGGACAGATGCTCGAAATACATTCGCGCACGTGGCGTTACAACCAGTTGACGGCTCAGCACCGTGAGATCCTCGATCGCCGCCGGGCCACGTTGCTCGACTCCGACGAGGCGTTGACGCTGCTCGAGCAGCACGCACCGTCGCGCTCGAAGGAGTTGCGCGAGACCGTGTCCGAGGAGACTCTGGTCGAGGTCGCCCGCCAGATCGTCCTGTACCACCTCGATCGGTCGTGGTCGGACTACCTGGCGCACCTCGCCGACGTGCGCGAGAGCATTCACCTGCGTGCCTTGGGGCGGGAGAACCCGTTGGACGAGTATCACCGGATCGCTGTCGAGGCGTTCAAGACGGTGTCCTCCAAGGCGATGGATCTCTCGCACGTTACGTTCGAGTCGGCCGAGATCACCTCGGACGGAATCGATCTGGACGAAGCCGGCTTGCATCGACCGACATCGACCTGGACATACATGGTGCACGACAACCCGTTCGCGTCCCGCGGAAATGCCGGTGCGGCCGGTTTGGGGCCGATTTTCGGTGGCTGACGCACGCCGCGCGCTGGCCGCACTCGCGTTCGGTGCGAGTGTGGTGGCGTCCGGGTGTGCCGACTCGTACGGCGAATTCCCGGCAGGCAAGACGTACTCGTCGGTCGACGCACCCGACTCCTACACGCCGGTCGCCGGAACGACGGTCGGGCTCGAATTCGTCGACGACCGAATCTCGGCCGAAGCAGGGTGCAACAGGTTGTTCGGCACCGTGGACACCTCGCAGGGCAGGATCACCATCGACTCTCTCGGGTCGACGCGGATGGCCTGCCCGGAGGCGCTGATGGAGCAGGATCGGTGGCTGTCGGCGTTCCTGACTTCCACACCACAGTGGTCTCGGGAAAACGGCACCATGACCCTGGACAACGGGAGCGAGCGCATCGTCTTCGCGGAATTCTGACCGATCAGCGGCGGATGCGGTCGGCCGCAGTGTGGCGTACTCCGTCGAGGAAGAGCTTCAGTCCGAAATCGAATCTGCTCGTCGGGTCTGGACTTTCGAAGAGCGGCGACGCGTCGGGCGTGAGGGCTCCGGCGGAGTCCATCTGGAGTCGCGCCTGCTCGTCCACGGTCTGACCGAGGATGTAGTAGAGCAACGTGTCGGCGGTGAGTTCCGCGTCGCGGCGCGGCAGTCCCGCTCGGATGCACACGGCGGCGATACGTTCGCGAATGTGGTTGGTGGTCAGCCTCGATGCGTAGGTCGCGGCCACCAATTCGGCACCGTCGCGTCGGGAGAGAAGGGCGTCGCGCAATCGGTGCGCGATCTGCGCGATCTGTGCGTCCCACGAATCCTCGGTGGACGGTGCATCGGCACCCGAGAGTATGTGGTCGGCGATGGCACCGAGCAGCGTCTGCTTGTTGGGGAAGTGCCAGTACAGCGCGCCCGGCTGGACGTGCAGGGACGTCGCCAGACGCCGCATCGTCAGGTCTGCCAGGCCGTACTCGTCGAGAATGGCGATTGCGCCGTCCAGGACGTCCTGCCTGTTCAGTTGCACTTACTTCCCCCAAGTGGTTCGACGCCTCGTCGCTTTGACAGTAGCCGAGCGCGGCGCCTAACGTGAACGCCGTTCAACTTGAACGGTGTTCAATGGCGATGCCGTTCGACTACGAGGGGACCCGGAATGGACATTTTGCATACGGCGCGTACACAGGTGCTCGGCGACGGCATCGCGCTCGATCGATCTCAGGTTCTCGAGGTTCTCGAGCTCGGTGACGACCGTCTCGAGGAGACGATGCTCTTGGCCCACGAGGTGCGGATGAAGTGGTGCGGGCCCGAGGTCGAGGTGGAAGGAATCGTCAGTCTCAAGACCGGCGGGTGTCCCGAGGACTGTCACTTCTGTTCGCAGTCCGGGCTTTTCGCTTCCCCGGTTCGCGCTGCGTGGCTCGACATCCCGTCGCTGGTGGAAGCTGCGAAGCAGACCGCGAAGACCGGAGCGACGGAATTCTGCATCGTCGCTGCGGTGCGCGGACCCGACGCTCGGCTGCTCGCGCAGGTCGCCGCAGGTATCGAAGCCATTCGGAACGAGGTCGAGATCGATATCGCCTGTTCGTTGGGCATGCTCGATCAGGATCAGGTCGATCAGCTCGCGGCGATCGGTGTGCATCGCTACAACCACAATCTCGAGACCTCTCGCTCGTACTTTCCGAACGTAGTGACCACCCATACCTGGGAGGAGCGGTGGAACACCCTGCGGATGGTGCGCGAGGCAGGCATGGAGGTGTGCTGCGGCGGAATTCTCGGCATGGGGGAGACACTCGAGCAGCGGGCCGAGTTCGCGGCCGACCTCACCGCACTCGAACCCGACGAGGTGCCCCTGAACTTCCTCAACCCCCGGCCGGGAACCCCGTTCGGGGACCTCGACGTGCTGCCGGCGTCGGATGCTCTGCGCGCCGTCGCTGCGTTTCGTCTCGCTCTGCCGCGCACCATTCTGAGATTCGCCGGAGGCCGCGAGATCACCCTCGGTGATCTGGGTGCGAAGCAGGGAATTCTGGGCGGCATCAATGCGGTCATCGTCGGCAACTACCTGACGACGCTCGGTCGTCCGGCAGAACAGGATCTCGATCTTCTCGGCGAGCTGCAGATGCCGATCAAAGCGCTCAACTCGACTATCTGATGGGCGTATTAGGGTGGGTCGAATGACGAGCGAGACCCACTACGACCCGCACACCGGTCGGCCTGTCGAAGCCGGAGCCGAGGTGGGCGCGGATTCGTTGTCGGTCGCCGTCCGGCTCGGGTTGGAGCCGCCGCGGTTCTGCGCCGAATGCGGCCGCCGCATGGTGGTGCAGATCATCCCCGACGGGTGGACGTCGCTGTGCTCGCGTCACGGCCTCGTCGACTCGACCGCGACGGGTAGGCGTTAGGTGGTCATGTCGGACGTTGTCGAAGTCCCACCGCGGAGCAGCACCGGTCGTGTGCTGTCGGTGGTTGTCGGAATCTCGGTGGCAGTGTCGGCCCTGGGCGGGATGCTGTGGGGGTTCCTGGCACCGGCGCAGCAGCTGCTCGTGGTGGCGCAGGACCGCGGGGCGGCCCTGACCGGGGAAAGTCTGCACCGCTTCGACGGCCTCGCGCTGTTCTCGTTCGTGTCCTTGGCCCTCGGTCTCGTCCTCCCGATCGGGTTCTGGCTCTGGAGGTCGGAACGAGGTCCGCGGCTGTTCGGTGCCGTCTTCGTCGGCGCTCTCGCAGGCTCGGTCGCTGCGATCCTGGTGGGCAACGGAATTGCTGCTCTTCGGTTTCCGAAGGCCATCGACCCTGCAGTCGGGTCGATCGTCACTGTTGCGCCGAGTATCGAGACTCCGCTGGTGCTGATCGTTCAGGCGCTGACAGCATCGCTGGTGATGCTGCTGCTGGCGGCGATGAATCCCCACGACAATCTGCAACACACCGATCCCGAACCGGACGACCTCGATGTCGAGTTCTTCCCACCGCCGCCGCCACCGTCGTTCGACTCGAATCGGGCCGATTGACCGCAGCCGTTCACGTCTGCGGCGGGCGCAGTGCGGCGAACTCGTCGGTGACTCGAATGCTGTTGTCGGCAAAGCGGAACAGTGCAGGCGGTCGGCCACCTGCCTTGCCCGACGGCGCGCGTCGTCCGGTGGGTTCGATGACGCCACGCCGGCTCAGTACGCGCTGCAGGTTGGTGGCATCGACCTGATATCCGAGTGCGGCACCGTAGATTTCGCGCAGCGACGAGATCGCGAAATCGACCGGTGCGAGTGCGAATCCGATGTTGGTGTACGAGAGTTTCGCGACCAGTCGATGTCTCGCGTGCGCGACGACGGTTCCGTGATCGAACGACATGTCGGGCAGTGCCGAGACCGGGTGCCACATCGTGTCCGCAGGCAGTGTCGGTTCTGTCGAGATCGGCACCAGGCCGAGGAAGGTCGACGCGATCCGTCGGTCGCCGGGTACGCGTTCGGGTTCGCTGAAGACGGACAACTGCTCGAGGTGCGCCACCGAGCGCACGTCGACCTTCTCGGCGAGCTGACGGCGCGCGGACGTGGCGAGATTCTCGTCGCCACGCAGGGTGCCACCGGGCAGCGACCAGGTGCCGGCCTCCGGATCGAGAGCGCGCTGCCACAGCAGCACCGCCAGTTCCGGGGCGTCGGGGTCGGAAAAGGCTCGAACTTGGAACACCGCAATGAGTACTTCGTGGACGGTGCTACGATGAATCATGTTTTCGATCATAGGTCGAAAACTCCCTCGGAGGAAATTCGGTCACCGACGACCGGATGATCGGTGAAGGAGAACCGTCATGACCAGCAGCGCTACCCGGTTGAACATCCTCGACTCGGCATTCGCCAGAGTTCGCGACATCGTCGACGGAGCAGGTGGCTACGGGGGAGTCGAGGCAACACCGGAATGGGCCGCCGAGGTCCGACGGCTCGCCGATCTGCGCGGTGCGACTCTGCTCGCACACAACTACCAACTGCCTGCGATCCAGGATGTCGCCGATCATGTCGGCGACTCCCTCGCGCTCTCGCGGATGGCAGCCGAGGTGTCCGAGGACACCATCGTGTTCTGCGGAGTGCACTTCATGGCCGAGACGGCCAAGATCCTGAGCCCGCAGAAGACAATCCTCATCCCGGACCAGCGCGCCGGCTGCTCCCTCGCAGATTCCATCACCGCCGAGCAACTCCGCGAATGGAAGGCAGATTTCCCCGAGGCCGTCGTCGTCTCGTACGTCAACACCACGGCCGAGATCAAAGCGCTGACCGATATCTGCTGCACCTCGTCGAACGCCGTCGAGGTGGTCGAGTCGATCGATCCGGGCCGCGACATCCTGTTCCTGCCCGATCAGTTCCTCGGCGCGCACGTCAAGCGCGTCACCGGGCGCGAGAACCTGCACATCTGGGCCGGAGAATGCCACGTGCACGCCGGTATCAACGGCGACGAGTTGGCCGAGAAGTCTCGCACCCACCCCGATGCAGAGCTGTACGTGCACCCCGAATGCGGCTGCGCAACATCGGCTCTGTACCTCGCAGGCGAGGGATTTGTACCAGCGGACAAGGTCAAGATTCTCTCCACCGGCGGCATGCTCGACGCTGCCCGCACCACCGCGTCCAAGCAGGTTCTGGTCGCCACCGAGATCGGCATGCTGCATCAGCTGCGGATGGCGGCACCCGACGTCGACTTCCTCGCCGTCAACGACCGCGCATCGTGCGGCTACATGAAGATGATCACCCCCGCTGCCTTGCTGCGCTGCCTCGTCGAGGGGCGCGACGAGGTGCACGTCGACCTCGAGACCGCACACATCGCGAGCAAGTCGGTGCAGCGGATGATCGAGATCGGCACCCCGGGCGGCGGCGAGTGAATCCATCGGTCGCATGGGAAACCGCGGCCGATCTCGTCGTGGTCGGCGGCGGAATTGCCGGACTGACCGCGGCCCGCACCGCGGCGGCTCGCGGCCTCCGGGTGATGACCGTCAGCAAGGGGCAGTCCACCGACACGGCGACGCAGTACGCCCAGGGCGGGATCGCGGTCGTCGGTCCCGAACTCGAGGATTCGATCGAATCGCATGTGGCCGACACCTGCGTTGCCGGTGCCGGTTTGTGCGATGAGGACGCGGTGCGCTCCATCGTCGCCGGCGGACGCGCGGCGATCACCTCGCTCGAAGCTGCGGGCGCACGGTTCGACCTGGCGGCCGACGGCGCGGTAGCGCGGACCCGCGAGGGCGGCCACAGCGTTTCTCGCATCGTTCACGCCGGGGGAGACGCCACCGGGGCCGAGGTGCAGCGCACGCTGGACGCGTCGGTGCCCACGGTGCAGTTCGACACGACCGCGCTGCGGGTGTTGACCACCGACGGCGAGGTTGTCGGTCTCCTCGTGCGCGGGCCTCGTGGCGTCGGCGTCGTTCATTGCCCGACGGTGCTGCTCGCCACCGGCGGACTGGGACAACTCTTCTCGTGCAGCACCAACCCACCCGGCGCGACGGCCGATGGTATTGCGCTCGCACTCGACGCCGGTGCCCGGATCGCGGATCTGGAATTCGTGCAGTTCCATCCGACGGTGCTGTTCGCCGCCGGGTCCACGGGCCGCCGCCCGTTGATCAGCGAGGCGGTGCGAGGAGAGGGAGCTCGGCTTCTCGATGTCGCAGGCAGGCCCTTCATGGCGGGAGTGCACCCGCTCGGTGACCTCGCGCCACGCGACGTGGTGTCCCGCGCCATCGCCGAACTGCTGCACGTCAGCGGTGACGACCACGTGCTGCTGGACGCCCGCATGGTCGAACGCGTCCACGAACGGTTCCCGACCGTGACCGCCTCGTGCCTTGGTGCCGGCATCGATCCGGCGACGGACCTGATTCCGGTGGCACCTGCAGCGCACTATTCGTGCGGGGGCGTGGCGACGGATACGTCCGGACGCACCTCGGTTCCCGGCTTGCTGGCCGCGGGCGAAGTGGCGCGCACCGGGCTGCACGGTGCCAACAGATTGGCGTCGAACAGTCTGCTCGAGGGTCTCGTCGTCGGCGACCGTGCGGCCTACTTGGCTGCCGAACGGGTCGGCCGAAGCGGAGGCATTTCGGATGTCGCATTGCCCACGTATCGCCGTATCGACCGCGCGGTGCTGCAGCGCACCATGACCGCCGAGGTCGGCGTCGTACGGGATGCAACGGGTCTTGCTGCAGCGCAACGTATTCTGGCGCACGGCGTGGTATCGGAACCACCGGTCGATGCGCGCGCAGTCGAGGATGCAGCGCTGACCGCTGCGGCAGAGGTGATCGTGCTGGCCGCGTCCGAGCGCCGCGAGAGCCGAGGGTGCCATACCCGACGCGATGTCCCGGAGAGTGATCCGGCGCAACGCCGCAGTCTGTTCGTCGAACGAGATCAGGGCGGGCAGTTGACGATAGTGAACGACGATGTGATGACGGGAGCGCACTGACATGACCGACACCCCGAACGAGGTGAACCCGGGCGTCGATCGCGCCGAGGTACTCGCACTGATCAGGACCGCGCTCGACGAGGACCTGCGGTACGGACCCGACATCACCACGCTGGCAACGGTTCCCGAGAATGCCGTCGCCACGGCATCGGTGGTCTCGCGTCACTTCGGCACGATCGCCGGGATCGATGTCGGTCTCCTGGTTCTCGACGAGGTGATCGGAGCCGACCAGTACTCCGTCGTGAACCGCATCGGGGACGGATCCGAGGTCGAACCGGGACAGGCCGTTCTCACGGTCGAGGCCCCGACTCGGGGTTTGCTCACTGCCGAACGCACGATGCTCAACATCGTCTGTCACCTTTCGGGGATCGCCACCGCGACGGCCGGCTGGGTCGCCGAGGTCGCCGACACCGAGTGCAAGATCCGGGACAGTCGAAAGACGTTGCCGGGGCTGCGTTCACTGCAGAAGTACGCCGTTCGTGCCGGCGGCGGCGTCAATCATCGGATGGGTCTGGGCGATGCCGCGCTCATCAAGGACAATCACGTGGCGGCTGCAGGTTCGGTCGTCGCTGCCTTGAACGCGGTGCGGGCTGCGGCTCCCGACATCGCGTGCGAGGTCGAGGTCGACAGCCTAGAGCAACTCGACCAGGTGCTCGGCGAGAACGTAGAACTGGTTCTGCTGGACAATTTTCCGCTGTGGCAGACGCAGATGGCGGTGCAACGTCGCGCCACCCACGCGCCGCAGACGAAGCTGGAATCCTCGGGCGGCCTGACCGTCGACGTGGCTCGGGACTACGCGCGCACGGGGGTCGACTTCCTCGCGGTGGGCGGTCTGACACACTCGGTGACAGTGCTCGATCTCGGCCTGGACATGTAGTCGAGCCTCGCAATGTGAGGACTGCTTTCGAAGATGGAAGTTCAGAGTGTCCGCCTCGACAGTTGGATCTGGGCGGTCCGGTTGTTCAAGACGCGGTCTGCCGCGGCTGCTGCCTGCCGCGGCGGACACGTCCGCGTCAACGGAACTCCCGCCAAACCCGGGCATCGCATCGGCCCCGACGACGAGATCAGACTCCGGGCCGATGGGGTGGAGAAGATCGTCGTCGTGGTGCGGGCCATCACCAAACGTGTCGGCGCAGCGGTCGTTCCCGAGTGCTTGATCGATCGCAGTCCGCCGCCGCCACCGAAAGAAGTTCTGGCCTCCGTACCGAGGCGTGATCGAGGGGCGGGCAGGCCCACCAAGCGCGATCGTCGTGAAATCGACCGACTGCGGGGCCTGGGCCTCTAGTGCTCCCGGCTCCTTTCAGTTACCCATTCTGTTTCTGGCCATCGACGCTTCCCTTGTCATCGCCGCACCGCTTCTGTTGATGTCAGTGGGACTCGGAACAGCTGTTCTGATTCACAATCGAAAGCGTCACCCGGTTCGCTGAAAGATCCCTACGCGCGTGTAGGCAGGGCTGTGCCCTGACGCTTGTGTGGGTCGTCAGGCGGGTTGGCGTGGTTCTTCGTAACCGGTTTCGTCGGGCTGGTCGGGTGGGTACAGCACTTCCTCGGGGTGGTGTGCGTGATTGATCAGCCCGCGCCTGCGTGGGTCCATTCCGGTGGGTGGATGCCACAGGGTGCGACCCGGATAGCGATGTCCTGCTCCGGTTTCGGTGGTCGCCCACTTTCCTGGTCCGGTGCCGACGAGTGCGTGGTGCATGTCGCAGCCGAAGGTCAATCCGTCGATGTCGGTGTAGCCGCCGTCGACCCAGTCGGTGACGTGATGGGCTTGGCACCACGTTGCCGGGCGGGTGCAGGAGGGGAAGCTGCAGCCACGGTCGCGGGCGATGAGCACGATGCGTTGATCGGCGGAGGCGATGCGTTTCGAGCGGCCGAGGTACAACGCCCTGCCGTGGTCGTCGAAGATCGTCAGGTAGTGGTGGGCGTGGGAGGCCATGCGGATTGCGTCGCGAATCGAGACGCGGGAGCCGGTGCCGGTCATCGCGTAACCGCAGCCAGCTTCGAGATCTTTCAGTGTCATGGTGACGATAGCGGTGACGGGCAGGCCTCGATGTGTGCCGAGGGTGCCGGAGGCGAGTGTCTGCCGGAGCGCCAGTTTCAGGGCGTCGTGATGGCGTTCGCGTTGGGTGCGGATATCCCGCGCGGCGGCAGCGTCGCGTGCTGCAGCCTTACCCAGCGCTTCGTCGCCGCCGCCGTCTGTATCGGCATCGGCTGTGTCGTCGGGTTCGGCTGTGTCGTCGGGCCCTGTGCCGCAACCGCAGTCGATGCCGTCGCCGGACGAGCCGTCACCGTCGCATGGACCGTCGCCCCACAGTCCCGCATCGCTCGTCGGACCGTCGTCCGGCTGTGGGTGCGGTGGGGTCTCGGTATCGCAGACACCACCCGATGGAGGCGAATCCGGTTCAGCTACTGCAGGATCGGGACGCGCACCGTCACTCTCGGCACCAGGGGTCGTGCTGTCCTTGCTGCCGGAAGTGCTGTCGGTCTCGTCGGTCTCGTCATGGACGACGGACGTCGGGTCCGCGGGGTTGTTGACGCCAGGTTTCGCGGCTTTGGAGAACAGGGCTTCGAGGTAGGCGCGTAGTTCGGGGTCGACGCAGAACTTTCCTTCCGACATACCGTCGGCACCCTGCTCACCGAGGTAGAAGAACGCATCCCTCCGCTTCCGTGGCCTCGGCTTTCCGTCCTCGTCCTCGTCCTCGTCTTCGTCATCGTCGTCGTGGTCGCCGTCGGGGTTGAGGATCGAGTCCAAGTGCGCGACGACCGGCGCGAAGTCGTCGGGCCGGAACTTCTTCGCCTCTGTCACCAATTGCTGTTCGGCGAGATCGCGGGTCTGCGGATCGACACTCGAGGGGAGATGTCTGAAGAATTCGCGGATCATCTGCACATGCTTGGCATTGAGCAACCCCGACCGCAGTGCTTCGGCAGTTCGCGGCAGCAACGGCGGCAGTACTTCACCCGAGAACGCGGTCCGGTCACCCAACTCCGCCGCCAGACGCACTCGTGCACCCGCTGCTCGTGGGGTGATCCGCAGCATCCACGCCACCGACGACGGCACCGACCCCGGATACACATCGAGGCCGTGCTGACCGATGAGTTCGTTGAGCCAGGTGTACGAGTACGCCGACAGGGATCGGGTCAGCATCTCCATCCGTTGGATCACCGCACGCCGATCCGCATTCGTCCACGACACCGACGCCTGTTCCGCCAACTCCGCCGCCGCGGACTCGACCCGGTCGACCAACATCGACAACTTCGGATCGGACACCTCAGGGGTGGGCGGCACCGTATCGATGCCGTCCACCCCTGATCCGCCGTCCCCTGAAAGCATGAACAGAATCTACCGCGACCCACCGACACACTCTCGAACACACGTTCTCATGGATTCGGGGCGGCGCGAGATGCAGACGTCAGCGACGCTTGCCGCTGCGTCGGGCGTTCGTCTTCGTCTTGGCAACGGGGCGAGCAGGTTTCGAGGGGTGCGCTTTCTTCTTCTTGAACGGTGTTTCGTCCGACGGTCCGCGTGAGCTGCGGGTCGAGCGGCCGCGGACGATGCCGATGAATTCCTCGATGCGGTCGTCCTCGCGTTCGGCGACCCAGGCCAGTGCAATCTGCGACTGCTCGACGTCGGTCACCGGGCGGTAGACGAGGTCCCTACGGGCGTTGAATCGGGCGACCGAGTGCGGCACGATCGCCACCCCCAGCCCGGCGGCCACGTACTCGAACGTCTCGGCGACGGAATTCATCGGGGGCAGTTCCGGTCGATTGCCGACCACGAGTTCGGTTGCCACCGCTGCCCATTCGGGCACCGTCGCTGGTTCGGCGAGCAGATGCTCGTCGGCGAGATCGGTTGCGGTGACCGAATCGAATGCGGCGACCGCGTGGTCTTTCGGGACCACCACGACCTGCACTTCTTGATAGAGACCGATCGCGTTGAGGCCATCGCGGTCGATCGGCGGTCGAACGAAGCTCACATCGACCGTGCCCTCGTGCAAAGCCGACACCTGTGTCTCCGGCGTCGTCGCCACCACGGACAGCGTGACGTCCGGAAAACGATCCGCCCAGATACGCGTCCACTTCGTCAGCGTCACACCTTCGGCGTATCCGATGGTGAACGTCGTCGGCTCGGCAGCAGCAACCTGCGCGAGTTCCGAGAGCCGATCGTCCTCGGCGATCTCCACCAGCGCCCGCTCGAGCAGATCGCGGCCGTCGGCAGTGAGTTCGGTGGGGGAGGCACCCGGCACGAACAGGTCGACGCCGAGCTGTTCCTCGAGTTCCACGACCGTCTTGCTCAAGCGGATTCGCGAGATTCCCAGCGACTGAGCAGCGCGCGCGAAATGCAGTTGCTGCGCTACCGCCGCGTACCAGCGCAGTGTCTGCACATCGATGTTCACAGTGTCGAGCCTATGGGACGAGGAGGGCAGTGAGGGACGGTGGCGTCGAGAGCGCCGACGGCCGGATAAGCTGTTCCGGTGAGCCCGGAGAACAAGCAGCAGACCATGAAGCCATTGACCGCGGCGAACAAGCTCGGCATCTACCTTCCCGCAGCACCCGAAGAATTCCAGAACTCGATGATCAGCAGGTCCGACCTGGACGCACTGCGCAGCGATCCGCCGCAGTGGTTGACCGACCTGCAGACCAACGGACCCTTCCCGCGCGACGTCATCGCGAAGAAGCTGGGCGTATCCATCGCAGGGCTGGCCCGCGGCGGTGTCACCGAAGCGCTGACCAGCGAGGCGATCGACGAACTCGTCGCCAGCCCGCCCCAGTGGCTCGTTCGCGAGCGTCGCACCCAGGTTCAGGTGCGCAAGGATGCCGAACGCATCAAGGAGAAGCAGGAAGCGCGTCGTACCTCGGGCAACCGACCGACAAAGCTGCGCAACCTCTAGCGCGAGACGATCCCGTCGAGGTAGAGCCACCGGCCGTCCACTCGGACGAAGCGGCTCACCTCACTCATCGAGCCCGCCCCGTCGGGATGCTTGTACCGGGCCTTGAACTCGACGGTTCCCGCGTCGTCGAACAAGCCACCGGCCTCGATTGCGAGAACGTCGAGTCGATACCACCGCTGATCGGGGTCCAACTCCAGTTCGGCCGGTGCAGTGTCGGAATGCCACGATGCGCGGAGATAGTCCACATCTGCGACGGCGAACGCGGTGAATCGTGATCGCATCAGCTTTTCGGCTGTAGGCGCGCTCGCATCGCCGCGCAGGTACGGCTCGCAACAGGCGTCGAACGTGTCACCACTCGAACACGGACACCGTCCGCTCACTCGTCGACTACTTCGACCGTGTAGGTGCCCAGTTCGTGCTCGTCACGCTTGCCGACGTCCTGGATCCAGGTGTTGGCCTCGAGAAGAGTGTCGAACAGTCCCAGTGGAATCGGATCGCCGCCGAGGGCATTCTTCATGTGCACGCGGTACTTCCTCACGGAGTCACGCGCCGAACGGTCGCCAAGAACGTTGCGGCGGCAAAGAACAGCCCGGCGAACGTGCGGTTCATCGTCTTCTGCTGGCGCTGCGATTTCATCAAGCGCAGCACCCGCGAGGCCAGCGAGGTGTACCCCGTCATCACGAGCATGTCGACCGCCACCATCGTCGCGGCGATCACCAGGTACTGAACGACGAGAGGTCGCGTCGGATCTAGGAACTGGGGGAGCACCGCAACCATGAAGACGACGGCTTTCGGGTTGCTGGCGTTGACGAGGAAGCCGCGGGCGAGCATCGTCGTGCCACGGTCCGCCACTGCCGGGGCGTCGGCGACGTCGGCCGGGGCGGCCCGCCACTGCCGAACGCCGAGGTAGACGAGGTAGGCAACGCCGAACCACTTGATGGCGGTGAAGGCCAGTGCAGAATTCGCCAGAACGGCTCCCAGTCCGACCGCGACGATGCCGACCTGAACAAGCAGACCGATCTGCAGCCCGAAGATGTTCCAGTATCCGCGGCGCAGGCCGTAGCGGAGCCCGGTGGACATCGACGCAATGGCACCGGCGCCGGGGGAGAGACTGATGACGATGCTCGCACCGAGAAAAGCGAGCCACACTGACCAGGACATGCGTTCATTGAACTACGGCCGTCAATTCCTATTCGTCTCGACCAGGTGTGTCGAACAAGGCGCAGTGGGGTAGGCCGTGAAGATGGCAGACATCAGAACGATCGATACAGGCCCGCAGCAAGTCACCCGTCAGACCGAGGTGCGGGCACCGGCGTCGGAGCTGTTCGACATCGTGGCCGATCCCACCCGGCACGGTGAGCTCGACGGATCCGGCACGGTCAAGGACACCGTTCGCGGTCCCGATCGACTCAGCACCGGTGCGAAATTCTCCGTCGGCATGAAGCAGTACGGCGTGCCCTACAAGATCACCAGCACCGTCACCGAGTTCGTCGACGCCGACAAGCACAAGGTCGTCGAGTGGCAGCACCCGATGGGCCACAGCTGGCGCTGGGAGTTCGAGGAGAAGCAGCCGGGGCTGACCACGGTCACCGAGAGCTTCAAGTACGGCACCGCCAAGGTCCCCAAGGTGCTCGAGCTGTTCAAGATGCCGCAGAAGAACGCGCAGGGCATAAAGAGCACGCTGCACAACCTGGCTGCCCGCTACGCCTGACCTGGATCTATTCTGACCGGCATGCCGATCGATCCCGACACCAAGAACTGGACCTGGGTACTCGAGCGAGCGTGCCCGGACTGCGGGTTCGACTCGAGTGCCGTCGACTACGACGACATACCGGACCTGATCCGCGCCGACGTCGAACGTTGGGAGGCGGTGCTGCAGCGCAACGACGCGCCAGTGCGCCCCGACGACTCGACGTGGTCCGCGCTCGAGTACGCCGCGCACGTACGCGACGCGCACCGCATCTTCCGCACCCGGCTCGCGTTGGTGTTGACCGAGGACGATCCCGAGTTCGAGAACTGGGACCAGGACGCCACCGCGCTGGCCGAGGACTACAACGCACAGAATCCCGCGACAGTCGCATCGGAACTCGGCGAAGCCGCGCGCACCCTGGCCGACGATTTCGCCGCTGTACCGCCGGAGGATCGGCATCGGACCGGTCGGCGCAGCGACGGGTCGAACTTCTCCGTCGAATCACTGGCTGCCTACTACATTCACGACCCCATCCATCATCTGTGGGACGTGCGGGGCTGAGCCGAATTCGGTGGAACTATCCTGGGTGTTCGAACCACACTGTTACGACCGAACCCCGGCACCGAACCGACTTCACGAAGGGGCCCACTATGCCTGCCCGCATCGAGCTCGCCCGCGTCGATCTACGCGGACGAACTCCATCCACCGCCGAACTACGCGGCGCACTTCCCCGAGGCGGAGTGGATGTCGATTCGGTGCTGCATCAGGTTCGCCCCGTCGTCGACGCCGTCCGGGACCGCGGCACCGAGGCTGCGCTCGAGTTCAGTGAGAAGTTCGACGGCGTCCGGCCGGACCGCGTTCGCGTCCCGCAGGAAGAACTGGTCAAGGCCCTCGCAGAGCTCGATTCCGATGTTCGGGCCGCCCTCGAGGTCGCCATCGAACGTACGCGCCTGGTGCACTCCGATCAGCGCAGAACCGACCACACCACCCAGGTGGTACCCGGCGGCACCGTGACCGAACGCTGGATCCCCGTCGATCGCGTCGGCCTGTACGTGCCCGGCGGCAACGCCGTGTATCCGTCGTCGGTCGTGATGAACGTGGTGCCCGCGCAGATCGCAGGCGTCGGGTCTCTAGTGGTGGCGTCGCCGCCGCAGAAGAACTTCGGCGGCCTGCCCCACCCCACCATCCTTGCTGCGGCGCAACTGCTCGGCGTCGACGAGGTCTGGGCCGTCGGCGGCGGTCAAGGTGTCGCGCTGCTCACCTACGGCGGCGTCGACACCGACGGCGGCGAGTTGGCTCCGGTCGATCTGATCACCGGTCCCGGCAACATCTACGTCACGGCCGCCAAGCGCCTGTGCCGCTCGCTCATCGGAATCGACTCCGAGGCAGGGCCCACCGAGATCGCGATTCTCGCCGACGCCACCGCGGACCCGCTCCACGTCGCAGCAGACCTGATCAGCCAGGCCGAACACGACGTCATGGCGGCCAGTGTGTTGGTCACCGACAGCATCGAACTGGCCGATGCCGTGGACCAGGCTGTCAACGCACAGATGGCGTCCACCAGGCATGCCGAGCGCGTGGCCACCGCACTGAACGGTAGCCAGTCCGGCATCGTGTTGGTCGACGACGTCACGCAGGGATTGGCCGTGGTCAACGCCTACGCCGCCGAGCACCTCGAGATCCAGACGAAGGACGCGTCCGACGTCGCAGCCCGCGTGCGCAGCGCTGGAGCGGTGTTCGTCGGAGCGTGGTCGCCGGTGAGCCTCGGTGACTACTGTGCCGGTTCCAACCACGTACTGCCGACGGCAGGATGCGCTCGGCATTCGTCCGGCCTGAGTGTGCAGACGTTTCTGCGCGGCATCCATGTGGTGGACTACAGCGCAGCTGCGCTGAAAGACGTTGCAGCGCACGTCATTGCACTGGCCAATGCCGAGGATCTGCCGGCCCACGGCGAAGCGGTGCGGCTGCGGTTCGAGGGGTTGCGTACCGGTGACGCGTCATGAGTGATGCGTTGGGACAGTCGGTCTCGCTGGACGACCTCCCGCTGCGCGAGGCCCTGATCGGCAAGTCGCCGTACGGAGCGCCGCAGCTCACCGTGCCAGTTCAGTTGAACACCAACGAAAATCCGCACCCGCCGACGCAGGCATTGATCGACGATGTTGCGGACTCCGTTCGGCTCGCGGCCGGGCAGCTGCACCGCTACCCGGATCGTGATGCGGACGCGCTGCGGGCCGACCTCGCTCGGTACCTCACCGAGCAGACCGGCTTCGCCGTCGACATCGCCAATGTGTGGGCGGCCAACGGCTCCAACGAGATTCTGCAGCAACTGCTGCAGGCCTTCGGGGGACCGGATCGCACCGCGCTGGGCTTCGTGCCGTCGTACTCGATGCACCCCATCATTTCGTCCGGGACGCAGACCGAATGGATTCCGGCGAAGCGTCGGGCAGATTTCTCGCTGGACGTCGACTACGCCGTCGGTGCCATCGAAGAACGTAAACCCGACGTCGTGTTCGTCACCAGCCCCAACAATCCGACGGGCCACAGCATCGACGAGGCGGACCTGCGCCGAATCCTCGACGCTGCACCGGGAATCGTGGTGGTCGACGAGGCCTACGCGGAATTCTCGTCTGCGCCAAGCGCGATCGGGTTGATCGAGAGCTATCCCAGCAAGATCGTGGTCAGCCGAACCATGAGCAAGGCGTTCGCGTTCGCCGGCGGTCGGTTGGGATATCTGGTGGCTGCCCCGGCCGTCGTCGACGCAATGTTGTTGGTGCGCTTGCCCTATCACCTCTCGGTCGTCACGCAGGCAGCAGCGCGGGCGGCGCTGAGGCACGCCTCGGACACTCTCGGGAGCGTCGCCGAACTCTCCGCCGAACGAGATCGGGTGGCAGCGGCCCTCGGCCGCCAGGGTTACGACGTGGTGCCGTCCGACGCCAACTTCCTGCTCTTCGGCCGGTTCTCCGATGCGGCCGCGACGTGGCAGCGATACCTGGACGACGGCGTGCTCATCCGGGACGTCGGAATTCCCGGCTATCTACGCGTCACCATTGGACTGGCGCACGAGAACGACCGATTCCTCACCGTCAGCGCAGCACTCGCATCGACCGAAACAGCAGAGGCATCGAAGTGACCACTCCCGCTCCCCGCATCGCCAAGATCGAGCGCACCACCAAGGAATCCGACATCTCGGTCGAGCTGAATCTCGACGGCACCGGAATCGTGGACATTTCCACCGGCGTTCCGTTCTACGACCATATGCTCACCGCGCTCGGCACCCATGCTCGTTTCGACCTGACGGTGCGCGCGAAGGGCGACATCGAGATCGAGGCGCACCACACCGTCGAGGACACCGCGATCGTGCTCGGCCAGGCCCTCGGTCAGGCCCTCGGCGACAAGGCGGGCATCACTCGGTTCGGCGACTCGTTCATTCCGATGGACGAGACACTCGTGCATGCGGCCGTCGACGTGTCCGGTCGTCCGTACTGCGTGCACACCGGTGAGCCCGACTACATGGTGCACTCCGTCATCGGCGGCTACCCCGGCGTTCCGTACTCCACGGTGATCAACAAGCACGTGTTCGAGACGTTGGCGTCCAACGCACGGATCGCACTGCACGTCCGGGTGATCTACGGCCGCGATCAGCATCACATCACCGAAGCCGAGTTCAAGGCAGTGGCTCGGGCACTGCGTCAGGCCACCGAGTACGACCCTCGCGTGACCGGTGTGCTGTCCACCAAGGGAAGTCTGTGATCGGTCGATCGGCGCTCGTGCGTTGAGTGGCCTGAGCTCCATCCGTGGTCTTCCGGCCGCGATGGCCATGGGCGCGGCCTCGTTCGGCGGCTGGGGATTGCTGCTCCCGGTGGTTCCCCTCGCGGTGTCCCAGTCGGGGGCATCGGACGCGGTGGCAGCGGCCAGCACCGCGATCTTCATGGCCACGACGGTGATCACTCAGCTGTTCGTGCCGAGCATGCTGAGGCGAGTCGGCCACCGCGCGGTTCTGGCCGCCGGGTGTCTGCTCCTCGGGTTGCCCGCGCTGCTGTTCATCGTCTCCGTCGAGGCCGTACCGGCGCTGGCGGTGTCCGCGCTGCGGGGCACCGGTTTCGGAATGTTGACGGTCGCCGGTGCCGCCATTGTCGCCGAACTCGCTCCGACAGCGCTGCTCGGACGGGCCACGGGCGCGCAGGGGATCGCTGTCGCCTTGGCTCAGATGCTCACGCTGCCACTGGGTCTGGTGATTTTCGCGGCGAGTCCGACGGCCGTGTTCGTACTCGGTGCTCTGGTTCCCGCAGCAGGCCTGATCGGCGTGGCGCTGTTGCCGCCCACCCGGCCCGCCCCTCAGCCGCCCAGGATCGAGCGAGTTCGCCTCGACAAACGCCAATTTCTGGTGCCGTGCCTCGTCGTGGCCTCGGTGTCCGCGGCGTACGGGGGAATCACCAGTCTGTTGCCGATCGCCGAATCGAATCGAGCCGCGATGATCGGACTCGCACTGGCCGTCGTCAGTGCCTCGATGCTCGTCGGGCGTTACGCCGCGGGGTCGGTGGCAGACCGAATCGGAATCGGACGCTCGGTGTTTCCGGCGCTGGTGTCGGCGGCGATCGGTATCGCTCTGTTCGCGATCGCTGCGCTCGGCGGCATGCCCGCGGCGCTGTTCTTCGTCGCAGCAGTCCTGTTCGGAATCGGGTATGGCGCATGCCAGAACGACAGTCTCGTGATGGCGTTCGACGCAGCCGGTCCCGCCCGCTACAGCAGCGCGAGCGCCGTCTGGAACATCAGCTTCGACGCGGGTACCGGGGCAGGCGCACTCGCCCTCGGTGTCCTGGCGACGAGTGTGGGTTACACCGCGGGATTCACCGCAGCCGCTGCCACGGTGGTCGTCGTCGCGGCGGTGGCGCTCGTCGCGAGACCACGCCCCGATAGACTTGCTGCATGACTTCTGTGGTGTTGCTCGATTACGGCTCGGGCAATCTGCACTCGGCGAAGCGGGCTCTGGCCCGGGTCGGTGCCGATGTGACCGTGACCTCGGACTTCGACGAGGCCTTGAATGCAGAAGCGCTGGTCGTTCCCGGTGTCGGTGCATTCGCCGCCTGCATGGAGGGCCTGCTGGCGGTGAAGGGCGAACGCATCATCGGGCGGCGTCTGGCCGGCGGACGCCCCGTGCTGGGCATCTGTGTCGGAATGCAGATCCTCTTCGACCGCGGGGTCGAGTTCGGTGTCGAAGCGGACGGGTGTGGGGAGTGGCCGGGAACGGTCGAGCGTTTGCAGGCCGAGGTGCTGCCTCACATGGGGTGGAACACCGTCGAGGCACCGGAGAAGAGTGTGCTGTTCGACGGCATCGATCCCGAGACCCGGTTCTACTTCGTCCACTCCTACGCCGCGCAGCAGTGGGAGCTCGAACCCAGCGACACCATCGCAGCCCCGTTGCTCACCTGGGCCGATCACGGCGGACGGTTCCTCGCGGCGGTAGAGAACGGCGCGCTCTCGGCCACCCAGTTCCACCCGGAGAAGTCCGGTGACGCCGGGGCCGCGCTGCTGGAGAACTGGGTCCGATCGGTGTGAGCGACCGCGAGTTCTCACTCGGGCGCTTGGCCTTTCGAGCCCTCGGTGCGGCGGTGGCCGTGCTCGCCCTCGCGACGGCACTGATCGCTGTGCTGCAGCCTGGCCCCGGGGTGGGTCTGGTCATCGCGTTGGCCGGTGTGGTCGGTGCGATCGTGGCCATGGGTGTGGTGTCCACCCGCATGACGCGCAAGGAACTCCGGTAGGACCACAGACGACCCGTTTTGAGTTCACAGCCGCTCGGCCCGTAGCATAACCGCACGTGAGCCTGGTCTTATTGCCTGCTGTCGATGTCGCAGGCGGCGAAGCTGTCCGTCTCGTTCAAGGAGAAGCAGGAAGCGAAACGAAGTACGGGTCGCCTCGCGACGCCGCACTCGCGTGGCAGAACGACGGTGCCGAGTGGGTCCATCTCGTGGATCTCGACGCTGCGTTCGGACGCGGCTCCAACCGCGAGCTGCTGGCGTCGGTCGTCGGTGAGCTCGACGTCAAGGTGGAGCTGTCGGGCGGAATTCGTGACGACGAGTCGCTGCGCGCAGCGTTGGCGACCGGTTGCGCGCGAGTCAATCTCGGCACCGCAGCCCTCGAGGATCCGCAGTGGTGCTCCCGCGCGATCGGTGAGTTCGGCGATCGCGTCGCCGTCGGCCTCGACGTGTTGATCGTCGACGGAGCACCGCGGTTGCGCAGTCGCGGCTGGGTGAGCGACGGCGGCGATCTGTGGGAGGTTCTGGGGCGGCTCGAGCGCGACGGGTGCTCGCGCTACGTCGTCACCGACGTCACCAAGGACGGCACGTTGACCGGGCCCAACCTGGAACTGCTCGCCGACGTGTGCGCCAAGACCGACAAGCCGGTCATCGCATCGGGCGGCGTGTCCACGATTGCAGACCTGGAAGCGATCGCCGGACTGGTCGACCGCGGTGTGGAAGGTTCCATCGTCGGAAAAGCCCTGTACGCCGGACGTTTCACGCTCCCGGACGCCCTCGCTGCGGTGTCTCGGTAGCCCAGGAATGACCCTTCCCGAGGAACCGACCCGTCTGCTCGAGATCGCCGGTGGTTTGCTCGACGGCATCCACGATCGGTTCGTCGCCGGCGTCGGCGCACCGAGCGCAGTGCAGAAGGGCCCCGACGACTTCGCCACTGCAGTGGACCTGGAACTCGAGCGTCGGCTGAGTGCGGAATTGCACGAAGCCACCGGAATCGCCGTTCACGGTGAGGAGTTCGGGGGACCAGATCTGAACTCGGGACTCGTCTGGGTGCTGGACCCGATCGACGGCACCTTCAACTACTCGTCGGGGTTGCCCTCGGCCGGAACGTTGTTGGCGTTGCTCGACGATGGCGAGCCGGTCCTCGGGCTCACCTGGCTGCCGTTGGTGGATCAGCGTTTCGCCGCTGTGGCAGGCGGACCCCTGTTGCTCAACGGCGTCGCCCTCCCGGCACTGCAGCCGAAACCGTTGCGCGAATCCATGATCGGGTTCGGTGCGTTCAACGTCGCCAGCCGCGGTTCGCTGCCGGGTCGGTTCCGATTCCGCATTCTCGAAGAGTTGTCGATGCACTCCTCGCGACTGCGGATGCACGGTGCCACCGGAGTCGATCTGGCCTACACCGCCAGCGGAGTTCTCGGCGGCGCGGTGGTCTTCGGTCATCGTGCCTGGGACAATGCAGCCGGTGCGCTGCTGGTACGTGCGGCAGGCGGAATCGTCACCGATCTCGCGGGCAAACCCTGGACGGTCGACTCGGCGTCGGTCCTCGCAGCCGGGCCAGGAGTGCACGACGAACTGCTGAAGGTGATCACCGAACTCGGTGATCCCGTCGACTATCTGGAAGGACCGGTGCGATGAGCGTCGCGGTCAGAGTGATTCCGTGCCTGGACGTCGACGCCGGACGCGTCGTCAAGGGAGTCAACTTCGAAAACCTCCGCGACGCAGGCGATCCCGTGGAGCTCGCGGCCGCCTACGACGCGCAAGGGGCGGACGAACTGACCTTCCTCGACGTCACCGCGTCGACGTCGGACAGAGGCACGATGCTCGACGTCGTCAGCCGGACCGCCGAGCAGGTGTTCATCCCGCTCACCGTCGGCGGGGGAGTGCGCACCGTCGCCGACGTGGATCGACTGTTGCGAGCCGGGGCGGACAAGGTCAGTGTCAACACCGCTGCGATCGCCCGACCGGAGTTGCTCCGCGAGCTCAGCGAACGGTTCGGCTCACAGTGCATCGTGCTGTCGGTCGACGCACGCACCGTCCCTCAGGGGCAGCAGGACACCCCGTCGGGCTGGGAGGTCACCACTCACGGCGGCAAACGTGGTACCGGCATCGACGCCGTCGAATGGGCGGTTCGTGGTGCAGAACTGGGCGTCGGGGAGATCCTGCTCAATTCGATGGACGCCGACGGAACGAAGGCCGGATTCGATCTGCCGATGATCGCCGCCGTTCGGTCCGCGGTGCACGTGCCGGTGATCGCCAGCGGCGGAGCGGGTGCGGTGGAACACTTTTCGCCGGCAGTGCACGCCGGAGCGGACGCGGTTCTTGCCGCGAGCGTCTTCCACTTCGGCGATCTCACCATCGGCCAGGTCAAGGACGCGATGCGCGCCGAGCACATCGTCGTTCGATAAAGAAGAGGATTTCCGATGACACTCGACCCGAGTCTGTCCGCGCGGCTCAAGCGCAACGAAGCCGGACTGTTCAGCGCCGTCGTGCAGGAACGGTCGACCGGTCAGGTGCTCATGGTCGCCTGGATGGACGACGAGGCGCTCTCTCGAACCCTCGAAACCCGCAAGGGCACTTACTATTCCAGGTCCAGGCAGCAGTACTGGGTCAAGGGTGAGACGTCGGGTCACACGCAGTACGTGCACGAGGTTCGGCTCGATTGCGACGGCGACACCGTGCTCCTCGTTGTCGATCAGACCGGCGCGGCGTGCCACACCGGCGCGCACACCTGCTTCGATGCCGACGTCCTGTTGGGCCCCGACACTCAGGCGTGACCGGTTCCCGCTGCTATTCCCTTGTCCAACTGCGCCAATAGAGTCGAGCTCAGGGTGGCGAGCTCGCCGACCTCGGAGTCGGACAGACCGTCGAAGATCAGCGCCTGCACGGTGGCGACGTGACCCGGTGCCGATCCGACGACCTTGTCCATTCCGGCGTCGGTCAGCACCGCGTAGGATCCCCGGCTGCCCGGGATGCTCTCGCGTCTGACCCACCCGGCTTTCTCCAGCTTGGTGACCACGTGTGACAGACGCGAGAGTGACGCGTTGGCGTACTCGGCCAGGTCCCGGAGCTGGATGCGGCGCTGCGGATTCTCACTGACCACCGCGAGGACGAAGTAATCGAAGTGAGTCAGCTGCGCGTCGCGTTGCAGCTGCGCGTCCAGAGCTGCAGGCAACCGAGTGACCAGAGCGACGAGTGATCGCCACGCCTGCTGTTGGCTCTCGGTGAGCCAGCGGGGATCCACCGAATCCACCGGTGTCGCCTCCTGCGGTGTGGCCGACTTATCCATCGCGGGGAACCTCTCGATCTCTGGGTCGTTGCTGCAGGCTCCACTGCCGTTTCGTGGTCGTTCCTGCAGGCTCCACTCCTGCCCAGATAGTTGTGGTCTGCACATGATGCCTCGAGGGTCCCCCCACCCGAGGCATCGCGTCGGACACTGCTCTACGTGCGATGTGCCCGCAGGTACTCCAGCGCCTTGTCCGCATGGGCCTCGAACCGTACTTCGCTCGAGAAGGTCTCGAGGACCTTCCGGTCGGTGCCGATGACGAATGTGGCGCGCTTGACCGGGGAGAGCTTGGCCAGCAGACCGCGCTTGACGCCGAAAGCGGTGGCGACGGTGCCGTCCTCGTCGGAGAGCAGCGGGTAGTCGAAGGACTTGGCGGCGGCGAACTCTGCCTGCTTTGCGACGGCATCGGCACTGATGCCGACGCGGGTTGCTCCGACCTCGGCGAACTCCGATGCCAGGTCCCGGAAGTGGCACGCCTCGGCGGTGCAACCCGGGGTGAACGCAGCAGGGTAGAAGAACAGCACTATCGGACCGTTCGCCAGCAAATCGGTCAGCGTTCGGGGCTCTCCGGTCTGGTCCGGCAGGGAAAAATCGGGAACGAGCTCGCCTGGTTTCATGCTCGGCAGGTTACCGCGAGCGCCGACGCTCGTGCCGAACCTGGGAGGATGGTGGCATGCACGGCGAGACGACCACCGATCCCAGCCCCACTCCCGACACCGAGAACTCGGACTCGACCACCTCGCGTGAGATGTTCCGGCATCTCGCCGCAGAGCACCGCGTGGTGCCCGTGACGCGAAAGGTGCTCGCCGACTCCGAGACTCCTCTCTCTGCGTACCGCAAGCTCGGTGCCGACCGACCCGGAACCTTCTTGCTCGAGTCCGCACAGAACGGCAGTTCGTGGTCGAGGTGGTCGTTCATCGGGGCAGGCGCTCCGGCGTCGCTCACGGTCATCGACGGTGAGGCCGCGTGGCGCGGCAACGTCCCAGCAGGGGTGCCGAGCGGCGGCGATCCTCTCGAAGTGCTGGCGCGGACCCTGGAGCTGTTGCACTCGGAGCGGCTGCCCGGTCTGCCCCCGTTGACCGGCGGCATGGTCGGCTACCTCGGATACGACTCGGTGCGGCGCATCGAGAAACTGCCCGAGCACGCGCAGGACGACCTCGGTGTGCCGGAGCTGGTCATGCTGCTCGCGACCGATCTTGCGGCCGTCGACCATCACGAGGGCGCGATCACCCTGATCGCGAACGCGGTGAACTGGAACGGCACCGACGAGCACGTCGACGAGGCGTACGACGACGCCGTGCGGCGTCTGGACCGTATGTGCGCGGACCTGTCGAAGCCCGCCGACTCCACCGTGTCCACCGTGTCCAGGCCCGCGCCGCAGTTCCGCCGACAGCGCACGTCCGAGGGCTTCGGGGCCGACGTCGCTCGCCTGGTGGAAGAGATCGAAGCAGGTGAGGCGTTCCAGGTGGTGCTCTCACAGCGTTTCGAGATGGACACCGATGCGTCACCCCTCGACGTCTACCGGATGCTGCGAGCCTCCAATCCCAGCCCGTACATGTATCTGATGCACGTACCGGGGGAGAACGACGAGACGGCCTTCTCCATCGTCGGATCGAGCCCCGAGGCATTGGTGACGGTGGTCGACGGTCTCGCCACCACGCATCCCATCGCGGGCACGCGTTGGCGTGGCACGTCCGAGGAAGAGGACGTGCTGCTCGAGAAGGATCTGCTGGCCGACGAGAAGGAGAACGCCGAGCATCTTATGCTCGTCGATCTGGGCCGCAACGATCTCGGACGCGTCTGCGCTCCCGGCACCGTGCGAGTGAGCGACTACCGCCACATCGAGCGATACAGCCACGTCATGCATCTGGTGTCGACGGTCACCGGACGGTTGGCCGAGGGCAAACGCGCCCTCGACGCGGTCAAGGCCTGCTTCCCGGCAGGCACCCTGTCCGGGGCACCGAAGGTGCGCGCGATGGAACTGATCGACGAGCTGGAGCCGACGCGACGCGGCATCTACGGCGGCATCGTCGGCTACCTCGATTTCGCGGGGGACGCCGACACTGCCATCTCGATTCGCACCGCCCTGATCAAGGACGGCACCGCCTACGTTCAGGCCGGGGCAGGGGTCGTGGCCGACTCGGTTGCGGAATACGAGGACGACGAGGCGCGGAACAAGGCGATGGCGGTGCTGGGAGCCGTCGCCGCTGCGGAATCGCTCCGTGAGGTCGGCGGCCGATGACCGAGCGATCCGGTCGCCGCGGGTCGGCCGCTCTACCCGTCGCCCTTCTGGTCGTTGCTGCGGCGTGCCTGTGGGGCGCGTCGAGAATGACATGGGTTCGGTTGACGTCGTTCGACGGCCTCGGAGAGAGCCGTACCGACGAGCTTCTCGGTAGCACCTGGGCCGCTGCCACGACGCCGCTCGCGCTGGTGCTCGTGGCGGCGATCGCCGCGTCGTTCGCCGTGCGCGGGTGGGCCTCTCGGGTGCTGGCCCTGTTGATCGCGGTGGTGGCCGTGGCGGCCGCGATTCCGGCGGTTCGATTGCTCATTGCCGGGGCATCCGATTCGGAGTCCGCGGCGCTGGCGGAGCTTCCGGCACGCGCCCAGGTGTCGATGACGGACGTCTCGGTTCTGCCGGCGATCGTCACCCTCGTCGGTGCAGTCTGCGCCTTCGCTGCTGCCGTGGTGTCGATTCGGAAAACGTTTGCCCCGCAAGTACTCTCGTCCAAGTACGACGCCCCGGCGGTGCGACGCGACGAGGTCGCTCGGCGTGCGCGCACCACGGCATCCGGTGCCGGTGTGCAGGACGAGGGAGAGGACCTCACCGAACGCATGATGTGGGACGCGCTCGACGCCGGTGAGGACCCTACCGACGAGTCCGGTACCCGGCGTTCGTCTGATTGAAACGGACCTCTACGCTAGATCCGACCCCGATGAGATTCCTCACATCGGACGTCGACGCTCAGAAAGGACTGGGGGCACCATGACCGTTCTCGACTCGATTCTCGACGGTGTACGAGCCGACGTGGCCGCGCGTGAATCGGTGGTCGATTTCGCCGCCGTGAAAGCAGCAGCGAAGGCAGCCCCGGCCCCCCTCGACGCGGCAGCTGCCCTCCGTGAGGACGGCATCGGCGTCATCGCCGAAGTGAAGCGGGCGAGCCCGTCCAAGGGAGCTCTTGCAGACATCGGTGATCCGGCCGTTCTTGCCCGCGCGTACGAGCAGGGCGGCGCTCGCATCATCAGCGTTCTGACCGAGGAGCGTCGGTTCCACGGGTCACTCGCAGACCTCGACGCAGTCCGTGCCGCCGTCTCGATTCCCGTGCTGCGCAAGGACTTCATCGTCGGTCCGTACCAGATTCACGAGGCTCGGGCGCACGGTGCAGACGTGATCCTGCTGATCGTCGCGGCGCTCGAGCAGGACGCATTGACGTCGTTGCTCGACCGCACCGAGTCGCTGGGTATGACGGCGCTGGTCGAGGTGCACACCGAGGCCGAGGCGGATCGCGCCCTCGAGGCCGGTGCCAGCGTCATCGGTATCAACGCCCGCAATCTGAAGACACTCGAGATCGATCGTGACAGCTTCGGCCGCATCGCGCCCGGGTTGCCCAGCGAGATCATTCGCATCGCGGAGTCCGGGGTGCGTGGCACTGCAGATCTGCTCGCCTACGCCGGTGCCGGTGCCGACGCGGTACTCGTCGGCGAGGGTTTGGTCACCGCAGGCGATCCGCGCACGGCCGTCTCGGACCTGGTGACGGCGGGAACGCATCCGTCCTGCCCCAAGCCCGCACGCTGACCCGAGCGCGGCGGCGGTCCGCCGTTGGGGCACACTGGACCGGTGAGCACCAGCAATTCTTCTTCCATCACGGACGCCCCGCAGGCAGTTCGTTTCAAGGGCGCTGATCTGCCGCAGAGCAGCATCGGCCTCACCGATCGCAGCGCGCACGAGCCCGATGTGGGCGGCCATTTCGGTGTCTACGGCGGCAGATTCGTGCCCGAGGCGTTGATGGGTGTGATCGAGGAAGTCACCGCCGAGTACGAGAAGGTGCGCAGCGACAACGAGTTCCTCGGTGAACTCGACCGACTGCAGCGCGATTACACCGGTCGCCCCTCGCCGGTCTTCGAGGCGACGCGGTTGTCCGAGCACGCAGGCGGCGCTCGGATTCTCCTCAAGCGAGAAGACCTCAACCACACCGGTTCTCACAAGATCAACAACGTCCTCGGCCAGGTGCTCCTGGCCAAGCGTATGGGCAAGACACGGATCATCGCCGAGACGGGCGCGGGCCAGCACGGAGTGGCCACCGCCACGGCGTGCGCGCTCCTCGGACTCGAGTGTGTCGTGTACATGGGCGAGGTCGACACCGAACGGCAGGCGCTCAACGTCGCTCGGATGCGTCTGCTCGGGTCCAGTGTCGTGGCCGTGAAGTCCGGATCGCGCACCCTCAAGGATGCCATCAACGAGGCGCTGCGCGACTGGGTCACCAACGCGGACAACACGTACTACTGCTTCGGTACCGTCGCCGGACCACACCCCTTTCCGGTGATGGTGCGCGATTTCCAACGCATCATCGGCCTCGAGGCGCGGCAGCAGGTGCTCGCGTCCACGGGAAGGCTGCCCGACGCCATCGCGGCCTGTGTCGGTGGTGGCTCCAACGCAATCGGAATCTTCCACGCCTTCATCGACGACGCCGATGTTCGGCTGATCGGCTTCGAGGCGGCAGGCGACGGCGTCGAGACCGGACGCCACGCGGCGACGATCAGCGGTGGAAGTCCAGGAGCCCTGCACGGTGCGTACTCCTACCTGCTGCAGGACGAGGACGGTCAGACCGTCGACTCGCATTCCATCTCAGCGGGATTGGACTACCCGGGCGTCGGTCCGGAGCACTCGTACCTGCACGACATCGGTCGGGCCGAGTACCGCGGCATCACCGATACCGAAGCCATGAACGCCTTCAAGCTGCTGTGCCGCACCGAAGGCATCATCCCGGCCATCGAGTCCTCGCACGCCATCGCCGGTGCGCTCACCCTCGGCAAGGAGTTGGGCAAGGACGCGATCATCCTGGTCAACCTCTCCGGACGCGGCGACAAGGACGTCGACACCGCGGCCGAATGGTTCGGTCTGATCGACGGAGACGGCGAAGCGAACGTGGACGACGAAGCAGGTATCAAGCCATGAGCAACAACGACTCCCGCCTCTCGGGGACCTTCGCGCAGTGCCGTACCGAAGGGCGCGCAGCACTCGTCGGGTACCTGCCGGCTGGTTTTCCGACGGTGCCGCGATCGGTCGAGGTGTTCAAGACGATGGTCGACGCCGGATGCGACATCGTCGAGGTGGGCATTCCGTATTCCGATCCGGTGATGGACGGGCCCACGATCCAGGCCGCAGCAGATGTGGCGCTGCGAGCCGGAGCCCGGGTGAAGGACGTCTTCGCCGTCACCGAGCAGGTCGCTGCAGCGGGCGGAAAAGCGGTCGTCATGACCTACTGGAACCTCGTGCTCAAGTACGGCATCGAGAACTTCGCCCGTGACCTCGCAAACGCGGGTGGGCTCGGAATCATCACCCCGGATCTCATTCCCGACGAGGCGCAGGAATGGATCGAGGTCTCGAATCGCTACGAACTCGATCGAATCTTCCTCGTCGCCCCGTCGTCCACCGAGGAGCGGCTCGCCAGCACCGTCGAAGCCAGTAGTGGCTTCGTCTACGCGGCCTCGACGATGGGCGTCACCGGTGCACGCGACGCGGTGTCCTCGATGGCCCCCGCACTCTCGGCGCGCATCCGTCAACACTCCGACATTCCCATCGGCGTGGGGCTGGGGGTCCGCTCGGGCGCGCAGGCTGCGGAAATTGCCCGCTATGCCGACGCGGTGATCGTCGGTTCGGCATTGGTCAGTGCCGTCGACAAGGGACTCGACGCCGTGCGCGACCTGACGACGGAACTCGCCGAGGGTGTCCGTTCGGCTAACGTAGCGTCGTGACTTCGACCGCGATCCTGGCCTACATTCCCAGTCCGCCGCAGGGGGTGTGGCACGTCGGACCGCTGGCTCTGCGGGCCTACGCCCTGTTCATCATCATCGGCATCGTCGTTGCCGTCGTGTGGGGTGATCGACGCTGGGTGGCCCGAGGTGGAACCAAGGGCACAGTCCTCGACGTCGCAGTCTGGGCCGTCCCGTTCGGTCTGCTGGGCGGGCGTCTGTACCACGTGGCAACCGACTGG
Source organism: Rhodococcus sp. SBT000017 (assembly GCF_003688915.1). NCBI lineage: Bacteria > Bacillati > Actinomycetota > Actinomycetes > Mycobacteriales > Nocardiaceae > Rhodococcus > Rhodococcus sp. SBT000017. Next base: position 559,206 of record NZ_REFU01000001.1, read on the forward strand.
AAGACGTACTTCGGTCCCGGCGGAAACCCGATCGAAGCGCTGTACGTCTGGAACGGCGGGCTCGGAATCTGGGGAGCGGTGTTCCTCGGTGGCGTCGGTGCCTGGATCGCCTGCCGTCGACGCGGAATTCCGTTGCCCGCGTTCGGTGACGCCGTCGGCCCCCCGATTCTGCTGGCCCAGGCGATCGGCCGCATCGGCAACTACTTCAACCAGGAACTGTACGGCCGCGACACCACACAGCCGTGGGGTCTGGAGATCTACGAACGGGTCGACGCCGATGGACGGCTCGATCCACTCAACGGAGTCTCGACCGGTTTCGTGGAAAAAGTGGTGCATCCGACCTTCCTGTACGAGCTGCTGTGGAGCGTGGCAGTCGTCGTGCTTCTGGTTCTCGTAGACCGCAAGTACACGATCGGCCACGGTCGACTGTTCGCGCTGTACGTGGCCGGATACTGCGCAGGACGGTTCTGGGTGGAACTCATGCGCGACGACTTCGCCACGACGATCGCAGGCATACGCATCAACACTTTCACCTCCGCCATCATCTTCGTGCTGGCGCTCGCGTACTTCGTGATCGCCACCAAGGGCCGTGAAGAACCGGCGACACTGAGATCGAACGACGACGTGGATCACGAGACTGCTTCCGAGGACGCCTCCTCGGATGCGGAAGGCTCGGGCCCGACGCCGATCGACGACACCACGGACGCAGGCACCGTGGACGAGCAGCCCACTCAGGCGTCCGACAAGAAAGCCGAGGAAGAAGGCAGTACGCGTGGTTGATTTCGACAAGACCCCTCAGCCCGACCCCGAACCGGATTCCACCGCCGATTCGAGCGACAGCGGGTCGAATCCGACCGCGTCGTTCGGCACGCCGTTCGACTACGACGCCACCGCCGAAGCGTCGCTCTCGGAGCCGCCCGGAACCTCGGAGTCCGCGCCCTCGCACGGTCCGACCGGTCCGACCGGCCCGGGGTGGGACACGTACTCCGGCATCGGAAACGGCCCGGGTTGGTCCAGCACGCCGAGCTACCCGGCGCCGAGCGCGGACAGCAGTACCGACAATCCGCTCGGTGGATTTCCGGCACCCCCCAGCTACCCACAGCAGGGTTACGGTCAGCAGCCGAATTACGGTCAGCAGGGCTACCAGCAGCAGAACTACGGGCAGCAGGGCTACCCGCAGCAGAACTTCGGGCAGCAGGGCTACCCGCAGCAGGCTTTCGGCCAGCAGGGCTTCGGTCAACAGCAGGGTTACGGTCAGCAGGGCTACCCGCAGCAGGGTTTCGGCCAGCAGGTTTACGGCCAGCAGGGGTTCGGTCAACAGCAGGGTTACGGTCAGCAGGGCTACGGCGTACCCGCCGGCTATCCGGGTGGACCCGCGTTCGGCGTTGGCCCCGATGCACCGTACGGGCGCGATCCGGTGACCGGCGTGCCGTTGTCGGACAAGTCCAAGATCGTGGGTGGCCTGCTGCAGCTGTTTCTCGGTTGGTTGGGAGTCGGCCGCTTCTACATCGGAAGTACCGGTATCGGCGTCGCGCAGTTGCTTCTGTTCTTCGTCGGATTTCTCCTCACCGCGGTGTTCGGCCTCGGAGTGATCCTGCTGTTCGGGCTCTTCGTATGGCACGTGGCCGACGGCGTGCTGATACTGGTGGGCAATGTGACGGACGCTCAGGGGCGAAAACTGAGAGACTGATGCCCTTGCTGATACTGCAACGGACGTAAGGGAGCTCGACGTGAGTGACTCAGGTACATCGTCCTCGGACGGATCCTCGGGCGACGGATCCACTCCGTCGGAGCCGACCATCTCGTTCGACAAAGGCTCTCCCGCAGGTTCGGGTCCCGTGTACGGGGCTCCCGACCCGAACTACACCACCCCGAACTACAGCACCCCCAACTACGGCACTCCAGACGCCGACGATCAGGGGCAATTCGGACCTCCGCCCGGTGCCGGTTACCCACCACCATCCGACGGTTCCGGACAGTACGGTGCGCCGCCGCCCCCGCCGTATGCGGGCGGGCAGTACGGTCCCCAATACGGCGGTCCCCAGTACGCAGGCGGGCCCGGTTACATGGACCCGATGGCTCCGTACGGTAGGCACCCGGTCACCGGTGAGCCGTTCTCCGACAAGCAGAAGCTGACGGCAGGTCTGCTCGGCATTCTGTTGGGCGCGTTCGGAGCCGGGCGCTTCTATCTCAACCAGCCGGGCATGGCGGTGGCGCAGATCGCCGTTACGTGGCTCACCTGCGGTATCGGCGGGATCTGGCCGTTGATCGACGGCATCATGATGCTCACCGGCAGCGTGCGCGATCAACACGGTCGGCCGCTGCGCGACTGACGATCGTATTCGTCGCAGCCGGCATTCGCGATTGCATCGATGCCAACGCCAGCTGCTACGATTTCGACAACCGGGAGAGATCCCGGTTTCTTTCGCGGGCCAGAGCTGTCCCGGTGAATTCCCGACAGGCAGTTCAATTCGGCTCATCCGACCGTTTCGGTCGATTCGAGCCGACCAGCCGGCGGGGTTGCCGAGACTTCCGGTGCAGGGTCGATGACACTGCACCGCCCTTCACGCACCCCACCGGCCTACGTGGAGGTGATCGTGGTGCTGTTTTCTCGGATGCCTGCGGAGCAAGGTCTGTACGACCCGAGCTCGGAGAAGGATTCCTGTGGCGTGGCGATGATCGCCGACATCGCCGGTCGCCGCTCCCACGCGATCGTCGCCGACGGGGTTCTGGCACTGGAGAACCTGGAGCATCGCGGAGCTGCCGGTGCCGAGCCCAACAGTGGTGACGGCGCGGGTATTCTGATTCAGCTGCCGGTCGAACTCCTCGCCTCCCTTGCACCCTTCGATCTGCCCGCGGCCGGAGCCGACGGGGACAACACGTTCGCGGCCGGGGTGTGTTTTCTGCCGCAGGGCATCCGTGAACGAGCGATGGCCGTCGAGCGCGTCGAATCCGTTGCGGCCGAAGAAGGTCTGGACATCCTGGGCTGGGTTCCGGTCGAGGTCGATCCCGATCGAGCCGACGTGGGCCTCACCGCCCTCGGCTGCATGCCGTACATGAGCTACCTCTACGTCACCGCCCCCGAGGTCGACGGCACGCGTCCGGCCGGTCTCGCTCTCGACCGGTTGGTGTACGGATTACGCAAGCGTTCCGAGCGAGTCACCCCCGAGATCGAGGCCGAGGGGTCGGGGCTGTTCTTTCCGTCGTTGTCCTCGCGCACCATCGTCTACAAGGGCATGCTCACCACGATGCAGCTGCCGCTGTACTTCCCGGAACTGCGTAACCCCTTGTGCAAGAGCGCCATTGCCATCGTGCACAGTCGCTTCTCGACCAACACGTTCCCGTCGTGGCCGCTGGCGCATCCGCATCGCTACGTTGCGCACAACGGTGAGATCAACACCGTCAAAGGCAACCGAAACCGGATGCGGGCTCGCGAAGCGCTGCTGTCGAGCGACCTGATCCCTGGGGACCTGGAGCGTTTGTTCCCCATCTGCAACCCCGATGCCTCGGACTCGGTGTCCTTGGACGAGGTGCTCGAACTGCTGCACCTGGGCGGGCGCAGCGTGCCGCACGTGGTGATGATGATGGTGCCCGAGCCGTGGGAGAACCACCGCACGATGGATCCACGGGTACGAGCGTTCTACCAGTTCCATTCGTCGATGATGGAGGCGTGGGACGGTCCGGCCTGCGTGACGTTCACCGACGGTAGCTATGTCGGAGCCGTGCTGGACCGCAACGGTCTTCGCCCCGGCCGCTGGTGGCAGACGGCGGACGGCCGTGTCATCCTCGCCAGCGAGGCAGGCGTGCTCGACGTGCCGCAGTCCGAGGTCGTCGCCAAGGGTCGCCTCGAGCCCGGAAAGATGTTCCTGATCGACACCGTCGCCGGACGTCTCGTGCCGGACGAGGAGATCAAACTCCAACTGGCAACCGAGCATCCGTACCAGGAGTGGCTGCATGCGGGCCTGCTCGAGATCAAGAGTCTGCCCGAGCGTGCTCACATCCAGTACAACCACGACTCGGTGGTGCGCCGACAGGTCGCGTTCGGCTACACCGAGGAGGACCTACGCGTCGTGTTGACGCCGATGGCCGCATCCGGGGGCGAGCCGCTCGGTTCGATGGGTACCGATACCCCGGCCGCAGTGATGTCGCAGCGGTCGCGTCAGCTCTACGACTACTTCATCGAACTGTTCGCGCAGGTCACCAACCCGCCGCTCGATTCGATCCGCGAGGAGATCGTGACCTCGCTCGCGCGGGTGATGGGTCCGGAGCAGAACCTGCTCGAGCCCACTGCGGCGTCGTGCAGGCAGATCGTGTTGCCGTGGCCGGTGCTCGACAACGACGAGCTCAACAAGATCATTCACATCAACGACGACGGCGACCATCCGGGACTGTCGGCCACGGTGTTGCGTGGGCTGTACGAGGTCGAGCGCGGCGGCGAAGGTCTCGCCGAGGCCATCGAGGAGTTGCGTGCCCGGGCGTCGGAGGCGATCGCTGCGGGGTACACCACGCTGATCATCTCCGATCGCGATTCGGACCACACTCGGGCCCCGATCCCGTCGCTGCTGGCCACCTCGGCGGTGCACCACCACTTGGTTCGCACCAAGGAGCGCACCAAGATCGCACTCGTCGTCGAATCCGGCGACGCGCGCGAGGTGCATCATCTGGCCCTGCTCATCGGCTTCGGTGCCGCAGCGGTCAACCCGTATCTGGCGATGGAGTCGATCGAGGATCTGGTCGGCGAGGGCGAACTCACCGGAGTCGAAACGACGATCGCGGTACGGAACTATCTGTACGGGCTCGGCAAGGGCGTACTGAAGGTGATGTCGAAGATGGGCATCTCCACCGTCGGGTCCTACACCGGCGCACAGGTTTTCGAGGCCGTCGGTCTCGACCGCGAGGTGGTGCGCGAGTACTTCAAAGGCACGGTCAGCAAGCTCGGCGGCGTCGGTCTCGACGTGCTCGCCGAGGAGGTCAAGCTACGCCATCGTCGGGCGTACCCCGAGAATCCGACCGACCGTGTCCATCGCCGGTTGGAGATCGGCGGCGAATACCAGTTCCGGCGCGAAGGCGAGCTGCACCTTTTCACCCCCGAGACGGTGTTCCTGCTGCAGCACGCAACGCGTACCGGCCGATACGACGTGTTCCAGAAGTACACCGACGAGGTGGACCGGCTCGCTCGCGAAGGCGGTGCACTGCGCGGTCTGTTCGAGTTCAAGGACGGTGTCAGGCCGCCGGTTCCGCTCGACGAGGTGGAATCGGTCGAGTCGATCGTCACGCGGTTCAACACCGGCGCGATGAGCTACGGATCGATCTCCGCCGAGGCGCACGAGACGATGGCCGTCGCGATGAACAATCTCGGCGGACGGTCCAACTCGGGTGAGGGCGGCGAGGACGTCGACCGGCTCTACGACCCGACGCGGCGCAGTGCCGTCAAGCAGGTCGCCAGTGGTCGGTTCGGTGTCACCAGCGACTACCTGGTCAATGCCACGGACATTCAGATCAAGATGGCGCAGGGTGCCAAGCCGGGCGAGGGCGGTCAGCTGCCCGGCTACAAGGTGTATCCGTGGGTGGCCAAGACCCGACATTCGACGCCCGGTGTCGGCCTCATCTCGCCGCCCCCGCACCACGACATCTACTCGATCGAGGATCTCGCACAGCTGATCCACGATCTCAAGAACGCCAACGAGAAGGCTCGCGTACACGTCAAACTCGTCAGTTCCGTCGGCGTCGGCACGGTGGCGACGGGCGTGAGCAAGGCACACGCCGATGTCGTCCTGATCTCCGGATACGACGGCGGAACCGGTGCTGCGCCGTTGACATCGCTCAAGCATGCAGGCGCTCCGTGGGAGATCGGCCTCGCCGACGCCCAGCAGACGCTGGTGCTCAACGGCCTACGCGATCGCATCACGGTGCAGTGCGACGGCGGCATGCGCACCGGACGCGACGTCATCGTTGCGGCGCTGCTCGGCGCGGAGGAGTTCGGGTTCTCGACGGCCCCGCTGATCGTGGCGGGATGCATCATGATGCGCGTCTGCCACCTCGACACCTGCCCGGTCGGTGTCGCGACGCAGAACCCGGAGCTGCGCAAGCGGTTCACCGGCAAGCCCGAGTTCCTCGAGGACTTCTTCAAGTTCATCGCCGAGGATGTGCGAAAGTACCTCGCGCAGCTCGGTTTCCGGAGTATCGACGAGGCGGTCGGTCACGCCGACGTGCTCGAGACGGCAGCCGGAGTGGCGCACTGGAAGAGCAAGGGACTCGATCTCGCGCCGATCTTCGCGATGCCCGTCGACCGACACGGTGCCCCGATGACGCAGCGTCGACGTCTCCGAGCGCAGGATCACGGTCTGGATCTCGCGCTGGATCGGACGCTGATCCAACTGGCCGAGGGAGCGCTCGAGGACGCCCATCCGGTGAAGCTCGAGCTGCCGGTACGCAACGTCAATCGCACGGTCGGAACGCTCCTGGGGTCCGAGGTCACCCGGCGCTACGGCGCGGTCGGGTTGCCGGACGACACCATTCGCATCGCGTTCACCGGATCCGCCGGTCAGTCTCTCGGGGCCTTCCTGCCGCCGGGGATCACGATCGACCTGGTCGGTGACGCGAACGACTATGTCGGTAAGGGATTGTCGGGCGGCCGAATAGTCGTGCGGCCCGCTGACGATGCGCCGTTCGTCGCAGAGGACAACGTGATCGCAGGAAACACGATTCTCTACGGTGCCACCTCGGGTGAGGTGTACCTGCGCGGTAAGGCAGGGGAGCGGTTCGCGGTCCGTAACTCGGGAGCGATCGCGGTGAACGAGGGCGTAGGCGACCACGCGTTCGAGTACATGACCGGCGGTCGTGTCGTGGTGCTCGGGCCCACCGGTCGCAACATGGCGGCGGGTATGTCCGGCGGCATCGCGTTCGTCCTCGGTCTCGATCCGGCGGACGTGAACATGGCGATGGTCGAACTGCAGGTGCCCAACCCGGACGATCTGGTGTGGCTGCGTGAGACCGTCGAGAATCATCAGCGCTGGACCGGTTCTACCGTCGCGACCTCGTTGCTGGCCGACTGGCCCCGCAGGTCCGCGTTGTTCACCAAAGTCATGCCCGTCGACTACCAGCGAGTGCTGGAAGCGACAAGAATGGCGCGCGCCGAAGGGCGCGACGTCGATGCTGCGATCATGGAGGCTGCACGTGGCTGATCCACAGGGATTTCTGAAAGTCGTCAAGCGCGAGGCCGTCAAGCGTCCGATCGGCGAGCGCGTCAAGGACTGGAACGAGGTGTACTCGCACCAGCCCACGAGCGAGCGTGCCGCCGAGGTCTCCGATCAGGCGCGTCGCTGCATGGACTGCGGTATCCCGTTCTGCCACTCGGGAACTGCGGGCTGCCCGTTGGGAAATCTGATTCCCGAGTGGAACGACCTGGTGCGCCGCGGCCGCTGGGATGCGGCCAGCGACCGACTGCATGCGACCAACAATTTTCCGGAGTTCACCGGTCGGGTGTGCCCGGCCCCGTGTGAGTCGGCGTGTGTGCTGTCGATCTCCGAGGCGGCCACCGGCGGAAGCGTGACGATCAAGCGGGTCGAGCAGACCATCGCGGACCTGGCCTGGGAGGACGGCAGCATCGTTCCGCAGCCGCCGACGATCACCACCGGCAAGCGGGTCGCGGTCGTCGGATCCGGTCCTGCGGGATTGGCTGCGGCGCAACAGCTCACCCGCGCCGGGCACGACGTCACCGTGTACGAGCGAGACGATCGTCTCGGCGGACTGCTCCGCTACGGCATCCCCGAGTTCAAGCTCGAGAAGTCCGTGCTCGATCAGCGCCTCATGCAGATGCGCGCCGAGGGAACACATTTCGTCACCGACTGCGAGGTCGGCATCGACTTCACCGTCGAGCAACTACGCGAATCGTTCGACGCAGTCGTTCTCGCGGTCGGCGCTCTGCGGGCCCGTGACAATGCCGAGGTCATCGGTCGCGAGCTCGACGGTATCCACCTGGCCATGGAGCATCTGGTGCCGTCGAACAAGGAATGCGAGGGCGACGGTCCCACCTCCATCTCCGCTGCGGACAAGCATGTGGTCATCATCGGCGGTGGCGATACCGGAGCAGACTGCCTGGGAACGGCTCACCGACAGGGTGCTGCGTCGGTGACGCAGCTCGACTACAACCCTGCGCTGCCCGGGGCTCGCGACGAAAGTCTCTCGCCGTGGCCGTCGTGGCCGCTGGTGCTGCGCACCTCACCCGCGCACGCGGAGGGTGGCGTCGTGCGTCATCAGGTCGCCGTCCAGCGATTCCTCGGTGACGAGCGCGGGCACGTTCGCGCGATGGTGCTCGCCGAGGTGGAGGTGCAGCGCGACGCGGACGGTCGACGCATCGTCACGCCCATCGGGGAGGAGATCGAATTGCCCTGTGATCTGGCGTTGTTCGCCATCGGTTTCGAGGGCGTCGAGCACGGTCCTTTACTCGACGAGTACGGACTCACGTTGACCAAGCGGGGCGCACTCTCGTGTGGTCCCGATTGGCAGACCACGGCACCCGGGGTGTTCGTGTGCGGGGATGCGCATCGCGGTGCATCGCTGGTCGTGTGGGCGATCGCGGAGGGTCGTTCGGCGGCCAACGGTGTCGATGCTTTCCTCACCGGGCACTCGGAATTGCCGTCGCCGGTACACCCGACTGCACTGCCCCTGGCGGTCGTGTGACCCCCGTCTCTGAACCGGTACAGACCGTCCCAGCAGCAGGGTAGCGTGGCTACCGATCGGTAGTATTCGGGTGGATGCGTCTGCGATAGAGAACGCGGCGTCCAGCGGCTAGGCTCGCTTTCGTGAGCCGACGTACTAAGATTGTCTGCACCCTTGGACCCGCAACCGCAACCACAGAGCGCATCCGCGAACTCGTCGAGAGTGGAATGGATGTCGCACGACTGAACTTCAGCCATGGTGATCACCCCGATCATCAGGCCAACTACGAGAGGGTTCGAGCAGCATCGGACGCCACCGGCAAAGCCGTGGGCATTCTGGCCGATCTGCAGGGACCGAAGATTCGTCTCGGGCGTTTCGCCGAGGGCTCGACCACCTGGGCGGCCGGCGAGCTGATCCGAATCACCGTCGAAGATTGCGAGGGCACTCACGACCGGGTGTCGACCACCTACAAGGAGCTGGCCCAGGACGCCAAGGAAGGCGATCGCCTGCTCGTCGACGACGGCAAGGTCGGCCTCGTGGTCACCGGCGTCGAAGGCAACGACGTACTGTGCCGTGTCACCGAAGGTGGGCCGGTCAGCAACAACAAGGGTGTGTCCCTGCCGGGCATGGACGTGTCCGTTCCCGCCATGAGCGAGAAGGACATCGCCGACCTCGAGTTCGCCCTCGCTCTGGGATGCGACTTCATCGCGCTGTCGTTCGTGCGCTCTCCCGCGGACGTCGAACTCGTCCACGCAGTGATGGACCGCGTCGGCCGCCGAGTTCCTGTCATCGCCAAGCTCGAGAAGCCCGAGGCCGTCGACAACCTCGAGGCCATCGTGCTCGCCTTCGACGCGATCATGGTCGCCCGTGGTGACCTCGGCGTCGAGCTGCCCCTCGAGCAGGTGCCGCTGGTGCAGAAGCGCGCCATCCAGATCGCCCGCGCCAACGCCAAGCCCGTTATCGTCGCGACCCAGATGCTCGAATCGATGATCGAGAACTCCCGCCCGACCCGCGCCGAGGCGTCCGACGTCGCCAACGCCGTGCTCGACGGTACCGACGCGGTCATGCTCTCCGGTGAGACCTCGGTGGGTAAGTACGTGATGGAAACCGTTCGGACCATGGCCCGCATCGTCGAGACGGTCGAGACCGAGGGTGACAGTGTTCCTCCGCTGACGCACGTCCCGCGCACCAAGCGTGGCGTCATCTCCTACGCCGCTCGTGACATCGGCGAGCGCCTGGACGCGAAGGCACTCGTGGCGTTCACTCAGTCGGGTGACACCGTTCGACGGTTGGCTCGTCTGCACACCAAGCTTCCGTTGCTCGCCTTCACCTCCATCTCCGAGGTCCGCAGCCAATTGTCGCTGAGCTGGGGAACCGAAACGTTCCTGGTCCCGGATGTGGGTTCCACGGACGCGATGGTCAAGGAGGTGGACCGGGCGCTGCTCGAGCTGGGTCGATACAGCAAGGGCGATCAGGTCGTGATCGTGGCCGGTGCCCCTCCCGGCACAGTAGGCTCGACCAACTTGATCCATGTGCACCGAATCGGAGAAGAGGACCGGTAAGTGGTCGAAGCGGGGGGAACCGGCGTCAGCGAAAGCGCGTCGAGCAGTACAGCGGTGAAGACCGATCTCGAGACGCTCCTCGATCTCCTCGCACTGGAGGAGATCGAGGAGGACGTGTTCGTCGGCGTTCACCCCGAGCAGGTGGGCAGCCGTACGTTCGGGGGGCAGCTCGTTGCTCAAGGCCTGATCGCGGCCGGCCGCACCGTCTCCGGTACCTCGCGGGACGTGCATGCGATCAATGCGCACTTCATCCGCGGCGGCGACGTCAAGAAGCCCATCGAGTACCGGGTATCTCGGCAACGTGACGGGCGCGCTTTCGCCAACCGTCAGGTCACCGCACTGCAGGACGGCAACGAGCTGTTCGTCATGCTCGCCGCCTTCCAGGATTTCGGTAAGGGGCTAGAGCACAGCGTGGAGGTGCCCGAGGTTCCGTACCCCGACGCACTGCCACCGCTCGGCGATCACTTCGTCGGGTACGAGGACCGCCTGCAGATGTTCGTCGACGCCCTCAAGCCGATCGACATGCGCTACGCGAACGATCCGGCGTGGATCATGCACGGCACCGGCGAGAAGCTCAACCACAATCGGGTCTGGATGAAAGCCGACGGCGATCTGCCCGACGCCTCGATCTTTCACGCCGCGACCATGGGCTACGCGTCGGACACCACGGTGCTCGACTCGATCATCACCACCCACGGTCTGTCCTGGGGACTCGATCGCATCGTTGCGGCGACGGTCAACCATTCCATCTGGTTCCACCGCCCGTTCCGATTCGACGAGTGGGCTCTCTACGCCACCGAATCACCGGTCGCGGCCGGGTCCCGTGGCCTGGCCACCGGACGGTTCTTCTCGATGGACGGCCAGCTGCTGGCCACCGTCGTGCAGGAAGGTCTCATTCGGCACTTCCCGAAGCGGGAGCGGGCCTGAGGGCAGTCGACCACGCCTGCGTCTTCGCGGCGAGATCGAGCGAGGCGAGCGCAGGGCTGGTCGACGGTAGTCGAGTGAACGTCACGTGGGGCGTCACCGTCTTCACGTGGCGACGGTAGCTCTCGGCGGCCTTGGCTCCGTTGAAGAACACCCTGTCGATGCCGGGGTTCTCGTCGAACATCTTCTCGAAATCGTTTGTCTCGATGGAGGATTCAACGATCGCCGAATCCAGGCTTCCCTCTCGCGTGCACAGCTTCAGCACATCCCACACCGCGACGCCATGGCTGCGCAGACGCTCGGTGCGTTCGGCGTAGAGAAGTTCCGGGCCCGCACCGAACAGCGTTCCCATGATCGGCCAGAACGCATTTCGCGGGTGCGCGTAGTACTGCTGCGCGGCCAGTGACGCCACACCGGGCATGGAGCCCAGGATCAAGGTGGTTGCGCCTCGGCCGAGAATCGGTGCGAAGCTGTGCACGACGTTCATGACAGCGATTACAGCAAATCCCCGCGGACGCACCGGACGGGGGACCACAATGGAGGTCATGTTGGATCCACGCGTACTCGACAACAACGAACTCGAAGCCGAACTCGCCGCACTGCGTCGAGGTCGTGACGCCGCGATGGACGAAGGCGCGCGGGATGTCTCGACTGCCGACACCGACCACCTCATTGCGCGGTTCGAGGAAGAAATCCGCAAGCGGCACCAGGATTCGGTGTCCGATCAGCCCAGTGCCGATCTGCCCTGACCGAGGATCAGAACGGCGCAGGCGGCAGTCGCGGCGACCGTCCTGACGTTGTTCCATCGCGTCCATTTCTCGCGGAAGTTCTGCCAGGCCTCGGCACCCGCTGCGCTGCCGGGATCCACACCGGCCAAGGCGTCGTTGAGGGGGACGTTCGCAACGGCCGTGATCGCGAAGCTTCCGAGAACGTAGAGAACGGCTCCGCTCACGACGAGCACGGGTGAACCCCCACCGGCCGATAGGGTGAGAATCGCTGCGAGAGTGCAGGATCCGGCCGTTCCGAAAAACAAGCCGAGAAACACCGGATCGATAATCGCCTTATTGAAGCGCTGCATCGCGGCGATCGCGTCGGGCACCGGCAGTGTTGCCAGGCCGGGGAGCACGCTGATGGAGAAGGCGAGCAGCACTCCTGCCACCAGCCCGCATCCGACGGCGGCAACGGCGGTGGTGACCGCGAGCATTCGGTCCAGCACGGTGGTTCCCTTCGGTCGGCTATGTCCTGTTCTCCACTGTGGCCTCGAGAAGCTGGATGGACAATGCCCGAAAGGCCGCATTCGATGTCCGATCGTCCAACTCGTGAGACGATCGGGGCATGCGCGGCGCGGATCCCTGGAAGTCGTCCGACCCCCTGGGTGAAGCGCTGCACTTTCTACGGATGACCGGATCGTTCTACGTGCGCTCCGAGTTGAGCGGATCCTGGGGTCTCGCACTGCCCGCCATGGAGGATGCGCTGTGGTTTCACACGGTCGTCGACGGTGGCTGCGTGTTGTCGGTTCCCGGCGAGCCGACGCGTGAGTTGGTGCCCGGCGATTTCGCGTTGGTACCGCACGGGCGAGGGCACGTGCTGACCGCAGGCGTCGACGCGTCTGTTCGTGCGACGAGCGTCCACGACCTCGCGCACGAGTACGTCAGCGATCGCTACGCGGTGATCACTCACGATGCGGGCGGTGCCGGCAGGGTTGCGACTCTCGTCTGCGGGGCGGTGCGACTGGATCATCCGGCAGCGCAGAAGCTCGTTCGCCTGCTGCCCGCGCTGGTGGTGGTCGACGTCGATCCCGGCCCGAGGCAATCGAGGATGCAGAACATTCTGGCCATGGTCGCGGACGAAGCGCGCGTGCTCGAGCCCGGGGGAGAAGCGGTGATCACCCGGCTGTCCGACATTCTGGTGATCCACGCGTTGCGGTCGTGGATCGCGAACACGCCGGGCGCGCAGTCGGGTTGGCTCGGAGCATTGCAGGACGATCGGATCGGAACGGCGTTGGCGCTGATCCATCGACACCCTCACGAGCGGTGGACCGTTGCGGATTTGGCGTCGAGGGTGAACATGTCCCGTTCGGCGTTCTCGGCACGTTTCACCGAGCTGGTCGGCGACTCCGCGATGAGCTATCTGGCAACGTGGCGGATGCAGGTCGCATACGAGACGTTGCGATCCGAGGACGTGGTGTTGGCCGAATTGGCCCGGCGCAGTGGGTATCTGTCGGAGGCCGCGTTCGGTAAGGCCTTCAAGCGCGCGACGGGCGTCTCCCCGGGACGTGTGCGTCGCCGAGAAGCGGTGTCGATGGCCGGTCAGTCGAGCAGGTGACGGAGATAGCTGTTCGGGTCGTCGAGGTAGCGACGCCAGTGCTGTACCAATTCGAGTTCGTCCCAGGTACTTCGGCGTAGACCGTGTTCGCCGACTTCGACGATGTCCGCACCGGGGGTCGACGCCAGAATCGGTGAGTGCGTGGCGCAGACGATCTGTGCGCCCTCGTCGCCCAGCTCGGACATCAGTGCAACGAGCTGCAGGCTCGCGGTGAACGACAGGGCCGATTCCGGCTCGTCCAGAACGTAGAAGCCGGGTTCGGCCAACATCGCACCGAACATGGTAAGGAACCCTTCGCCGTGACTCATCTCGGCGGTGTTCTCGTCCCAGAAACCCGGCACGCCGCCGAGCTTTTCGGCCATGTCGAACGCGGTCTCGGCGCGCAGGAAGAAGCCGCGCTTGTTCAGTCGTGGGCCACGAAGCATTCGAGCGCCCTGCGGAGTGGTTTCCAACTCCAGCACCTCACCGAGGGCACTGGTCACCTCGTCGAGTCGACGGGATTGCTGCGCCGCCCGCCCGCCGCGGGCATCGATTCCGAAACCCTCGGCGATCGCCTCGACGAGGGTCGATTTACCGGAACCGTTGTCGCCGACCAGAATTGTGACCGGTGCGAGGAACTCGAGTCCGTCGCGAGCGAGGTCGGCGACGGCAGGCACGGTGAAGGGCCAGTCCGATCCGACATCGTCGGCGTGGACGTAGGCACGTTCTACGAACATGATTCAGGCAGTGACCAGGCGATCGACGTAACCGGTCTCGTGGGTGGAATCGGCGCTGCAGGTGTAGTAGACCCACTGCGCAGACTGGTCCGCCGAATCCCCGAACCGATGGTCGACCTTCGCTGCGCACAAACTGCCCGCACTGGTGTCATGGCAACGAAGACTGCTGGGTATGTACATCACTCCACTGTAGGCGCGATCGACGGAGACGATTACCGACGTCGCGAACGGAGCTACATTCACGTGGTGCCCTCGGTGAGACTCGAACTCTAATCCGGCGTTTCGCTGACATTGGCCTTGGTCGACAACACACGCGCTGACGTGCACTTTCGAGGCAACCCCGAGTGAGTCCGTGTGAGCACTCATGACATCACGATGTGGTCAGAATGTGGTCACCGAGGGGTGAATCGAACGGTCGTTCTGATGCATCAGAACTCGGGTCGCATCTCGGGCGGAAGCGACGCGTCGAACTCAGCTTTCGGGCGAATACGCAACTGCCGCATAGTGGGTGCTGTCCATCCCTCGTCGCGCAGTTGTGAACCCCACGCGTCGACCCACCACGGCAGGATGGCGAGGACGTCCTTGACTGAACGATCGTCCGGCCACGTCGAAAACTCGACGCCGAACTTACGCAGCGCGAACAGACCACGATTCACGTACTGCAGACCGGCCAGCACCGCTCGTGCCTCTTGCTCGGTAATGGTGACGGTTCGTCGTTCGTGTCTCGCCCACCCACCGTCTGTCGACATCTCGTCGGGTTCTTTGTAGGCCACTCGCAGGATCGTCGCTGTCTGGTTGGGAGTTACGCCCTCCATCGACTTGAAATGGAGCATATGTCCGAGATCGTCTCGCATGGCCTTCGCGCGCTTGACCTCGTCGGTCCACATCGTGTCGTTGGGTAAGACCAGGTTGAGATTCTTTGCCATCCGGCGCATATCTCGTGCGACATTTTCACCATCCGGGTGTACGAACGGTGCGGTCGTCGGCGGTGTCTCGGCAGTCGCGTACCGCAGGAATCGGATCTCTTCAATGGCCGTCTCCCACGCGCCCGAAACCTGCCAGAGCAGTCTTTCGAACACAGGTGACGGGACGAAAAGTAGTTGCTCTGCTCGTTGGTTGGCTTCGATCGTCCGCCTCACCTCGTTAGCAGTCTTCAGTAGGCGCTCGTCACTATCACCGTTATCGGGGGCAATCATCAGATGAGTCAAGCACGCCGACTGGTCAGTCGTAGGGCAGGTGCACGGTGAACGATCCCGGTGCATCGCCGCATCGGATAGCGGCTCGGACCATCCGATCGTGACGCTCGTCGCCGTCCATCCCGAGCGCGGCTCGGACGGTTCTGTCGTCCAGTCGCCCGTCCACGAACAGCGCGCCCGCCAGCTTCGTGATCGAGGACCAGCAGGTTTCGAGCTGGTTCTCGATCTCACGCGGCAGACCTCGGTCGCTCCGAACAACGTCGTCGCAGTCCGAGGCGTTCGACGCCAGCAACGCCAGGACATGCTGGAGTCGGGGGCTTTCGCCGTGTCGCCACCGTGATTCTGCCCATGGTCCGGCGTAGCTGACTTCACGTTCCCGACCCTTCGGAACATCGGTGTGCCAGCATTCGCCCGGCGTGTCGGGGTCGTCGTCATTGAGCTTGACTTCGGCGATCTGACCGCCAGCAAGGATCACCTGCACCGCGTGTCCAGCTTCGTGCACCGCGACCTCGATACGGCGGTGTTCGGCGGGCGATAGGTCGGAGAGCTTCACGTGTGTTGTCCGTTCTGAAAAGTGGGAGTGAGCGAGGGTGTCCGGCTCGGTCGGCCCGCAGCCAGCACCGAGCCGGACATCCTCAGTGAGCAGCGGGACCCGGCGTTCCGCTGCTCTCGCAGTCAAGCTTTCGGCGCTTCTTACGCATCGCGGCGCGTCGATGCTTCGCCGTCTTTCCCGAGTAGTGCTGACAGGACGGGCAGCGCCATGGGTGCACGACGTTCGGGTCGCTGGTCGTTGCCGTGCAGCAGGTGCACGCGACCTCAACACGGCACCCGGCGCAGCGCCACCGACCCGGAACGGCGTCAGGATTCGAGGTGGCGGCACCGCAGCTCGTGCAGTCGGCAGCCATCACGCGCCCTCGGCCTCGATCAGGTTCGGGGACCAGCTCTGCCGTCCGCTTTGCGCCGCTCGGACGTAATCCGCACCGAGTTTGGTCGTCGGAGCTGGCGTCGGATCGAGACCGAGCTGCGTCGGGCTCTGCCGAGCATGGTCGTAGGTTCCGAGACTGCCGGATGCGTTCTTCACGACGTGACTCCAAGTTCTTCCAGTTGGTCCTCGACAGAGGGGGCCGGGACAGGGCGGGTGGAGTGGAACAGCTCGCGGTCGGCAGCTCGGCGGTCTAGTCGGCGTTCGAGGCTCAGAGCGCGGCGGTCGACTTCTCGGAGCGCGGCCTCGACCGACTCGGACACCGACACGTCCACTTTCTCGGGTGGCAACGCGCGGCCCAGCAGGTCGGACAGCGGCCCAGATACGGGCGCTGCCAGCTCGACGAGTGCCTCGGCCCAGGCACCAGACGCCAGGTCTGCCTCGGTGATCTCGGGCCGCTGTCCGGCTCGGTGGCTGCGCAGCAGATCCAACGCTCGGCGTCGGTCTTCCTCGCTGAGGTGCGCGGTGCGGCGCTGATCGTCACCGTTGCCGGTCAGATGGTCCAGTTCGCGAACGCATCCAAGCACCGCATCGGCCAGTTCGTCCACCATCTCGGCATACGCCCTCGGAACCGGGTCGTGTGCGATCCGAGCTGTCAGCGGCGCAACGATTGCCGAGATTTCGTCACTCAGGCTGAACTCCGCACGGAGGACGTTCGGCAGCCATCGCCGACGCCGCAGACGTTGCGCGTGCTGTTCGAGCTTCGGTCGCTCGGTGCTCAGTTCTAATCTACGTCGGCGAAACGGCTTCATCGGATGCTCCTCGGCGCTCGGTGTTCGCTTCATGGTGAGCAAGCTACTCGGGCACCGTGCAAAGGATGTCCGTCGTTACTCGACGGGATGGAACGGGCACTCGCCGCGCGCGTAGTTCACTTGTCCTGCAACGGTATCGGCGAAGTGCACGACGAGACCGCCGCACTGCCCACACTTCGTATACCGGTCCTGACGAATCACGTCGAGCAGGAACAACACCGCCTCGCGGTCCGATAAGTGGTCGAGTGCCTGTGCGGCCTCGGTGTCGTCGAACGGGTCGCCTGTGCACTTGGTGCACGAGCACCCGGCCGGGTCGGCGGTGCCGATGAGTCGGCGGGCCAGCAATGCGCGACCTTGCTGGGCGAGGGTTCCGTCGGGGTCGTCGTGCTCGCACCCATCGACCGGGCACGGCGGGTGTGGGCCGCGGGGAATGCAGGTCATGCGAATCTCCTACGTCGTGAGAGCGCCGCGTCGAGCGGAGTGACTGTAGCGCCGCGTGAGCCCTCCATCGACCGAAACGGGTTGGCGAGGGTCATTCCTTGCTGCCCGGCTGCGTGGCTCAGCACATCGTGAGAGACCACGAGTGCCGCGAGTGAGTCCGGTTGATGCTGTCCCACTTGCCAATTCGCCGCCAACTTCTCCAGCTCTGCCAGGGTGCCGACGACGCGGCACGTGCCGACTTCGAGCGCTTGGACAAGCGCAGACGACCGGGCGACCGAGTCACCGCCGCCGCGCCCCGATCCTCGCGGGGGCCAGCTCGTCACGCGTATGTGCCGGTCAACCTCGGCTCTGCGCAGCCGGTCGCGGACGACGGCGATGTATGTCTCTCTCGCGCTGAATCCCTCGATCGCGATCTCGGATGCGCCGACTTCGACAGCCAGGTCGACCGCTGCCCTCGCCCACGCCTCGGAGGTCATCGGCCGCGACCGGTCACGCAGGACCGCGACCACGCCGTCACTATCGACGCACGCGGCGACTAAGCCGCACGCGTCACCGCGGCCACTATCGGACGGGTCGACCCCGACGACCGTGAATGCCGGGCTAGCTGGCGGTGTGGACAGACGCCAGGCGTCGAACCATTCGCGACGGACCAAGCCGCCCTCGGGCGGAGTTGGTACGCCCTGGTAGAGCGCGTTCCAGGTTCTTTCGCCCGAGGTTCGCCGCGCCGCCGCGTAGTGATCCGGTGTGTACCCGAGTGCGCTGGTCATCGCGACGCCGCTCTGTTCACGCCCGAGTGCGTCGGGGACACCGCTCGCAGACACGGCGGGGATGTTCGTTCGGGTCCACACGTCGGGCTCGGCAGATAGCAACTCGCCCGCGAGGTCGGACTCGTGCCACCGCGTCATCACAATCAGAACCGAGCCACCCGGATGCACTCGGGTCGCGAGCGTGCTCCTGTATTCGTTGATCACTCGTCGGCGGTGGGCTGCCGAGTCGGCCTCGGCGGCATCTTTGACAGGGTCGTCGATTATCAGCAGGTCTGCACCGAATCCCGTTACGCCGCTGTTGATTCCGGTAGCAAGCAAGCCGCCGTCATGGCCGTCGACCCGCCACCGTCCGACCGCTGTCTTGTCGGGGGATAGCCGGATGCCGAGCACGGCGGCGTGTTCGTTTATGAGCTGTCGCGCTTCGCGGCTGTGTGCCTGCGCCAGCTCGTCGGAGTACGACACGAGCACGATCTGACGGTTGGGATTGTCGGCGAGTGCCCACACCACGGTCCAGACCGCGAGCAGTCGACTCTTTCCCGTCCGAGGCGGCGTGCTCACGATGTCGCGCTGGTCGGGCTCCATCACCGACCGGCGCGCGACGTCACTCAGCAGAGCGATCGTCGGCGTGACGACGAACCTCGGATCGAGCCGCGCTGCCAACTCGGCCGGTGTGGACGGCTTGACCTGGTTGCGTCGAGCGGACAGCTCGCGGGCCGCGACCAGTGTCCGCACCGTGACGGCGTCGGTCACTTACCCGCGAGCAGGTCGCCCGCGGCCGATGACGCGATCGACGAGTTAGATTCGAGCACCTCGGCGAGCTTGACCAGCTTCGTTGCCTGTGCTCGGAGTTGCGCGGCTACCGCTCGGTCGCGGCCTGCGATCTCGCACAGTTGGCCGGTGCAATCCGTCGTGGTGTCGTCCAGCGCGGGGGTCTGAAAAGGCATCACTTCGCTCCTCGGAGTCGGTCGAGCATCTTCTCGGCCGTCGCCGGGGCGAGCGCACCTCGGGTGATCTCACGTCGGAAGAAGCGCTCGCATCGGTGCCAGCTCAGCGCAGCGCGCGCTTCCACCACGCGGGGGGTGTCGACCTCGCCTCGGCTCGCGAGAACGGCCAGGGTCGCGCGCCAGCTCTCCATCGTTCGGGACCGCGGGTCGACGGGCTGTGTAGTTTCCATGCCCGCACCATAAGTTACGGGCGTGCAGAGTGGCTTGGGCGTCGAGATGAATTGCGCCGCATTAACACTCGGGTCTAGCGGATGGACAGCATTGCCCCCGCGTATGCCAGGACGATTCCGAAAAATAGGAGTATCGGGCCGACCCACGTCTTCCATCGTTTCGGGACTTCGACCTCGGCGAGCAGGTAGGTAACGATGTGATGCGTCGCCATCTCGGCCTTGCTCGCCCGGAAGCCGATTTCGACGTTCGGCCTGATCATGGCGGCGTAGATCTCGTCGCCGTTCGCAGCTTCGAGCGCTTCGCTCTCGGAGTCGTCTTGCAGCTCCCTATGGACCTTCTCGATCATGTTGATGTTCTTGGTGAAACGCCGGGCCGCACCGTGTCGCGTCATCAGATCACGGACCACAAGCGCAACGCCTGCCAGCTGCGCTACCAATCCGACCGTCAACACGCAGCGGATGCCCACATTGGAGCTGAGAAAATCGATCACGCGGCTATCCAAGCACCCGAGGCTCCGCCGAGCTATCTCGATCGCCCTCTGAGCCGGATCTCTACCCAGACTTCCAATCGGGGTTCGGACGGTACCTTTATGGCTTGTACTTCCAACCGTTCTTCTGTGCCCGAGCAACAAGGGTTTTGGCGACCAGCGTGTAGGCACCCTTGTCGGACGGCGGCAGCTCGTTGTAGTCAATGTGGCCGTGGTCGTCGGGACGAGAGCTGTTCATTGAGTCGTCCCATACGGTCAGGGGCTGTCGACTCGAATCGCCGCTCGGGGATTTGATCTCGACCGATTCGACCTCACTCAAGTCGAGTCCGAGAACTCCAACAGGAGCGATGTACGGCCTACCGTTGTCCTCGCAGCGGCGTCTGACTGCGTCGGCCCGATCGCGATATGCCTGCTCAGCCGATGTCGCCGCGCCGCGAGCAATGGACAGCCGATTCGAGTCTCTTTTGTCGGCTGTGCTGAGTTTGAACGCCTCGAAATTGACTACGTCTGCGGTCACCCATTGATGGATGA
This sequence comes from Rhodococcus sp. SBT000017, assembly GCF_003688915.1. Taxonomy (NCBI): domain Bacteria; kingdom Bacillati; phylum Actinomycetota; class Actinomycetes; order Mycobacteriales; family Nocardiaceae; genus Rhodococcus; species Rhodococcus sp. SBT000017. The sequence goes on from NZ_REFU01000001.1 coordinate 579,725, forward strand.
TCGGTCGAAGCAACTGCGCGGAAGGGTCGGTCATTCGCTCGCGACGGAACTCAGGATCCTCGGTCATTTCTTTCCGTCCGCTGACAACCACGAGTCCAAGGCATCGGTCAACTCGGACACCTCGGCAGGAATCGTTTCGTCATTGAATGTGCCCGCATCGGTGTCCGCGGTGTGGACGTATATTGCTCCGTCTGGCTCGACCTCGATCGAGAGCTGGTTCTCATTCCCGGACCAGTAAAAACGAATCCCGCCCTCTTCCGTCGGGAAGACGGTGCTTGTGAGGTTTCCGAGAGCGAGCATTGATTCGATCACCATTTGGCCTCGCTGGATTACAGAGTCGGAAATTGGTTCTCCTGCCTCACCGTCCATCCAACCTTCGTCAAGGTCGGCGAGCGCCGTTAGTGCTTCGCGAGCGAGTCGCGCGTCCTCGGTAACGTTCACGACAGCGAGCGTGGTGACTGAAGCTAGTTTGGTCAGGCGACCATCTGCGTTGAAGTCGCCGATGCCCTCGGCGTGACACTTGAACAGCTGCTGTGCCGGGTCGATGCTGACCGAAACCTCAGTGCCGTAGTAGGGGACTGCTACATCTCTTTTGTGTTCACGGTCGCGCACGATCAGTCGGCCGGACATGACGTGGAAGTCGACGACTCGACCCTCTACGACGACGGCGCGTTTGGTTTCGACGTCGAGACCCTCGATTGCGGTGGTCCGCGTCGACGGGGTGTAGCGGGAGACCGACTCCCAATCGACGCGGTTAGTGGCAGCAACTTGGATCGTGTCGCCGCGGTCCATCGTTTGCCCGAGCTTCTTGACTTTGTTCGCTTCAATGCGCCTAATGTCGGCCGGGATCTGGCCCTCACCGGACAGGGCGTATTCGATAAATGCCTCGACCGTAAGCAGGGCGCGACTGTAATCCTGTTTGAGTTCATCCTCGGCGAACAGATCAGCGAGGCCGGGGTCAAGGTCATATTCGAGCAACGGCACAGCGGAACCGTCACCGATCTTCTCGACGAGTCGTAGCGCGATTCTGTCGTCGTAATTATTAGGAATGCGTTTGCTGTTTGGGTGGCGATCGCGCCAATACAGCCTCACGAGTGATCGGAGGATGTCCTCAAGGGCTGCGACCTCGACCAATGACTCGGCGGGCATGCCTTTCGCGTGGAACCGCGAGCCGCTGAGGCGCATCGCCGCTATGACGCGGGATTGCTCGGAGTCGTGGGTCACAGACGCGAGGCTATCTGAACGTCCCAGACTTACTACACGGAACCCATGGCGGTAGCCGTGCCATCCATTCGATTGACTGACGCGCGCTTGTGGATCCGAGAGACGGTGTTTGGGAACCATCGCGAGCCGCCTTGGCCGGTCGGCGTCCCGTCGTCGTTGAGTCCGTCGGCAATGCGTTGCCAGGTCGCGCCGCCTGCGCGCTCGGCTGTGATCCGATCGACGACGGTCAGCGGAACGGACAGCGGTCGGCCCAGCCGGACGCCTTGTGCTTTCCTGACGGCAAGCGCGGCCTTGGTCCGGTCGCTGATGAGCGATCGCTCCAGCTCGGCTACGCCGCCCATAATCGCCGTCGTGAATCGACCCGCTGCCGTGCTGGTGTCGATGGTCTGGTCGACGGCGACCACGACGCCGCCTGCGCGCTCGACGCGGTCGATGACGTCGAGCAGTGCTCGCAGGTTGCGAGCGAGGCGATCGGACTTGGCGACCACGAGTATCGCGGCGGTGCCGGACTCGATCGCCTCGATTGCGCCCACGAGACCCGGCCGCGCGTCGACTGCCTTGGACCCCGACACGCCCTCGTCGGCGAACGTCTCGACGAGAGTCCAGCCGCGCCTCTCGATCTCGCCCGAGACAGCCGACCGCTGCGCATCGAGACCAGCGCCGGACGTTGCTTGCTCGTCGGTGCTGACACGCAGATAAGTGACGACGGTGCCGACGTCCGCTTTGCGGCGACGAGTGCGAGGCGTGGTCATACTGTCATCCTATAACGCAAACGACCGTTTGGGTTAAAGAAACGTGGGATCAACTCCAGCGATGGTCTCCAGTGCCAACGCCGCGCCCTCGATCCGAGCCCGGTCGTCGCCGCTCGCCTCGATCTCGTCGGCGTCTATCGCGGCGAGGACTCGACGTAGCCGAGATGCCGTGTCAGCGAGGATCTCCGGGTCGGTCACGGCGTCGAGCTTGCTGGTGTCTGGTCGGCACGGCGACGGGCGACAGCGAGCCACTCGGACATCTCGTCGGGCGGCAGACCGTCGAGTGCGAGCACCTGCCGAGCGACCTCGACGTGCAGCGACCACAGTGGGTCGTCGGGGCCACGCACGACGCCGAACAGCGCGCGGCATTTCTCGGCGGCTACTCGGTCGAGATCGGCGGTCGCGATGCGTCCACCGTCAATGTCCTCGGCGACCGACAGCGCGGCCACGATCGCATCTCGCTTGGCGGTCATTCGACGATCTCTCCCTCGATGGTGCCGTCGATCTCCAGCAGTCGCTTTCGGGCGTCCGCGAGGATCGTGGTTGTGGATGGCTGGACAGTAACGGTGTGGTCGACGTTCACCTTGCCGAGTCCGTGGATGAACGCACGATGCTTTGCAATCCGATCACGTGCTTTGTCGACGGTGTCACGGCCACCGACGTCGTCAGCGGGTACTTCCGCCGCCGCTGCCATGATGTAGCGCTCGCGCTGCTGCAACTTCAATTCCTCCATTGCGAGCAAGTGGCCGACGTCGTTTCCCTCTGCCATGCGATCGACGTACTGACGCACCGACGCAGCCGCCGAGGAGGGGGACCGGTAGCCGAGCTGATCGGCGACGTGCTGCCACGTCGCGCCCGAGTTGCGTAGGTCGATCGCTTTACCGACGCGGTCCAACGTCGCTGCGCGTGGTCGGTTCGTCATCGATGGCCTCCATTCTCGGTACGACGCACTTGGTTGTATTTGGTTATTAGACAGGGCGAGGGTGCAGATGTTCGGGGCTCGCCGCAGGTCAGCGGCAATCGTCCTGGCCGCTGACCGGTCTATCGAGTGACCATGCCATCCTCGGAGCTTCGCTCGTCGCTGTGGCGGTGTGGGGGTGTGGCGACGCTGCCACGGCTGAAACCACTGGTCACGGGCGGTGTGGCGGTGTGGCGCTGTGGCGGTAGTGTGTGTTTTTCTCTCTGGCATTCAGTAAACGCGTGTATATACGGGAATTAAATTAATACACGTATATAAGTGTATTGTCTTGTGTTGCAATCACTTTCAATCGGAGCGGAAAAGACACACCCCCCCGCCACACCGCCACACCGCCACAGCGGCGCTCACCAGGACGTTTGTCCGCCACGGCCACCATGGGGTACCGCCACAACCGTTCTGACCTGGTCTTTCATGGGCCACAGCCCGCGTAAGCAGGGAAAACCAGAGACGCCGCAGCGGTGTGTACCGTCGCGGCGTCTCTTGTGGTCGAGCTGTGTGGTCAGCGTGTAGCCCGGAACTCGTCTCGGGTGCGGCCTTTTTGGTACTCGTACCGCCGTCGTTCGATCTGCCCGCGTTCGGCGAGCAAACACAACGCGGGCTCGATCGAGCGGCGTCGACTCGACGTGACCCCGGACACCAGCGAGCGGTGCGGAGTCCATTCGTCCCCGCGATCGGCCAGGATGCTGAGGAACTTCTCTGCGAGTTCATGGTCGGCGACCGAGGTTCGGGTCGCGTCGGCGGCTGCCGATCGGTGCCCGTCCAGCCGGCCCTGTGCAGCTGCGTCGGCGGCTGCTGCGTCACCCGAGGCGGCGGCTACCTCGGCGACCACCGCCTCGGACACCGACACAATCGACCCGGCGCGCTGCCAGTCCTCCAGGTCGACGCTGGTGCGTCCGTGCAGAACCGCCAACGCTGCGGCTGCCTTGAGTCGCGCGAGCAGCCTGTGACCCGCGAGGGGATCGGAGGTGCGGCCAAACACGTCCTCGTCCTTCGCGTCATTCACAGCGATGATCTCGCGCCGGATCTGTTCGGCAACATCCATGTGTACGAGCGGCCGGTCGACGTCGTCCGGGTCGAGCGGGTCTACGGTCACCCCGAATTGCGGTATGTCGAGTGAGATCGGCTGCGGTTCGTCGACAGGGGGTCGCCGTCGGCCCTCGCGCACCGGAAACCACAGGAACCGCTGTGTGAGACCGTCGCGCACTGCCTTTTCGCCGAGCAGGCTCGATCCGTTGCCCGGTTGAACGCCTGCCGTCAATCCGAGTCGGTAGCTGTGCGCGGGCAGGATCACGCGGTGCTCGATGGTGGCGTTGGTGAAACCGATCTCTTGGCCCATTGCGGCTTTGAGTAGCTCGGTGACCAACGTCTGTCCGCGGCGGTCGGCCAGCGCGTCGAAAGCACCGATGTCGCGCACCGTGAACAATGCCGAGCGACAATGGAACTCCGTTTTCGCCCTGCCGGTCTCCGTGTCTTTGTGGGCGGCTGCGAACGTACGATTCAGCCCCTCGCCAGTTCCGACGGGGAACGGGTCCCAGTATGTAGGCGCGCCACTCACGCGGGCGTCGATCACTGCCGACGCAGCGGCGTCGGATAGGTCCTTACCGCCGCCCGAGACACCTGCGACGGCGAGTAACAGATTCAGTGACACAGGCCCGCCGATGATGGGCGGCAGTGTCACTCGGTGGGGTACGCCGAGAACAGCGCGCACCAGAGCGCCGCCGAGCGTCGCCCATGCTCCAGCTCCCCGCGCTCGGGCAAATTGATGAATCGCGGCCAGCTCGGGGGATGAGTCGAACAAGTCCGCGTGCCCGTCGAGCACCCCGCGCAGCCCGGTTGTCGGTTTCGGGGCCGTCCTGTCTGCCATCGGTGAATAGTCCGTGTTGAGTCGGCGTCGTGCCTCGGTCTCGGCTCGGCGCTCGGCGACGATCGCATGCGGGTCACGTTCTCCGGTGTCCGACGCCCACGCGGCGACGTCCGCGCGGGTAATGACAGGGGCGACGACAACCTGCACTGACTCGACCGGTACTGCCAGCAAGTCTTCGAGATTCTCGGATTCGTGGACTTCGTCTACCTCGCGGTGATGCCACCGAATGATGCTGCGCGCGATTTCCGGGCCGAGTGTCTCGACGATGTCGGCCGAAGCCTTCACCCCGAGGACCTCGGCGAGGTGGTGGCCCGAGACGAACTCGGCTGCGGTGGATGCCACCTCGGCGGTATTCTGGTTGTCGGTGTCGATCGTGGGTTGGTCGGTCGCAGGCCCGGAGTCGCTCGCTCCGGGCCTGTTTGCTGTCTGAGTCATTGCGTGTGGGTCCTTCGGTAGACGTAACAGGTCACCGTGGATGAGTGATGATGCGTCGAAATGACTGTCTGAGTTGCCCATTGGGCGTTTCGTCAGCGCGCGCGGGAAGCTACGTCGGCCGTCTGCACGTTGTCGTCGATGTAGGCGCGGATGTCGCCCACTCGGTACAGCACACGAGCACCGACCTTGACGTAGGGAACGCCGACACGGCGAGAGCGGTCCTGCCGCAGCTTTGCCTCGGTCGTGCGTAGGTAGGTCGCGGTCTCGCGGGCATCGAGCAGGACGTCGAGTCCGGCCGGGGCAGGGGACGGTGTCGTGGGGGCGGTGCGTGCTGGCATGTCGGATCCTTCGTTGCGAAACGTATAGCGTCGCTGCGGATCCGATTCCGCTGCCTCGTCACCCGGTCGGGTGCGCTGAGTGGAACTTACCAGTGATGTTACGTGCTGTCACGTAACTTCACTGCTACAGTCGCACTGTGTCATCCGAAACCATCGGCTCGCTGGTCGGCCGAAACGCCAGACGTCTACGCCGAGACGCCGGGACCTCTCTCGATGATCTCGCGCGAGCATCGGCGCTGTACGGCGCAGCGTGGACGCCGAGCCGGGTCAGCGACATCGAATCGGGGCGAGGAACGCCGAGCCTGTCGACGATGCTGGTTTACTGCGCAGCGCTGACGCGCACGAGTGGGGGAGACGTGACGCTCCCCGACCTGTTCGAGGGGAGCGCCGTAGTGCAGCTCACCGATGGTCTGGAGGTGTACGCATCGGCTATGCGTCGCGCAGTGGGCGGGGGATCGACTGCGTTCACTGCTGAGGACGTACCGCACGCGAACGCGCCCGGATCACTGCCCGAAATCGGCGACCACGCGGGGGCTGCGGTGCCCGAGGGGAGTCGACTTCCGTCGGGGGCCGACCGGGCGGCAGTCGCACTCGCGGTGTCGGCGATGACAGGGCTCGCGGACACGCGTGCGGCCAAGACACTCGGCCTCGACATCTTCGAGCTCACAGCGTGGTCGTACCGGCTGTGGGGCGCACCATTCGGGCTGGAGCGGGACAGGCGCGCAGGTCCCGAGGGCAACGCACAACGCAGGGGACAGGTCACGCGCGGCCTGTTTTCCGAACTACGGACGGCACTCGCGGAGGGCGACCACTGATGGCGACGATCACCAAGTACACCGACACCCGAGGTAAGTCGTTCTATCGGGTCAACTACCGCACGCCCGAGCGCAAGCAGACTACGAAACGTGGGTTCACGACCAAAAGGGCGGCGCAGGACTTCGCCGCGACAATCCACGTGAGCAAGCTGCGCGGGGAGTACATCGACGAGTCCGAGGGCAAGGTGACCGTCGGATCGCTCGGTGTCGGGTGGCTCGCGCGGCAGACCCACCTCAAGGCGTCGAGCGCGCGAACAGTCGATGTTGCGTGGCGCGTCCATGTCGAGCCTCGATGGGCGGATGTACGGATCGCCGATATTCGTCACTCCGCCGTGCAGCAGTGGGTCTCGGACATGAGCGCCAAAAGTGGCCCGGTGACTGTCATTCGAGCGTTCGGCGTATTTGCGTCGATCCTCGACGAGGCGGTCAAGGATCGCCGACTCATCGCCAATCCTGCGCGAGGAGTGAAGCTGCCACGCAAGGGCAAGGCCGAGCACAGCTACTTGACCGACGACCAGGTGTGGCACTTCGCGCGCGAGGCGGGGCCGACCAAGGGAGCGATCGTGCTCGTGCTCGCATACTGCGGCCTGCGGTGGGGTGAGCTTGCGGCGCTGCGTGTGTCGGACGTCGACATGTTGCGTCGTCGGATCCACGTCCGGCGAAACGCCGTCAACGTCGGCGGCAAGGTCGTCGTCGGCACGCCGAAAACACACGAGCTGCGCACCATGACGTTTCCCAAGTTCCTCAGCGAGCCGCTCGCGGCTGCGTGCGCGGGCAAGGCGAGAGATGCCCTCGTGTTCCCGAACGCCCGAGGTGACTACGCGAAGTCGCCCGGTGCCCGGACGTGGTTCTCGCACGCGGTGGCTCGGTGCGTGGCGGCCACCGCCGAGCAGCGCACCACCGAGGTCGACTCGATCGGCGCAGCCGAGACACCAGAGTTCCCGCGGGTGACACCGCACGATCTGCGGCACACCGCCGCGTCGCTCGCTGTTTCGGCGGGTGCAAACGTCAAGGCGGTCCAGAAGATGCTCGGACACGCGTCGGCCGCGATGACGCTGGACACCTATGCGGACCTGTTCGACACCGACGCCGAGGCGGTCGCCGACGCACACGATTCACGCGTTTCTGAGGGTGATGTGGTCAAAATGTGGTCACGAGCGACGTAGGCAGCCGACGTCCTGCGTGTTCTAAGTCGTTGACCAGCAACGACTTAGCGATACTGCGTGGTGCCCTCGGTGAGACTCGAACTCACACTGGACGGGTTTTGAATCCGTTTCCTCTGCCAATTGGGATACGAGGGCTGGCGTCTTTCAAGCAACGATTGTCGAGTTTAGAAGATGCGCTTTCGGCGTCGCGCACCGGTACCCTTCAGATGCTCGACGGCCCTGATGGGCGATGACAGTCAAAGGAGACCGATACAGATGAATGCTCCTGGTGCGCACGGTACTGGCAAGCCCCCGCTTCGCGTGGTGGTGGCAGAGGACGAATCCCTGATCCGATTGGACCTCGTGGAGATGCTCCGCGAGGAGGGCTACGACGTGGTCGGTGAAGCGGCCGACGGTCAGCAGGCGGTGGAGTTGGCCGTCGAACTGCGTCCCGATCTGGTCATCATGGATGTGAAGATGCCGCGGCGGGACGGAATCGATGCCGCGTCTGAGATCGCCGAGAAGCGCATTGCGCCCGTCGTGATTCTCACCGCGTTCAGTCAACGCGAGCTCGTGGAGAAGGCTCGCGATGCCGGTGCGATGGCGTATCTGGTCAAGCCGTTCACCAAGGCCGATCTGATGCCTGCGGTGGAGTTGGCCGCCAGCCGTTTCGGTGAGATCTCCGCGCTCGAAGCCGAGATCGTGGATCTGCAGGATCGGCTCGAGACGCGCAAGCTCATCGAGAAGGCCAAGGGCATCCTGATGGAATCGCAATCGCTCACAGAACCGCAGGCGTTCAAGTGGATTCAGCGCGCCGCAATGGATCGCAGGACGACGATGAAAGCCGTCGCCGAAGTAGTGATCGAGACACTCGGTACTCCTGCGAACAAGCCTGCGGCAGAGGGGTGATCGGCTCCCGAAAGCTACGGCCACGTAAAACTTCGACTCCCTAGGTCACAGTCAGGTCACGAGCCTCGTTCTAGGCCTTGCGAATCGGCTCCGAGCGTTAGCGTCTGATCCACACGTGAGCCACATGCAACTCAGGTGCGCTTCAACGACGAGCAATTTCAAGGAGAACCTAGATGGCAATTCGGACCTATGTCCGCACGGCTGCGGTGGTGAGCGTTACCTCGCTCGCACTGTTCGGCTGTTCGTCGAGCGACGACTCGGGCTCGACCGACTCCACCACGGCCAGCGGCGGCACTGCAGCCGCGGAAACGACCGTCTCCACCGATTGCGAGCCCGAGCAGGCCACAGCAGGGGCCACGCCCGTCACCGATCCTCTGGTCGTCGGAACCTTGCTGCCCAACACCGGCAGCCTGGCCTTCCTCGGACCGCCCGAGGTCGCTGGTGTCCAGCTCGCAGTCAACGACATCAACGCTGCCGGTGGTGTCTTGGACCAGCCGGTCACGCTGATCCCCGGCGACTCCGGTGACACCACCACCGACACCGCCAACACCACCGTCGACCGCCTGCTCGCAGGCGGTGCCGACGTCATCGTCGGTGCAGCGTCCTCGGCAGTCTCCCTGCAGGTCATCGACAAGATCACCAGCGCGGGCGTCGTGCAGATCTCGCCGGCCAACACGTCCGACCAGTTCGTCTGCTACCCGGACAGCGGCCTCTACTTCCGCACCGCTCCCACCGATGTGCTGCAGGCTCAGGCCCTCGCGGACCTCATCGCCCAGGACGGTGCCCAGCGGGTGTCGATCCTCGCCCTGAACGACCCGTACGGAACGGGCTTGGCCAACAACACGGTCGAGAACCTCGAAGCCGCGGGAATCGCGTCCGATCAGCTCCAGACGATCATCTACGATCCCAACGCTCAGTCGTACAACGCCGAGATCGACGACGTGAACAACTTCGCACCCGATGCTGTCGCCGTGATCGGATTCGACGAGTCCGCTCGCATCATCACCCGTATGCACGAGCTCGGAATCGGACCGTCCGACGGCACGTTGGTCTACGGCGTCGACGGCAATATGGGCAATGCACTCGGCGAGTCGATGGCTCCGGGTCTGCTCGACACGATGCGGGGCACCACGCCGCTGACCGACGTCGGTACCGCGTTCCAGGACCGACTCAAGACCGTCGATCCCGCGCTCGTCGACTTCAACTACGCGGGTGAGTCCTACGACGCCGTTGTGATTCCTGCACTGGCAGCAATTCAGGCCGGATCGACTGCGGGCGTGGATATTGCGGCCAACATCAACAGTGTCACCAAGGACGGCGAGAAGTGCACGACGTTCGAGGAATGCCTTCCGTTGCTGCAGGCAGGCACCGACATCGACTACGACGGTGTCACCGGTGCGCTCAACTTCAGTGACGCAGGCGAACCGGCAACCGGTTCGTACGGCAACCTGGTCTTCGGGCCGGACAACACCCTCACCACGGATGGATACATCGTCGTCGGTGAGTGATCTGTAACTGTCACACAGCCACTGGGCCCGAGTCCTCGATCAGGACTCGGGCCCAGTGGCTTGCGTACGCGCCGCATGTTCGACGCCAGCGAGAAGGCCCCGGTTCGATGTCGATCGAACCGGGGCCTTCGTCGCTGCCGAGCAGCTACTTCTTCTCTTTGCTTCCTGCCAGTGTGCCGAGATACAGCTCGATCACCTTCGGGTCGTTCATCAACGCCGGACCGGTATCGGTGTAGGCGTTGCGGCCCTGATCGAGAACGTATCCGCGGTCGCAGATCTGCAGGCATCGACGGGCATTCTGCTCGACCATGATGATCGAGACACCGGCCGCATTGATCTTCTTGCAGCGGATGAACACCTCGTCCTGGAACATCGGCGACAACCCGGCCGACGGCTCGTCGAGCAGCAGTACCGATGGTTCCATCATCAGTGCGCGTCCCATCGCCACCATCTGTCGCTCACCGCCGGAGAGCGCGCCGGCTTTGACCTTGCGGCGATCGCTCAGAAGTGGAAAGAGCTCGCTGACGAAATCGAAGCGTTCGTTGAACTTCTTGGGACGCAGATAGATTCCCATTTCGAGGTTCTCTTCGATGGTGAGCGACGGGAACACATTCTGCGTCTGCGGGACGTAGCCGACGCCTTTCGTCACCAGCACGTGCGCCTCCGCGGACGTGATGGTGTCTCCGCGCAGTTTGACGCTGCCCTCCCGAACGGCAACGAGCCCGAACAGCGTCTTCAGCAGAGTCGACTTGCCGGCCCCGTTGGGGCCGATGATCCCGACGATCTCCCCGTCGTTGAGGAAGAAGTTGCACTCACTGAGGATGTTCACACCGGGGATGTACCCGGCGACCAGGCCGTCGGCGCGCAGTAGAGCACCTTCGGCGAGGCGGGCGTGTTCCCCGGGCGTGGCCGCGAACTCCGCGGGTGTCAGTTGCTGCTTCTCGGTGGTCGGTTCGCTCATCAGTTGACCTCCTTGGCCCGGTGGGATCCACCGTCGGTGGTGTCGGGCTTCACGAACTCCGGTTCCGACAGATCGCCACCGGCCGCAAGCTCCTCGACCTCGGCTTTCTTCAGTACCTCTGCCAGTTCGGCAGTGGCACCGACGGGATTGCCGTCGGCATCGAATTCGAGAGCCTGATCGTGGTGGCTGCCGAGATACGCATCGACGACGGCACCGTTGTTCGAGAGCTCCTCCGGTGTCGATTCGGCGATCACACTGCCCTGCGCCATCACCACCACCCAGTCGCTGATGTCTCGGATGACGTCCATGTCGTGTTCGACGAACACCACCGTCATGCCGTCGTCGCGCAGTGACTTGATGTGCCCCAGAAGTGATTGCGTCAGTGCGGGATTGACCCCGGCCATCGGCTCGTCGAGCATCACCACGGACGGGTCGGTCATCAGCGCGCGGGCCATCTCGAGCAGTTTGCGCTGGCCGCCGGACAATGATCCGGCGAGGTCGTCGGCCTTGGCATCGAGTTTGAAGCGAGCGAGCAGCTCGTTCGCACGCTCGGTCACCTCACGCTCCTGTGCCTTCCAGGTCCACGGGAGGAAGGTGTTCAGAATGCGTTCGCCGCGTTGCCCGGTGGCACCGAGTCGAACGTTGTCGAGAACCGTCAGTTTCGACAGTGCCTTGGTGAGCTGGAACGTTCTGACGACGCCCTTGCGGGCCACCTGGTGCGGATGCATCTTGCCCAGTTCCTGACCGTCCATCGACCAGGTGCCGGTGTCGGGTCGATCGAACCCGGTGAGCAGATTGAAGAGCGTCGTCTTGCCTGCACCGTTCGGGCCGATCAGACCGGTGATACAGCCGCGTTGTATCTCGAGATGCGCTACGTCGACGGCCTTGAGACCGCCGAACGTGCGCGAGATGCCATCCACCACGAGAGTCGGATCGGGTTTCGCCGAGCCGGGTTCACCTGCCACTCCGGCGAACAGCGCCGCACGCTGATCGGCGTCGAGGGCCATGGCCGCCCGTGATTCGAGGGTGCTGGGATTCTTGTTCGGCGAGTTCTTCGCGTCAGGCATTGAGCTGAACCTCTCGCTTGTTGCCGAGAATGCCCTGGGGTCTGAACACCATCAGTAGTGCGATCAGGATTCCCAGGAGGACGAAACGGGTGGCACCGACCTGCTGCTCGGTGAGGTCGAGCAGCGGATCCGGCCCCGAGATGGCTTGACGCAGAATGGCGTCGGGGATCGAAAGCAGGAACCAGAACAGCATGGCTCCGACGACGGGACCGAACACTGTGGCCGCGCCGCCGAGAATCAGGGCTCCGAAGGCGAAGAACGTCTGCGCCGTGGAGTAGAAGTCGGGGTTGATCGACTTGGTCTGCAGGGCGTTGAAGACACCGCCCATGCCGCCGATCACACCACCGAGCACGAGCGCCTGCATCTTGTACACGAAGACGTTCTTACCGAGCGAGCGTGCCGCATCCTCGTCTTCGCGCACCGCTTTCAGGACGCGACCCCACGGGCTGTGTGTCAGGAGATAGACGACGCCGCAGAGAATGAGGACCAGCGACCAACCGACGACCATGGCCCACAGATCGTCACCGTAGAACTTCACCCCGACGAAGTCGTATTGCTTGCCCGAATCGAATGGGCTGAGCGAGGTGAACGGATCGGCAAATCCGAACAGGCCGTTGGTCGATGCGGTCACCGAGTCGCTGGCCGTGGATCTGAACACGAGACGAAGGATTTCCGACGCGGCGATCGTGACGATGGCCAGGTAGTCGGCGCGCAGTCGTAGCGTGGGAATGCCCAGCACCAGAGCCAACAGACCGGCGGCACCGAGGCCGACCAGAATGCCCAACCACAGCGGTTGTTCGTAGGTGATGGTCATGATGCCAACGCCGTAGCCGCCGAGCAGCGCGAAGCCGATCTGACCGAAGTTGAGCAGGCCGGCGTAGCCGAAGTGCAGGTTCAGGCCGATGGCAAGCAGCGCGTAGAAGATCGCGGACGGCCCGACGAGTTGAGCGAGGGAAACCTGGAGTGCTCCGAGAATATCCATGAGGTCACCCGATCCTTTGCCGCGAGCCGAGTATGCCCTGCGGCCTGACGATGAGGATGAGTATCAAGACGAGCAGTCCTCCGATGTACTTGAGATCGGGATTGATGATCAGCGTCGACCACTGCACGAGCAGACCGACGATGACGCAGCCGAGGAAGGCCCCGTACGCGGTTCCCAGTCCCCCCAATGTGATTCCGGCGAACATCAGCAGTAGGAGCTTGAAGCCCATCTCCCACTGCACGCGACCGGCGAGTTCGGAGAGACCGAACAGAACACCGCCGAGGGCGGCGAGACCGCCGCCGAGGCACCAGACGAACGTCACGACACGCTCGACATTGATGCCCGAGGATGCGGCGAGGTCGCGATTGTCGGCGACGGCGCGCATGGCCTTGCCGATGCGCGTGCGCTGCAACATGAGTGCCACACCGACGAGGACCACCACGCTGATGATGATGCACGCGAGGTTGACGTTGGTGATGGCGAACGGGCCCCACTCGTTCTGAGTCTGAGCCTGGTAATCCGCGAACGGCTCGGCTCGGTCCGAGAAGAAGATGAGGATCAGGTAGCGGAGCGCGATCGCGAGGCCGATGGACACCACGAGCTGAGCAATGAGGCCGGTTCGACGTTTTCGCAACGGTTTCCAGATGGCCGCGTTGTTGAGCCAGCCGATCGCGACGCCGACGATGATCGCGAGGATCGTGGCCGGGATGAGTTGGATACCCATCGTGACGTTGAAGACCCAGGCCGCAACCGCGCCGAGCGTGACCAACTCACCGTGCGCAAAGTTCGTCAGTCCGGTGGTTCCGAAGATCAGGCTCAGGCCGACGGCAGCGAGCGCGATGACGAGTCCGAACCGGAAGCCGTCCACCGTGGTTCGCAGGAACTGCTCCCAGACCGGGACGCTGGTGGCTGTTCTGGCCTCACCGAACGAGAAGATGACGGTGTTGGAGCGCCCGGCCTGCACATCGCGCTGGACCTCGCCCTGGACGCTCACCCCGTCGGGGAGCGTTTCCTCGACGACCTGGAATGTGTATGTGCCGGGAGACAATTCGAGGGTCCACCGGCCGCCGGTTTCACTGGTGGTGCGGGCGACTTCGGAGCCGGACGCGTCGAGCGCAGCGACGTCGACGCCGATGAGTCGTTCGCCACCGTTGTTGAGAGATCCGGCGACGCTGACCGCGTCTGCGGGCGGTGCCTGTTCGGCACTGGTCCCCGGTGCTGCCGGGGGAGTGGGGGTAGGTTCCTGGGCCAATGCCGGCGCACTGAACAGCAGCGCGGCAATGGAACTCAGAACGGCGAGTAGGAGTGTTCGCTGGAAGAGCCGAACGGCAGATCTTGCGCGCAACCTCGGCGGTTGCACCTTTCTGGTCCATCGAACATTTGGAGCCACGCACGTCCTCCGGACGGTTGTCGTTGTGCCACGGGAATGGGGGTTTCCTGCAATTGTCGGACTCTATCCGCTGAAACGACGCAAAATCGGCGACTGAGATTTCCGGAAAGTATCGGTTGTGTTTCGCGGTGCGCGACGCTCGCCGTGAGTGCGATCGCGGCTGCCGCGTGCATCCGGCTACGAGTTGTCGGACCGGCTCCCTAGACTGGTCAACCGTGAGCCCAGTAACCGAGAAAAGTGCAGCGCCCGCAGCCGAGACCGATGCGAAAGCAGGCGGGGAGCGGCCCACGTTGCTGCTCATCGACGGCCACTCGATGGCGTTCCGTGCCTTCTTCGCGTTACCTGCGGACAACTTCAAGACCACCAGCGGTCAGTCCACCAATGCCGTGTACGGGTTCACCTCGATGTTGATCAATCTGCTGCGGGACGAGAAACCGACGCACATCGCGGCGGCGTTCGACGTCTCACGGCAGACCTTCCGCGCCGAGCGGTTCCCCGAGTACAAGGCCAACCGCAGCAAGACGCCGGACGAGTTCGCCGGCCAGGTCGACATCACCAAGGACGTACTCGGGGCCATGGGTATCCCGGTGATGGCAGAGGCGGGCTTCGAGGCGGACGACATCATCGCCACCCTGGTGACCCAGGCGGAGGCGCTCGGCTACCGCGTTCTGGTGGTCACCGGCGACCGCGATGCGCTCCAGTTGGTGACCGACAACGTCACGGTGCTGTATCCGCGCAAGGGTGTCTCGGATCTGACGCGGTTCACCCCCGACGAGGTCGCCACCAAGTACGGATTGACGCCGTCGCAGTACCCGGACTTCGCGGCTCTGCGCGGCGACCCGAGCGACAACCTTCCCGGCATTCCCGGGGTCGGCGAGAAGACGGCGACCAAGTGGATCATCGAATACGGTTCCCTCACCGCTCTCGTCGACAACGTGGACAAGGTCAAGGGCAAAGTGGGAGATGCACTGCGCGCCAACCTGTCGAGTGTGGTGCTCAACCGCGAGCTCACCGAGATGGTGCGCGATGTGCCGTTGCCCTACACCCCCGATCAGCTCGAACTGGCTCCGTGGGATCGCGAGAAGATCCATGCCTTGTTCGACGATCTGGAGTTCCGCATTCTGCGGGACCGGTTGTTCGAGACTCTCGCGTCGGTCGAACCCGAAGCTGAGGAGGGTTTCGACGTCCGCGGCGGCATCGTCGCGCCGGGCGAACTGGCCGCGTGGCTGGCAGAACACGCGGCCGACGGCCGGCGCAGCGGGCTGTCGATCCTCGGCCCGCGTCGGCCGTTCGACAGCGACGCGACGTCGGTGGCGATCGCTGCGGCCGACGGTGAGGGGGCGTTCGTCACGACGACCGCTCTCGACGAATCCGACGAGCAGGCACTCGCCGCCTGGCTCGCCGATCCGGCGCAACCCAAGGCGCTGCACGAGGCCAAGTGGGCTCTGCATGCGGTTCGTGGGCGCGGCTGGACCCTCGGCGGGTTGACCACCGACACCGCCCTTGCTGCGTACCTGGTGCGGCCCGGTCAGCGATCCTTCAACCTCGACGACCTGTCGTTGCGCTACCTCAAACGCGAACTCCGGGTGGAGGATGCGGGTGAAGGTCAGATGTCGTTGCTCGACGCCGAGGACACCGCCGATGCGGCGTTCGCAGAGGGCGAGATTCTCAAGGCGCGGGCCGTCATCGACCTGGCCGATGCGCTGGACGCCGAGCTGGCCGCCATCGAGTCGACCACCCTGCTCTCCGAGATGGAGCTGCCGCTGCTGACGGTGTTGGCCGATGTCGAGGCAACGGGTATCGCCGTGAACGGTGATCACCTCCGCGCACTGCAGTCCGGATTCGCTGCGCAGGTGGACGAGGCCGCGAACTCCGCCTACGGCGTGATCGACAAGCAGATCAACCTCGGGTCACCGAAGCAGTTGCAGGTGGTGCTGTTCGAGGAACTCGACATGCCCAAGACGAAGAAGACCAAGACCGGGTACACCACCGATGCCGATGCGCTGCAAGGGTTGTTCGAGAAGACCGAGCATCCGTTCCTGAAGTTTCTGCTCGATCACCGGGACGCGACGCGGATGAAGGTGACGGTCGACGGCCTGCTGAAATCCGTTGCCGACGACGGACGCATTCACACGACGTTCAATCAGACGGTCGCGGCCACGGGACGGCTGTCCTCCACCGAGCCGAACCTGCAGAACATTCCGGTTCGCAACGAGGCGGGCCGCCACATCCGGGACGGCTTCGTCGTCGGGGCGGGGTACGACACCCTGCTCACGGCCGACTACAGCCAGATCGAGATGCGCATCATGGCGCACGTCTCCGGCGACGAAGGGCTGATCGAGGCCTTCAACACCGGCGAGGATCTGCACAGCTTCGTCGGTGCCCGGGCATTCGGCGTGCCGATCGAGGAGGTCACCCCCGAACTGCGCCGCCGGGTCAAGGCGATGTCGTACGGACTGGCCTACGGGCTCAGCGCTTTCGGTCTCGCCGCGCAGCTCAAGATCTCCACCGACGAGGCGAAGCAGCAGATGGAGGCGTACTTCGCGCGGTTCGGAGGCGTCCGTGACTACCTGCGCAACGCCGTCGAGGAAGCGCGCAAGGTGGGGTACACCTCCACGCTGTACGGCAGGCGCCGCTACTTGCCCGATCTCAACAGCGACAATCGTCAGCGTCGCGAGGTGGCCGAGCGGGCCGCACTCAATGCCCCGATCCAGGGCACTGCCGCAGACATCATCAAGGTTGCGATGATCGACGTACACAAGTCGCTGGCGGAGTCGACGCTGAAGTCACGAATGCTGTTGCAGGTACACGACGAATTGGTGCTCGAGGTCGTCGAATCCGAGCGCGAGGAAGTCGAGGCACTGGTACGCGACAAGATGTCCTCGGCCATCGAACTGTCGGTGCCCCTCGAAGTCTCGGTCGGCACCGGGCGCAGCTGGGATGCCGCAGCACACTGATTCGACCTATGGCCAGGCGAAGGGCCGCTCACCGAATTCGGTGAGCGGCCCTTCACTTAATGTGCAGCGACCAGAGATTACTCCGCCGCGGGAGCCTGCTCGGCGATCTGCTGGCGCACGACGTCCATGTCGAGTGCCTTGATCTGACCGACGAGGTCCTCGAGCGCCGGTGCAGGCAGTGCGCCGGGCTGTGCGTAGACGAGAATTCCTTCGCGGAACGCCATGATCGTCGGGATCGACTGGATCTGCGCTGCCGCAGCAAGGCCCTGCTCGGCCTCGGTGTCGACCTTGGCGTGCACGACGTCGGGGTGTGCGTCGGACGATTGCTCGAAGGTGGGAGCGAACTGGCGGCACGGTCCGCACCAGGACGCCCAGAAATCGACCAACACCACGTCGTTGCTCGTCACGATCTCGTCGAAATTCTGCTGGGTCAAAGTCTGAGTGGCCACGCGGTCCCTTTCGATTGATTGCGCTTCTGGTGTGTCTCAACGCAGGTACTCGCCGGAATCATCCCGGCTGTGTACGGCCCCCTGCTCAGGCGGGCTGGGGTGCGGCACGGAACGTGCGGCGATACGAATTGGGCGTGGTGCATCGCAATCGCACGAAATGCTGACGCAGGGCCGCGGCGTTTCCGAAGCCGACCACCTCGGCAATCGAATCCATCGGCAGGTCGGAGTTCTCCAACAGCTGCTGCGCAGCCAGTACTCGTTGGTCGTTGAGCCAGCGTGCGGGAGTCGTTCCGGTCTCGGCCGCGAACTTGCGGGCGAAGGTTCGCGCAGACATGTTCACCCGCGCCGCCAATCGACCGATGGTGAGCTCGGAGTCGAGATTCTCGGTCATCCAGTCCAGCAGCGGAGCCAGTGTCTCGGTGCGAGTGGCGGGCAGGGGACTGGTGACGAATTGAGCCTGGCCGCCGTCACGATGCGGAGGAACGACCATCCTGCGGGCGATGCCGTTCGCCACGACACTGCCCTGGTACTTGCGCACGATGTGCAGGCACAGGTCGATGCCGGCTGCCGTGCCGGCGCTGGTGAGTACGTTGCCTGCATCCACGTAGAGGACATTCGGATCCACCTGTGCCAGGGGGTATTTCGCGGCCAGAGAGGCAGAGTGCCGCCAATGCGTCGTGCAGGGTCGGCCGTCGAGGAGTCCCGCCTTGCCGAGTACGAAGGCGCCGTTGCAGAGGCTCGCGACCATCGCGCCTCGTTCCACCGCCGCGCGCAGTTTGGCCAGCAGAGGTTCGATGGATGCGTCGTATTCGGTGCCGCAGACGAAGCTGCCGTCGACTGCCGCCTCGGTGCCCCCGGCCGGGATGATGATCAGGTCGGCGCTGTCGAGACTGTCGAGATCGTGTGGCACGTCGATGGTGTAGCCGACGCGGGTGCGGATCGGTTGGGGTACACCCGCGATCAGGGAGAAGTCGTAGGTGGGAAGGCCCTCGTCCGAGCGATCGAATCCGAACACCTCGCAGGCGACGCCCAGCTCGAAAGGTTCGGTCAACGGCATCAGCGCGACGACCACTCGTTTCAGCATGCGTAGAAGTATGGCAGAAAGTCGTCGATATGTGGCGTTACTGCCACTCGTGCACTGTCTCTGCAGGTTGGAAGCTAACGGCATGACAATTGTATTGGTGCTTGTGCTGCTTTTCCTTGCCCTCGACGCCTTCGTGCTCGCAGGCTTCGCTCCCGATACCCACGCGGAGGTGACTCAGTTCGGTGACTATCGGTTCTGACGTTCGCCGATCATCCGATTCGCCATTCACGTTTGCCCTCGCCGTCCCATCTGCGCAGCGCAACTGCGGATCCGACCAGATCGTCGACGTTCACAGAGAGCATGCGCACCGCTGCTCCTGCCTCCTCGGGGGTCAACCGTCGGGCGACCGTCACGTGAGGTGTCCAACGGCCGGGTTCGAGGTGATCGAGCGATCGTTCGCCCACGGCCTCGTACAGCCGGGCGTGCAGATCGAGCAACTCGCTCGACGGAACGACCAGTCGAGCCAGCGTGATCGTTCGACCACCGAACACGACGAGCCCACCGAGACGCACATCGAACGGATCGAAGCGGACCGCATCGCCGTCGTCCACCGCGGCCGGCATCGACGACGCCACCGCGACGGTGACGTGCGGGCGGTTCGACTCACCGCGGTGGCGGTCCTGGCTCGGGAGGCCGGCTTCGGACAGTGCCGCCCACTCGCGGCGAACCGCGGCGTCGAGGCCGGCGTCGAGGAGAAGTTCTGCGGACTGCACCATGGAGGCCATGATGTCGCAGACGGACGGCCGGAATGCAACGGCGCTACGGATCGGGGCCATGCCCGGCGACGGGATAGGCCACGAGATCGTGCCCGCAACGATCCGGGTGGTCGACGCGGCCCTGGCAGCCATCGGTGGACCGGCAGTCGATTGGGTGCACCTGCCGCTGGGCCTAGGTGCCATCGACGAGCACGGGACGCCCATGCCCGATTCCACGCTCTCGAAGTTGGGCGAGCTCGAAAGCTGGATTCTCGGACCGCACGACAGCGCGTCCTATCCGGACCCGTTCCGGTCACAGCTGACTCCGGGCGGACGGATTCGCAAGAATTTCGATCTGTTCGCCAACATCCGGCCGGCTAGAACGCTGCCCGGCGTACGGGCGGTGTCCCCGCGGATGGATCTGGTGGTCGTGCGGGAGAACACCGAGGGGTTCTACGCCGATCGCAACATGTTCGTCGGCAGCGGGGAGTTCATGCCCACTCCCGATGTGGCACTGGCGGTCGGAGTGTTCACGCGCGCGGCCTGCGAACGCATTGCACGTGAGGCATTCTCGTTGGCCGAGCGCCGCAGCAGGAAGCTGACGATCGTGCACAAGACCAATGTGCTCTCGATGACGACGGGGCTGTTCCGCGATGCGTGCCGCGCAGTGGGAGAGCAGTTTCCGCACGTCGACGTGACCGAGGAACACGTCGACGCGCTTGCGGCGCACCTGGTTCGACGGGGCGAGGATTACGACGTCATCGTGGCCGAGAACATGTTCGGCGACATTCTGTCGGATCTGACGGGCGAGCTGTCCGGGTCGCTGGGCACCGCGCCGTCGATCAACTCCTCGGAAACGCAGGCGATGGCGCAGGCCTCGCACGGATCGGCCCCGGACATCGCAGGCAAGAACCGTGCCAATCCGACGGCGCTATTCCTGTCGGCTGCGATGCTGCTCGAGTGGCTCGCCCCGCGGCATCGGGACGAACGGTTGGCCGCGGCCGCAGGCAGGATCCGACACGCCGTCGATGCCACGGTCGAATCCGGGGTCGCGACAGCCGACCTCGGCGGGCAGGCGTCGACCAGTGCATTCACCGAGGCCGTCGAAGCCCGGGTGCACCGGCGCTGATCGCAGCGTTGTCGGTCAGAGCGGTTTGCGGCTACTGAAGATCGCGGTGCCGGGAAAGAGTTGCCCGCGCAGTGGGCTCCACTGACCCCACTCGCGGTCGAGCCACTCCGGCCAGTCCGGCTCGACGATGTCGCGCACTTCGAGACCTGCGTCGACCAGCTCGCGCACGCGATCACCGATCGTGCGGTGGTGCTCCACGTAATTGGGGGTCCCGTCGGCGTCGTACTCGACGTACGGGGTTCGATCGAAGTACGGAATCGTCGCGGTCAGACCGCCCACCCCGGGATCGTCGGGGAACACCCAGCGCATCGGGTGGTTGACCGCGAACACCCAGATCCCGCCCGGCCGCAGGACCCGCGCCACTTCCTTCATCACATTGGCGGAGTCCGCGACGAACGGCACGGCACCGAAGGCCGAGCAGACGATGTCGAACCGTTCGTCGGCGAACGGCAAGGACTCGGCACTGGCCTGCACCAGCGGAACCGTCGACCCGCCTGCGGTCATGGCATCGACGCCGCGCTGCAACATGCCCATCGAGATGTCGAGACCGATCGCGCGCGCACCCTGAGTCCCGAGCCAGCGGGCGCACGGTGCGCTACCGCAGCCCACCTCGAGGACGTCCTTGTCCGCGACATCGCCCAGCAGATGCACGTCGCCCTCGTGCAGACCCTCCGGGCACCAGACGAACTCCCCGGATTCGGTCGATACTCCCAGAAACGCGCCGTGCGTACGGTGGTAGCTCTCGGCGTCGGAATCCCACCAGAGACGACTCGCGCGGTCGCTCGCGACCGAATCGATTCGGCCGCGGCCGGGAGTGGACGACGGTGTGGAAAGATCGGTCACACGCCGACTCTAACCGGGTTTGTGCTGGTACTGCGGCATCGCGTACCCTGTTCAACGCGAGTGTGTTCATGCTGCGCCCAGGTCGGGTTCGCTCGACGTCGGCGCACACGGATCCGGTGACGGATACGCCGAAGATGCTCGTGCTGCACACGTTTCACCAAGTCCGACCGAACATCCATCAACCGATACCCAACCCGTCCGGAGCAACTCAACACATGCCCTCAACCACAACCTCACCGCAGGTAGCCGTCAACGATATCGGCTCCGCAGAGGATTTTCTCGCCGCCATCGACGCCACGATCAAGTACTTCAACGATGGTGACATCGTCGAGGGCACCATCGTCAAGGTCGATCGTGACGAGGTTCTACTCGACATCGGTTACAAGACCGAAGGCGTCATTCCTTCCCGCGAGCTCTCCATCAAGCACGACGTCGACCCCAACGAGGTCGTCTCCGTGGGAGATGAGATCGAAGCACTCGTCCTCACCAAGGAGGACAAGGAAGGCCGTCTGATCCTGTCCAAGAAGCGAGCTCAGTACGAGCGCGCTTGGGGCACGATCGAGGAGCTCAAGGAGAAGGACGAGGCCGTCAAGGGCACCGTCATCGAGGTCGTCAAGGGTGGACTCATCCTCGATATCGGTCTTCGTGGCTTCCTCCCCGCCTCGCTCGTCGAGATGCGTCGCGTCCGCGATCTCCAGCCGTACGTCGGCAAGGAGATCGAGGCCAAGATCATCGAGCTCGACAAGAACCGCAACAACGTGGTCCTGTCGCGTCGCGCATGGCTCGAGCAGACCCAGTCCGAGGTCCGCAGCGAGTTCCTGCACCAGCTCCAGAAGGGCCAGGTCCGCAAGGGCGTCGTGTCCTCCATCGTCAACTTCGGTGCCTTCGTGGACCTGGGTGGCGTCGACGGACTCGTGCACGTCTCCGAGCTGTCCTGGAAGCACATCGATCACCCGTCCGAGGTTGTCGAGGTCGGCACCGAGGTCACCGTCGAGGTTCTCGACGTCGACCTGGACCGCGAGCGTGTTTCCCTGTCGCTCAAGGCAACTCAGGAAGATCCGTGGCGCCAGTTCGCTCGCACCCACGCGATCGGCCAGATCGTGCCCGGCAAGGTCACCAAGCTGGTTCCCTTCGGTGCATTCGTGCGCGTCGAAGAGGGCATCGAGGGCCTCGTGCACATCTCCGAGCTGGCCGAGCGCCACGTGGAGGTTCCGGACCAGGTCGTGGGTGTCGGCGACGACGCACTCGTCAAGGTCATCGACATCGATCTCGAGCGTCGCCGGATTTCGTTGAGCCTCAAGCAGGCCAACGAGGACTACGCAGAAGAGTTCGATCCGTCCAAGTACGGCATGGCCGACTCGTACGACGAGGGTGGCAACTACATCTTCCCCGAGGGCTTCGACTCCGAGACCAACGAATGGCTCGAAGGTTACGAGAAGCAGCGTGAAGAGTGGGAAGGCCGTTACGCCGAGGCAGAGCGTCGCCACAAGATGCACACCGCTCAGATGGAGAAGACGGCCAAGGACGAAGCTGCCGAAGCCGCCAACACCAACTACTCCTCCGAGTCGGGTCAGGCCCCCGCCGATGCAGAAGGCGACGCTCCCGCAGCGTCGGCTCCGGCCTCGACCGGTGGTTCGCTGGCCAGCGATGCGCAGCTCGCTGCACTTCGCGAGAAGCTGTCGGGCAACGCCTGATAGAAGTGGTCCACCCGTGAGGGTGTGACACCGAGCCCCGGTTCTCTCCATGAGAACCGGGGCTTTGTCGTTCGAATCAGGTGAGCAGAAACCCTGCGGAAACGACAATGGACCCGATTCGGATGAACCGGGCCCATGGTGGAGGGGGAGTGCGAACTACGCGGCGGTGGCTGGACTCCACTGGCCGACGCTCGCCGTCCGCTTGCGCATGGTGGCGAAGCTGTGGCGGGCGGGGGTCAGGAGGTTGGTGAACCAGTTACGCCGATGGTCGGCCAACGCCGAGGCTACTTCCGGGATGAGAATGCAATGTACGCCTGCATCCATGCCAAGGCGGTGCCGACCCGGTTGGATCTGATTGCTTCGCATGGGTGTCCTTTTCAATAGCTGTGGGTCGGCACATCGAGGTCGCGCTCGTCGAAGATAACCGACCGAACTCCGAAACCGGTGCATTTGAGGCTGGTGTGCTTCGGCGTGTTCGAGTGTCAGACTGGGGGCATGCTGAGACTGGGACTGACCGGTGGAATAGGTGCCGGAAAATCGACCGTTGCGAAGGTGCTGACCGAACTCGGGGGAGTGCTCGTCGACTCCGATGTACTGGCCCGTGAAGTCGTGGAGCCGGGAACACCTGGGCTGCAACGACTGACGGATACCTTCGGAGCCGACATTCTCGCACCCGATGGCTCGCTCGACCGTCCCGCATTGGCGGCCAAGGCATTCGGCGACGAGGAATCCCGCAAGAAGCTCAACGCCATCGTTCATCCGTTGGTCGGTGCGCGTACCGCCGAGATCATCGACGGAGCAGCGCCGGATGCCGTAGTGGTGCAGGACATTCCGCTCCTCGTCGAGGGATCGATGGGCCCGTTCTTCCACCTGGTGGTCATCGTGTGGGTCGACGCCGAGGAACGGGTGCGTCGTCTGACGGGACAGCGCGGCATGCCCGAGGCCGATGCTCGCGCGCGGATCGCAGCGCAGGCAACCGATGATGCGCGCCGAGCCGCGGCAGACGTGTGGATCGACAACACCGGCGCACCGGGCAGCGTCGACGACGACGTCCGAATCCTGTGGAACGACCGTCTGATTCCCTTCGAGCGCAACATCAGGGAGGGTGTCATCGCACGTGTTCATCCGGAACAGGTGACGGCCGACCCCACGTGGGAATCCCAGGCCCGACGCATCATCTCGCGCCTGGCCCTTGCCTGCGCCGACAAAGCGGTCCGAATCGACCACATCGGCTCCACCGCAGTGCCCGGCCTCGACGCCAAGGATGTCATCGACATCCAGATCACCGTCCGGGGGCTCGACGACGCCGATTCCGTCGCCGAACAGCTGCGCGTGGCAGGGTTCCCTCGGCGAGAGGCCAGCAACTTCGACCATCCGAAGCCTGCATACGGGATCGGCGGCGAAGCCGATCCGGCCGTGTGGTCCAAGCGGTTTCACGGCAGCGCGGACCCCGGCCGGCCTGCGAACGTACACATCCGGGTGGACGGCTGGCCGAATCAGACGTTCGCCCTGCTGTTTCGTGACTGGCTGCGGGCCGACGACAGCATCACCACCGAATATTCCGGAATCAAGCGACGGGCGTCCGAGGCCGCTGCCGGAATCACCGACTTCCAATCGGCGATCGAGGCCTACGAGAACGCCAAGGCCCCGTGGTTCGATGTGGCATACCGTCGGGCATGGCAGTGGGCGGAGGAAACGAACTGGACCGCGTGAATCGGGTCGGGGTGAATCGGGTCGGGCTCGATCAGGATGGTTTGCCGTTCCACTCGGTCGGCATGCCGACGGACGCGAGCCACGCATTCAGGTCGTAGTCGTGCCGCGTCAGTCCTTCGATGGCCGTGATGGATCTGGCCAGCGCGAGCTCGGCCGTGGGGGTGTCGAGGTGTTGCGCCACCCGAGCGTCGAACAACTCGTCGACGTCCAAGAGGTCGTAGTCGCGGCCGGTGCGGACACTGAGGTCGAGATAGTGGTCGACGGATGTCCATCGGGTGGTGCCGGCGGTGTACTCGCCGATGTCGACGTAGTAGTCCTGATCGCGGGCGTGCGCGGGCAGGTAGTGGAACACCGAGGCCCGGAGCCCGAGGGCGGGCAACAACCAGGACTCCAGGTAGTCGAAATGGGCATGGTCAGATGGGCGGGCCATGTACAGCCCCCATGGCTCGACGCGGTATTCGTCGACGACACGGACGAACCCCTTGGGATCCACGTTCGTCTTGGCGACGAGGTCGAACGTCTCGTGCTTGGGGGCATGAACGACGGTGTGCGCACCGGCTGACGTGTGAGCGACCATGCCTGTAGAAGCTACCGGGAACCGGCGTCCTGGGTCTGTCCGACGGAACTTGTCGGTGGTCGCGTCTACGCTTGTGAAATGGCGTTTGCATCCGAACATCCCGTTGTCGCGCACTCCGAACACCGTCCGGTGGGCGCAATCGAGCGCACCGGACCGGCGTTCGAGGTCGTCAGCGAACACACACCGGCAGGCGATCAGCCGACCGCCATCGCCGAGCTCGAACGCCGGATCAAGGCGGACGAGAAGGACATCGTGTTGCTCGGTGCCACCGGTACCGGCAAATCGGCCACCACCGCCTGGCTCATCGAGAAGCTGCAGCGCCCAACCCTGGTGATGGCACCGAACAAGACGTTGGCGGCGCAGTTGGCGAACGAGCTGCGAGACATGTTGCCCAACAACGCAGTCGAGTACTTCGTCTCGTACTACGACTACTACCAGCCCGAGGCGTACATCGCGCAGACCGATACCTACATCGAGAAGGACTCGTCGATCAACGACGATGTCGAGCGGCTGCGGCACTCGGCGACGGCATCCCTGCTCTCGCGCCGCGACGTGGTCGTGGTGGCGTCGGTGTCGTGCATCTACGGTCTCGGTACCCCGCAGTCGTACGTCGATCGGTCGATCGAGCTGGAGGTCAACGTCGAAGTGCAGCGTGACGCGCTGCTCCGGCTGCTGGTGGACGTGCAGTACACCCGCAACGACATGGCCTTCACCCGCGGATCGTTCCGGGTTCGCGGTGACACCGTCGAGATCATTCCGTCCTACGAAGAACTGGCGATTCGCATCGAGTTCTTCGGCGATGAGATCGAAGCGCTGTACTACCTCCATCCGCTCACCGGCGACATCGTTCGGCAGGTCGATTCGGTGCGCATCTTCCCGGCCACGCACTACGTTGCCGGTCCTGAGCGGATGGAACGAGCCGTCAAGGACATCGAAGCCGAACTCGAAGGTCGGCTCGCCGAGCTGGAGGGCAAAGGGAAGCTGCTCGAGGCTCAGCGGCTCCGGATGCGGACGCAATACGACCTGGAGATGATCAAGCAGGTCGGGTTCTGCTCGGGTATCGAGAACTACTCGCGGCACATCGACGGCCGTGGTGCAGGCACTGCGCCCGCTACGTTGATCGATTACTTTCCCGAGGACTTTCTGCTCGTCATCGACGAGTCTCACGTGACGGTGCCTCAGATCGGAGCCATGTACGAGGGCGACATGTCGCGCAAGCGCAACCTCGTCGACTTCGGGTTCCGCTTGCCGTCCGCGACGGACAACCGGCCGTTGACGTGGGAGGAGTTCACCCAACGGATCGGTCAGACGGTCTACCTCTCGGCTACTCCGGGCAAGTACGAGCTGGGCCAGACCGGGGGAGAGTTCGTCGAGCAGGTGATCCGTCCGACCGGGCTCGTCGACCCCAAGGTCGTCATCAAGCCGACCAAGGGCCAGATCGACGACCTGGTCCATCAGATCCGAGAACGCGCGGAGAAGGACGAGCGTGTGCTCGTGACCACGCTGACCAAGAAGATGTCGGAGGATCTGACCGACTACCTGCTCGAACTGGGCATCCGTGTCCGCTACCTGCACTCGGACATCGACACCCTGCGCCGCGTCGAACTGCTCCGGCAACTCCGGCTGGGCGAGTACGACGTGCTGGTGGGCATCAACCTGCTCCGTGAGGGTCTCGACCTGCCGGAGGTCTCGTTGGTGGCGATTCTCGACGCCGACAAGGAAGGCTTCCTCCGCAGCGGTACCAGCCTCATCCAGACCATCGGCCGTGCCGCGCGAAACGTCTCCGGTGAGGTGCACATGTACGCCGACAAGATGACCGATTCGATGACCTACGCGATCGAGGAAACCGAGCGTCGGCGCGAGAAGCAGATCGCGTACAACAAGGAGCGAGGCGTCGATCCGCAGCCGCTGCGCAAGAGGATCGCCGACATCCTCGACCAGGTGTACCAGGAGGCCGAGGACACCGATTCCGTCGTCGAAGTCGGGGGGTCCGGTCGTAACGCCAGCCGTGGACGGCGAGCGCAGGGCGAGGCGGGCAGGTCGGTCAGCACCGGTGTGTACGAGGGCCAGGACGTGTCGTCGATGCCGCGAGCCGAGCTGGCCGATCTGATCAAGAACATGACCGATCAGATGATGAACGCGGCACGCGAGCTCAAGTTCGAGCTCGCCGGCCGACTACGCGACGAGATCCAGGATCTGAAGAAGGAACTGCGCGGGATGGACGCGGCCGGGCTCAAATAGGGCAGGCCGGAGACGCGATACGGTTCAGTGATGGACGCAACCACCGCCGGCCGCACCTCTCGCGCGCTCGAACTGATTCACTCGATGACCTATTTCCTTCCGGAGACGCAGGACGCGCTCGTCGCCGCCGGGTTGCCGCCCCGGGCCTGCTATTTCGCGGGCCGAGCAGCGCCTCTGGGGCGCGTCGGCGCAGGTGTCGTGACCGCCACGTTCTACAACTTCAACCGAGAATTGGTGGCACCGCTCATCCCGGCCGCCTGGGACATCGCGTCACCCGACGAGATCATGGCCATCCGCTATGACACTCTCGATGCCGCTTTCGGCCGACTGCTCGGCCCCGAGGTTCTGACGTCTGCGGACATGGCCGAGGCTGCCGATCTGGCATCGATCGCGGCGCGTGGAATTCCCGGTGACGACGGTCGTCCCCTGTACGCCGCGTATGCCGAGCTCGACTGGCCGACAGCTCCGCATCTCGTGCTGTGGCACGCCCTGACCCTGATTCGCGAATACCGCGGCGACGGTCACATCGCGGCGCTGCAGACGGCGGGCCTGAGCGGCTTGGAAGCGTTGATCACCCACACTGCCACCGGCTACGGCTTCGAGAAGGAATTCGCGCGCAAGCGTCGTGGATGGTCGACGGAGCAGTGGGACGCAGCGGTCGCGTCTCTGGCCGACCGAGAGCTGCTCTCGTCGGACGGTGCGCTGACTCAGGACGGCAAAGATCTCCGCTCATTGGTCGAGGACATCACCAACGACCTCGCCGTCTCGCCGTGGGCAGCCCTCGGAGAGGACGGTGCCGCTCGGCTGGTCTCGCTCGCGACACCGTGGCGCGAGTCGATCGTCGGCCAGGGCGTCATTCCCGAGGGCGTCTTCGGGCCTGCGATCAAGAGGAAGTAACCCGCCTCAGCTGGTGATGTCCTTGGTGCCGAAACGTCGCCACGCGATCAGCCCGAACAGTGCCGCGTACGTGATGGCCGAGAACGAGCCGACCACCATGTCGTTCCAGTCGATGCTCGTGCCGAATGCGTCGATCCACGAATTGGCGTAGTGCCCGGGCAGGTAGTTGCGCAGCGATCCCAGCGCCGTGATCTGATCCAGAATCTGCATCAGAATCGACGTCATCACCGCGCCGCCGACGGCCCCGAGAGGGGCGTCGGTGAGCACCGACAGCAGCATCGCCAGGCCGGCGACCCACAGCAGGTTGATGCCGATGTACGCGACCGCGATCAGCAGCCGTAGCAGCGAGGTGCCGTAGGGCAGTCCCTCACCCAGCGGCGTGATGAGCGACTCCGCCCCGTACATCACTGTGCCGATCAACAGGGACACCCCGACGAGCACCAGGATCGCAGCACTGGACAGCGTCGCAGACACCAGTGCTTTCTGCGTCAGCAGGCGACTCCGGGGCACGGGAATGGCCAGCAAGTATCGCAGACTCGACCACGAGGCTTCGCTTGCCACCGAGTCGCCGAAGAACAGGGCCACCACCACGATCAGCAGAAATCCCACGGACATGAACAGAGCGAAGACCGTGAAGTTCATGCCTCCGCGTGTGCCGAGCTCGATGAGCCCATCGGCATCGGAGTCCGCACTCGAGCTGCCGACGGTGAAGGCGATGGCCAGGATCACCGGGAGCAGGGCCAGGAAGCCGATGGCCAGCTGAGTGCGGCGACGTCCCAGTTGCCTGCGCAACTCGGTACGGAACGGCAAGGTGCTGCCGCCGGTGTATCCGGCAGCGCGCCCGTCTGCGTGTGTGGTGCTCATGATCGATCCTTGCTGGTGTCGGACCCTGGGTTGTCCCGGTGGACGAGGTCGAGGAACACGTCTTCGAGGCGCGTCGACTGCGAGAATCCGCGCACCGAGACCCCTGCGGTGACAAGCTCTCTGATCACGACGGCGGCATCGGCGTCGGTCAGGTCGACGGTCACCGTGCCGTCGTCGACGATCACTGCACCGTCGTGGCCGGAGGCACCCAGCACCGACTGCGCGCGGGAGGCGTCGTCGACCCTGATCTCGGTCTGTCCGCCGGCGGCGGTCAGTTCGCGCACCGTGCCGGAACTGATCACCGATCCGCGATTCATGACGACCACGTGGGTACAGGTCTGCTCCACTTCGGCGAGCAGATGGCTCGACACCAACACGGTTCGACCGGTCTTCGCGTAGTTGATCAGCACATCGCGCATCGTCCTGATCTGGGGTGGGTCGAGTCCGTTGGTCGGTTCGTCGAGGACCATCAGATCCGGCAGCCCCAGCATGGCCTGGGCGATCGCCAGCCGCTGCCGCATGCCTTGGCTGTACGACTTGACCTTGCGTTCGATCGCGGTGCCGAGGTCGGCGATCTCGAGGGCTTCCTCGAGGTGAGCGTCCTCGATCGGGCGACCCGTCGCTTCCCAGTACAGCCGCAGATTCTGCGTTCC
Organism: Rhodococcus sp. SBT000017; assembly: GCF_003688915.1. Lineage (NCBI taxonomy): Bacteria > Bacillati > Actinomycetota > Actinomycetes > Mycobacteriales > Nocardiaceae > Rhodococcus > Rhodococcus sp. SBT000017. Next base: position 609,890 of record NZ_REFU01000001.1, read on the forward strand.
GGTCAGGTGCGGTAGGAATCCGGATCCCTCGACGAACGAGCCCAACCTGGACAGCACCGGGGCTCCGGGCGTCACCTTGTGGCCGAAGACTCGAATGTCGCCACCGGTGGGTGTGATCAGGCCCATCAACATGCGCAGGGTTGTGGTCTTTCCTGCACCGTTGGGCCCGAGGAGACCCAGAACCTGGCCCTGCTTCACCTCGAAGCTGACGCCGTCGACGGCGCGGAAGCCATTGGAGTAGGTCTTGGCCAGATCGGTGATCACCAGGGGAGTGTCGATCAGGTCCTCGTCCACTTCGGCTACTGCGCGACGTTTGGTCCGCACGACTCCGGCGACGATCGCGCCGGCGACCACGAGCAGGACGACACCGATGCCGATCAGCGGTGCCAACGGAACGGTGCTGTTGGCGCTCGCCTCAGCGGGGACGGTGGGCAACGCGATGGTGTTGTCGGTCATGGCCACGCTGAACTGTGCCGGTTCGAGAGGAACGGCATAGGCCTGATCGGTGGTGGAGATGCTCAGTTCGAGCCGATGACCCTGCTGCACGGTGTAGCTGATGCCGGGAAGCGCAACGGTGACGTCGACGGGATCGATGCCCTCGGTATCGGGTAGGCGAATTGCCGAGACCGCCCCGCCCGGAAGAGTTCTCGTGCCGTTCGGTGCTACGTCGTAGAGCTTCGCGAACAGAACGGCTTGACCGGGTGAGGCCAGCGACGCCACGCGCAGGTTCACCCTCGGTGCACCGGTGATCGTCACCGACGAATCGACGGGATCGCTGGTGAACGTGGCCGACTGGCCCGGCAGGTCCGCGGTCAGGGCGGCTCCGGCCCCGGTCGATCCGAGAGTCGAGAGCACCGAGCCCAAACCAGGTATCGACGAGATCGCCGACGGCGACGCTCCGGGCGGACGAACGATCGACTGGTTCTCTGCGGTCGGAGCGAACGTCACCGATTCGGTCTCCGTGGGATCGGCTGCGGAGGTCAGTCCCGGGTAGGCGGGAGCCGTCATTCGGCGGTCACGGTCGCCGCCGCGCTCGTCGGCTGCCCGCTGAGTGGAGTAGACGAACGGCTCGGTGCCGGTGCCGGTGCCGGTCGCGGCGTCGGTGTCACGCAACGTCGTGTCGAAGAAGTCGGCGATGGCTCGATCGCTCGTGCCGTCCGTTCCGCCTGCGTCGTGGCCGCCGTCGAACCATCGCACGGTGACGTTCCCACCGGCCGCGGCGATCTGACGCGCCGTTGCGTCGGCCTGATCCAGACCGAACAGAGTGTCCTGGGTGCCCTGAACCAGCAGAGTCGGTACGGTGATGTTCGACGCCACCGCGACCGGCGAGTGGGCAGTCAGCAGATCGAGGAGTTGCTGGCTGGGGATTCCGGTCACCGCGGATTGGGTGTAGGCGTCGCAGAATTCGGGTGCGAATCGTCCGCAGGCCGAGGTGCTCTCGGCGGTGCTTGGATCGGTGCCTTCGTCGCCGTTTCCGCCGGGCGGTGCACTCGCTGCGCCCACTCCGAAGAACACTCCGGCCCAGCCGCGCTTGAGGACACCGGGTCCGCCGTACTCGGCAGCTGCGGGAGTGACGGTGTCGCCGAGGGCTTCTCGGTCTTCGGCGGAGGTGACGCCGTAGTTGGGGAACAGTGCCTGACCCAGGTCGTTCCAGGTGATCGCTGCGGCTATCGAATCGATCCTGGGGTCGGTCCCGCCTGCGCTCAGTGCCAGTGCGCCGCCGTAGGATCCGCCGGCGACTCCGACGTGCGGGTCGCCGGGAGCGTCGAGTTCCACCTCCGGTTGTTCGGCGAGCCAGTCGATGAGTCCGCGTGCGTCGGCGACCTCGCGATCGGGGTCGTTGAGCGAGATCGAACCCGTGCTGTCGCCGAACCCGCGTGCGCTGTAGGCGAGCACGGTGTACCCGCGCGTCGCGAGGTCACGTGCCTCACCGTCGACCGAGTCCTTGCTGCCGCCGAAGCCGTGGGCGAGCAGCACCGTCGGCGCGGGGGTGACGGCGGGGGCGTAGAGACGAGCGTCGATGTCGACGGTGCCCGTCGACCCGGGGTTGTCCGGTAGCGTGATGCGCGCATCACGAGTGGATGTGTCGGCGCTCGAATCCTGGGGGAGGAAGACGAATGCGAGGGCGGCTACCGCCAGAACCGCAATCACGGCGGCACCGACAGTCATGGCCCGTCTCGACAGTGGCGGGCGGGGAATCGGCATGGAAACCAATGTATGTGAGTGGCGCGGATCGTGTTGTTCCCCAAGTTCACGTGCCGATCGGCCGGTTCCGGCTAATGTCAGCGAATCAGTCCCCGGACCACGTCTTTCGGTCCTGTGACTTGCACCAATCGAGTTCGACCAGAAGTGTCACATCTGTGTGTGACCGACAAATGGAGGAATGAATGAGCGCCTACCGCACCGTCGTCGTCGGGACCGATGGCTCCGAATCGTCACTGCGGGCAGTGGAGAAGGCCGCGGCTCTGGCGGGAGACGCCGATGCCACCCTGGTGATCGCCTGCGCGTACTACCCGGCCGATCCGAAGGACACGTCCGCTGCCGCCGACGCATTGCGCGAGGACGCCTACCAGATCACCGGATCGGCACCGACGCGTGAGATTCTGCGCACGGCGCGCGAGCACGCCACCAAGGCCGGTGCGAAGAACATCGAGGAGAAGGCGATCGTCGGTGCTCCCGTCGAGTCGCTGCTGGCACTCGTGGACGAGGTGAAGGGCGACCTGCTCGTCGTCGGCAACCGCGGCCTGAACTCGTTGACGGGCCGCCTGTTGGGATCGGTCCCGTCGGACGCCGCTCGCAAGTCCACGTGCGATGTTCTGATCGTGCACACCGTCCGCTGATCTCACCCCGTACACACCAACGGCCCGCTCCTCGAAGGGGAGCGGGCCGTCGGTGTGTACGGTGCTCTAGGCTTCCGGCTCGAACGGTTGCAGCGCCGAGAGTTCACCCGGCAGTGCGTCCACGTGCACCACGCCGAGTCGTTGCGTCGCTCGGGTGAGCGCCACGTACAGATCGTTCATGCCCTTGATCGACTCGGCCACGATGGCACCTGGTTCGACGATCAGCACCGAGTCGAACTCGAGTCCCTTGGCATCCTTGACCGTCGATACGGTGACCAGTTCCGATGCCAGATGGCGGAATCGGTCGACGTGGCCTGCGGGAACCAGCACGGCGCTCAGGCCAGGGCGCGGGTGATCGGCCACACGCTTCTCCACCGCAGTGACCAGATCGGCCGCTGCCACTCGTTGGGCCCACGGCCTGGCTCCGGTGCTGCGGATGGATCGCGGCTCGGACTGCTCGGGATCGATGGCAGCCAACACATCGTGTGCCACGGCCATGATCTCGGACGGTGTTCGGTAGTTCACCGTCAGTTCGGTTCGCTTCCAGCGCTTGGCCACATACGGTTCGAGAACCGAACCCCACGACGAGGTTCCGGCGGGATCGCCGGTCTGCGCCGTATCGCCCACCAGTGTCATCCACCGATTCGGTATGCGCCGCATCACCATTCGCCACGCCATCGCAGAGAGTTCCTGCGCCTCGTCGACGATCACGTGCCCGTAGGTCCACGTTCGGTCACCGGCGGCCCGTTCGGCCGTGGTCAATCGCTGACCCGAATTCTGCCGTCGCGCAAGCTGATCGGCATCGATGAGGTCGTAGGCCATCAGAATCTCCGGATCGAGTTCGTCCTCGAGGTCCTGAGGTGCCGAACCGGTCAGGATGTCCAACGCGCCCTGGGCATCGGCGATCTGACCGCGCCACTGACGTTGTGCCTGTTCACGTTCGGCTGCGTCGTCGACGCCGAGCAGCTCGGCGAGTTCGTCGAGCAGGGGAGCGTCGGCCGACGAGAAGCCGTGGCCCCGACGAACGAGAGACTCACGCTCCAACTCATCGAGTGCCGGCGCCGCCGAGGCGATCTTCTCGGGCGATGCGAAGAGGTCGCGGAGAACCTGCTGGGGAGACAGATCCGGCCACAGTTCGTCGACAGCGGCCATGACGTCCTGATCCTCGCGCATCTCGTCGCGCATGTCCGCGATGTCGTCGGCGCTGAGCAGGCTGGACCCGTCGACGAGGTTCTGTCCGAGTTTCGCCGCCAACTGATTGGCCAACTGGTCGATGACCGAGGACACGAACAGGGGCCGAGCCAGGTTGTGTGGTCGCCGGGACGAGCGGGCGCGACCGCGAGCCCTGGTCACGATCTTGCGGTCGAGCGTGATGTCGTAGGTGTCGAACTTCAGTCGACGGGGCTGCGCGGGGACTTCCTGACGGTCGCGTACCGCTTGGGTCAGCACCTCGACCATCGACAGTCTGCCCTTGACCTCGGTCGCCACGGCCGAGTCCTCGCGTTGTGCGCGGACTCCCGGATAGAGATCGCCGATCGTGGACAGCAGTACACCCGTCTCGCCGAGTGACGGCAGCACCTGCCCGATGTAGTCGAGGAACGTGGCGTTGGGTCCGATGATGAGGACACCGCTCTTACCGAGCTGCTGGCGGTAGGTGTAGAGCAGGTAGGCGGCGCGGTGCAGCGCGACGGCCGTCTTGCCGGTGCCCGGTCCGCCCTGAACCACCAACACACTGCGATGCTGCGATCGGATGATCGCGTCCTGCTCGCTCTGAATCGTCTCGACGATGTCGTTCATCTGGCCGGTACGTGCGGCGTCGAGTGCCGAGAGCAGCGCACCTTCGCTCGCGACACCGCCCGCCACGGCGGCATCGCTCGACGATCGGGCAGAGTTCAGGTCGAGGAATTCGTCGGCGATCGACGTCACTCGACGACCGCGGGTGCGAATGTGCCTGCGCCGCAACACGTTTTCGGGTGCAGCGGGAGTCGCCAGGTAGAACGGCCGGGCCATCGGTGCTCGCCAGTCCAACAGCAGCGTCTCGTAGTCGTTCTTGTCGTCGAGAATTCCCACGCGACCGATGTAGCGCTCGGGCCGGTCGTCGACCTTGGGGTCGAGGGAATCGGGATCGAGGTCGATGCGTCCGAAACACAGTCCGTTCTCGGCGGCGTCGTACTTGGCGATGTCCTCGGTGTACATCTGGTTGAACGATTCGCGTTCGCTACGGGCCTGCGGGGTGCCGCCGGTCTCCAACAGCACCGCGCGCAATCGGTTCGCGGCGTACTCGCGCAGTGCGTCGAGCTGGGTGTACAGCCGCGTCAGGTGCGCCTGCTCGATGTCTTCTTCGATCGGCACATCGGAGTTTCTCGATGTGTGGCCGTCGTCCGGCAAAGGGTCTCCTCGGGAGTTCGGCCGAGGCGAAGATATCGCCTCGAAATCAGCCAGAGCAGTCTACGTCGCACAACGGCCCTGCCGCAGAACCGCTGGTTCCGGGGCAGGGCCGCGTCTGTTGCTGTGTTCTCGGCGAGAACTACTTCGCGTACTGCTGCAGCTTCTTGTCCAAGTTCTTCTGAGCCTTGGCAACTCGCTTCTCGAGCTTGGCGCGAGCCTGCTCGGTCACCTTCTCGAGTTCCTTGCTCTGCTTCTCCGCACGCTTGCGGGCCCGCTTGCTCAGCGTCTCCACACGATCGGACGCCAGATCGGCCCAGGTGACTCCGCGCTTCTGCGCTTCGTCGGCCAAGACCGAACCCCTCTCGGCAGCCAGATCGGCGAGCTTGGACGCGCGCTTCTGGGCCACGTCGGTCAATTCGTGGCGACGATCAGCGGCAACGTCGACGAGCTTGGATCCGCGCTTCTGCGCGATCTCGGCCAGGTCGGTTCCGCGGTGCGCAGCCTTGTCGGCGAGCTTGGAGCCGCGCTTCTGCGCCTCTTCGGCCAAGTCGCTACCGCGGTCGGCGGCGAGTTCGGCGAGCTTCGATCCACGCTTCTGTGCTTCCTCGGCGAGGACGGAACCCTTGTCGGCGGCCACGTGAGCCCAGCGGTTCAGTGCCGGCTGAGCGACCTCGGCCAGCTCCGAGCCCTTGTCGGTGGCGATGTCGGCGAGCTTGGCCAACTTGGGCTGGGCGGCGTCGGCGAACTTGGCCAGCTTCGGCTGTGCCGCCTCGGCGAGATCGGCGCTGCGGCTCGCGGCGACGGCTGCGATTTCCTTGACCCGCTCACCGGTCTCGTGGGTGGAGTGACCCGGCAGTGCCGAGACGACGCTCTCCTGAGCGCGGCGTGCTGCGCGCTTGCTACGCCATGCGACCGACGGCTTGCCCTCGGTGTCGACGGCCGCGATGAGCAGTCCGCCGAGCAGGCTCAGGTTCTTGAAGAAGTGGATACGCTGCGCAGCCTTTGCCTCCGGGTCCGTCTCGTTCCAGAAGGCGTGCCCGGCGAGTGTCGTCGGTACGAGACTTCCGGCGAGAGCGAGCGAGGCGATGCGCGGTGCCTTGCCGGTGGCCAGCAGAATGCCGCCGGCGACCTGGATTCCGCCATTGATACGGACCAACGTCTCCGGGTCGCTCGGCACGTTCGCGGTGACGTCGTTGGGGAGGACGTCCTTGCCCTGCTCGATCAGCGGAGTGGCGACCTGCGCCTTGCCGGTGGGATTACGGAGTGCGTCGACGCCCCCTGCGATGAAAATCGTAGACATCAGCGGACGGGCGATACGGCGGACCAGCATTGACAGCCTCCTGCGTAGTTTCTCGTGTCATCGGCGGTGGAACCAGGGACGGCACGGCGGTCCGAAAACCTACCGCTGTGCGTCCTTTTGTCACACTATTCATACCCCGTGGTTCACGGTCTCAAGCACGCCGATCGTCACCAGCCGCGTGTGCGCCATTCGTCCAGGTGAGGGCGCTCGGCACCGAGCGTCGTGTCCTTTCCGTGGCCCGGGTAGACGACGGTCTCGTCGTCGAAGCGGTCGAACAATTTCGCCGTCACGTCGTCGAGCAGATGGGCGAAATCCTCCGGGCTGCCCGTCTTGCCGACGCCACCGGGAAAGAGTGAATCTCCGGTGAAGAGGTGGGTGCGCGCGCCGTCGGAATCGGTCAGTGCGAGGGCGATGGAACCGGGGGTGTGTCCGGTCAGGTGCACCACATCGAACGTGAGCTCGCCCACCGACACGGTGTCCCGATCGGCCAGCAGGCGGTCCGGAGCCACCGGTAGGGGGCCGGCATCGAGTTCGTGGGCTGCGGTCGGCGAGTCCGTACCGCCGGCGATGTCTGCCAGCGCCTGCCAGTGGTCGGCGTGCTGGTGAGTCGTCACGATGAGTGAGAGTGTCGGCGCATTCTCGTCGATGAGCAACGAGATACGGTCGGCCTCGTTGGCGGCGTCGATCAGCAGCGAGTGACCTGTTGCGGAACAGACGACAAGGTAGGTGTTGTTGTCCATGGGGCCGACCGACATCTTCGTGATCGTCGCTCCGGGAATCGTTCGCCGCTGCGGCTGCGAACCCTGGGAGAGGACGCCGGTGTAATTGTCATCGATGACCATGAGGTGCTCGTCCATTTCGAGGACGCTACCGTCGTCGACGGCACGATGGGCGTCGGGGTCGCGCACGTGGAAAAGTCTGTCGGTGCCTGGATCTACCATTGCTACTGCGTGAGGTTCGTCCCTCACCACAACAGGTTTTCGACGTGGGGTCCACGGTTACACGACGGTGACCGGTGCGTCGGCATCACACGTCATCACGCGACTCGAAGGTCGTGCAGTGCTGCGCCCCGCAGCAACTCGGCTGGACGTGCTCGTTCGGAAAGAAGGGAACACAGTGGCGGATCGCCTGATAGTGCGAGGTGCACGGGAGCACAATCTGCGGGGAGTCGACATCGACCTGCCGCGGGATGCGCTGATCGTGTTCACGGGTCTGTCCGGCTCGGGCAAGTCGTCCCTCGCCTTCGACACGATCTTCGCCGAAGGGCAGCGTCGCTACGTCGAGTCGTTGTCCGCATACGCGCGACAGTTCCTCGGTCAGATGGACAAGCCGGACGTCGATTTCATCGAGGGCCTCTCGCCTGCGGTCTCCATCGATCAGAAGTCGACCAACCGCAACCCGCGATCGACCGTGGGCACCATCACCGAGGTCTACGACTACCTCCGTCTGTTGTACGCGCGTGCGGGAACGGCTCACTGCCCCGTGTGCCGCGAACAGATCGCGAAGCAGACTCCGCAGCAGATCGTCGATCAGGTGCTGGACATGGAGGAGGGCCTGAAGTTTCAGGTTCTCGCCCCGGTGGTGCGTACCCGTAAGGGCGAGTTCGTCGACCTGTTCGATTCGCTCAACACCCAGGGCTACTCGCGTGTTCGGGTCGACGGCGTCGTACATCAGCTCACGAGCCCGCCGGTGCTCAAGAAGCAGGAAAAGCACGACATCGAGGTCGTCGTCGACCGCCTGACCGTCAAGTCGAGTTCGAAGCAGCGGCTGACCGATTCGGTGGAAACCGCCCTTCGGTTGGCCGACGGCATCGTGGTGCTCGATTTCGTCGACCGTGACGAGAATGCGTCGGACCGTGAGCGCCGGTTCTCCGAGAAGCTCGCCTGCCCCAACGGTCACCCGTTGTCGATCGACGATCTCGAACCTCGGTCGTTCTCCTTCAACTCGCCGTACGGTGCGTGCCCGGATTGCGTCGGGCTCGGCGTCCGCAAGGAGGTCGACCCGGAGCTGGTCGTTCCAGACGGCGATCTCAGCCTCGCGGACGGTGCCATCGCACCGTGGTCGATGGGCCAGACGTCGGAGTACTTCGGTCGCCTGCTGTCCGGGCTCGCCGACGCCATGGGATTCGACCTGAACGCGCCGTGGAACAAGCTGCCCGCCAAGGTCAAGCGTGCGGTCCTCGAGGGCAGCGATCACCAGGTGCACGTGAAGTACAAAAACCGCTACGGCCGCACGCGGTCGTACTACGCCGAGTTCGAGGGTGTGATGCCGTTCCTGCACCGCCGGTTGGAGCAGACCGAGTCCGAGCAGATGAAGGAACGCTACGACGGCTACATGCGCGACGTGCCGTGTCCCACCTGCAACGGTGCCAGGCTGCGGCCCGAGATCCTGTCGGTGACGATCGCGGCGGGCGACTTCGGGCCGAAGTCGATCGCCGAGGTGTGCGAGTTGTCGATCGCCGACACCGCAGATTTCCTGAACAGCCTCACTCTCGGTCGCCGCGAGGAAGCAATCGCAGGTCAGGTCCTCAAAGAGGTGCAGGCTCGGCTCGGCTTCCTGTTGGACGTCGGTCTGGAATACCTGTCACTGGCCAGGACCGCCGGCTCGCTGTCCGGCGGCGAGGCCCAGCGCATCCGACTCGCCACCCAGATCGGGTCGGGACTCGTCGGCGTTCTGTACGTCCTCGACGAGCCCTCGATCGGACTGCATCAGCGCGACAACCGTCGGCTCATCGACACGTTGACGCGGCTGCGCGATCTCGGGAACACGTTGATCGTCGTCGAGCACGACGAGGACACCATCCGCACCTCCGATTGGATCGTCGACATCGGTCCATTGGCGGGTGAGCACGGTGGACGCGTCGTGCACAGCGGTTCGTACGAGGACCTGCTGACCAACGAGGAATCGTTGACCGGTGCGTACCTGTCCGGGCGGATGGAAATTCCGCTGCCCGACACCCGTCGTGTCGTGGACAAGAAGCGTCAGGTCACCGTGGTCGGTGCCCGAGAGCACAACCTCCGCGGCATCGACGTCAGCTTCCCGCTCGGCGTGCTGACCTCGGTCACCGGGGTGTCGGGTTCGGGCAAGTCCACGCTCGTCAACGACATCCTCGCGACGGTGATGGCGAACAAGCTCAACGGTGCCCGTCAGGTTCCCGGTCGGCACACGCGCATCAACGGACTCGATCAGCTCGACAAGCTCGTGCGGGTGGACCAGTCGCCGATCGGACGCACACCGCGCTCGAACGCGGCAACGTACACCGGGGTGTTCGACAAGATCCGCACCCTGTTCGCGGCGACAACCGAGGCCAAGGTGCGCGGCTATCAGCCCGGTCGATTCTCGTTCAACGTCAAGGGCGGCCGGTGCGAGGCATGCTCGGGAGACGGCACCCTCAAGATCGAGATGAACTTCCTGCCGGACGTCTACGTTCCGTGCGAGGTCTGTGAGGGTGCGCGGTACAACCGCGAGACACTCGAGGTCCATTACAAGGGCAAGACCATCGCCGAGGTCCTGGACATGCCGATCGAGGAGGCCGCCGACTTCTTCGAGGCCATCACCTCGATCCACCGTTACCTCAAGACGCTCGTCGAGGTCGGTCTCGGGTACGTCCGCCTCGGCCAACCGGCAACGACGTTGTCCGGCGGCGAGGCGCAGCGCGTCAAACTGGCCGCAGAATTGCAGAAGCGGTCCACCGGCCGTACGGTCTACATCCTCGACGAACCGACCACCGGCTTGCACTTCGAGGACATTCGCAAGTTGCTCGGCGTCGTGAACGGTCTCGTGGACAAGGGCAATACGGTGATCGTGATCGAGCACAATCTCGACGTCATCAAGGTCTCGGACTGGGTCATCGACATGGGTCCCGAAGGCGGCTCCGGCGGCGGAATGGTTGTGGCGCAAGGGGATCCGGAGGCCGTGGCCGCGGTTTCCGAGAGCTACACCGGCAAGTTCCTTCAGGAGGCGCTCACTCGTGAGTCCGTCGTCGCTCCGCCGGTGAAGGCCGCTCCGAAGAAGCGCAGGCCTCGCAAGGTCGCCGCTGTCCGATAAGCGCAGCAGACAGGGGTAACAGCCCGCGCACGACGAAGCCGCATCCGGTACTCACCGGATGCGGCTTCGTGTGTGTCTACTTCGCTGGTGTTCTGCTCAGTGCACCGGACCGGTGTACTTCTCGCCCGGGCCCTTTCCTGGCTCGTCCGGGTGGGCAGATGCTTCCCGGAATGCGCGCTGCAGTGCCTGCAGCCCGTCGCGAATGGGTCCGGCATGGGGGCCGAGGTATTCCACCGACGCGGTGACCAGGCCTGCCAATGCGGTGATGACGCGTCGTGCCTCGTCGAGGTCCAGGTAGGGGCTCTCCGCGGGATCCGGCTCGGAGAGACCCAACTTCTCGGCTGCAGAACTCATCAGCATCACCGCAGCGCGGCTGATGACCTCGACCGCGGGGACCTCGGCGAGTTCACGGACTTCGGGCTCGGCACCCAGGGGGTCGGCACCTGCGGCATCGTCGGGATTGGGGGAGCTGGTCATGCCTACGAGAATCCCACGCCGCCTTCGGCCGGCAGAATCGGGTGCCGACGCTGTCCGGGGCGATCGGGCTCGATTGTCGGTTTCTCGAATCGGCTGGTAGTGTGACTCGACGACCGTCTTCGGCGTGCGCTCCTCGATGGAGTTCACCGCACGGAGGCAGCAAGTGGAGCCCGACTCCCACCGGCACGTAGCCTTCAACAAGCTACTTCCGGTCCGGTCGCACGATGGAGATCTTACCGATTTCCGCTGTGCTTCCTCCCAGTGAGGAGACTGTACGACGATGGTTGTCGTGCGGATCGACCGGTCGACATCGGGCCCTGCTATCGGATCACACCGAGAGCAGGGTTTTTTCGTTGCAGCGGTTCGCATCGCTGCGGGGAATGTCGAGGATCGACGGCGACGGGCTGTGCCAGTGGCAGGCGGTCGGGTTACACACCACACCGCACTACCTAGGAGGCCCCATCAGCACTGAGACCCGCATCAACGATCGCATCCGAGTTCCCGAGGTCCGGCTTGTCGGACCGGGCGGTGAACAGGTGGGGATCGTGCGTGTTGAAGATGCACTCCGCTTGGCTCTCGAAGCCGACCTCGACCTTGTAGAAGTAGCTCCCGACGCACGTCCGCCGGTCTGCAAGATCATGGACTACGGGAAGTTCAAGTACGAGGCTGCGCAGAAGGCGCGCGAATCGCGCAAGAACCAGACGCTGACCGTCATCAAGGAGCAGAAGCTCCGTCCCAAGATCGACGCACACGACTACGAGACGAAGAAGCGCAACGTCGTTCGCTTCCTCGAAGCCGGCTCGAAGGTCAAGGTCACCATCATGTTCCGCGGCCGCGAGCAGTCGCGTCCCGAACTCGGCTTCCGTCTGCTGCAGCGCCTGGGCGCGGACGTCGCGGAGCTCGGCTTCGTGGAGACCTCGGCCAAGCAGGACGGCCGCAATATGACGATGGTGTTGGCACCGCACAAGGGTGCCAAGACTCGCGTCAAGGCACAGGAGAGCGCAGCGGCTCCGCCCGCGCAGCGCGCACCGGCCCCCGCGCCGGAACAGCCCGCCGACGCAGCCCCGGCTGCCGAGGCACCGGCCGCAGCAGCTCCGGCTACTCCGGCGCAGACCAACTGAGCCTCGCGCTCTACCAGTAAGACAGCCCTACACCTGCTTCGGTGCACAGGTTTTCCGTAGCGATGTACGGCTGTGCCATGCACCACCGAAGAGCTATTAGAAGAAGAGGATTTCATGCCCAAGCAGAAGACCCACAGTGGTGCCAAGAAGCGATTCAAGGTGTCCGGCAGCGGCAAGATCCTGCGCCAGAAGGCCGGCCGTCGCCACCTGCTCGAGCACAAGCCCACCAAGGTGACTCGTCGCCTCGATGGTGTCGCCGTCGTCAAGAAGCCCGACGTCCCGCGGATCAAGCGCCTGCTCGGCATCTGATCTGGACCGGCCGCCGACCGATAACGGTCGGCTTCATCCCATTACCATTCGGGGTTTCACAAGCCCCCAGATCGACAGGATTTACCAGTGGCACGCGTAAAAAGGGCCGTCAACGCCCAGAAGAAGCGCCGTTCGATTCTCGAAGCGTCCAAGGGATACCGCGGACAGCGCTCACGTCTGTACACCAAGGCCAAGGAGCAGCAGCTCCACTCGCTGACCTACGCCTACCGGGACCGCCGCGCGCGTAAGGGTGACTTCCGCAAGCTGTGGATCACGCGTATCAACGCTGCAGCTCGGGCCAACGACATCACGTACAACCGCTTCGTCCAGGGCCTCAAGGCCGCGGGCGTCGAGGTCGACCGCAAGATCCTCGCCGAGCTCGCTGTGTCGGATGCTGCTGCGTTCGCCAGCCTGGTCGCCATCGCCAAGGCTGCATTGCCTGCCGATGTCAACGCTCCGGCCGGAGAAGCAGCCTGAGCGAGTCGACGTACGACGACTCAACACCGAAACGGCCCGTGGATTCGCTGACCGAGCGAACTCCGCGGGTCGTTTCGGCCGTCAAGCTCGCTCGAGCCGCGGAACGCAAGAAGACCGGGCTCTTTCTCGCCGAAGGCTTCAATGCTGTGTCCGAGGCGGCGCAGTCACGGTTGGTTCGTGATCTGTTCTTCACCGCGGATGCCCTCGAGCGCCACCATGACCTCATCGCGTCCGTCGAGGCCGGCGGCGCACGAGTTCATCCGATCACCGACCGTGCTGCGAAGGCATTGTCCGACACCGTCACCCCGCAGGGCCTGATCGCAGTCACCGAGTTGGTCGACGTCCCGATCGACCGTGCGCTGGCCGGAACACCGCGGTTGGTGGCCGTACCGGTGGAGATGGCAGAGCCGGGCAATGCCGGGACGGTCATTCGCGTCGCCGACGCGGCCGGAGCGGATTCGGTCGTGCTGCTGGGCGACTCGGTGGACCCACACAATGGCAAATGCGTCCGCGCCTCTGCAGGCAGCGTGTTCCATCTGCCCATTGCTCGGGAGCGAACGATCGAGTCCGGAATCGACGCGTTGCGCAGAGCGGGTCTGACCATCGTCGCCACGGCCGCCGATGGCGAAGTGGACCTGGACGACGCCGACGAACTGCTCACGCAACCGACCGCGTGGTTGTTCGGCAACGAGGCGCACGGGCTGCCCGAGTCGGTGACACGCGACGCCGATCACCGGATTCGAATCCCGATCCACGGCCGCGCCGAGAGCCTCAACCTGGCAACCGCCGCGGCGATCTGCCTGTACGCCAGTGCCAGGGCGCAGCGACGCTCCGAAACTCCGTGAGCAGGTCTCGCCTAGGATCGATACCTGTCTGCTCCGCGCAGGAGTGAAGCCTGCGCAACGACCCTTGTTGCGCAGGAGTGAAGCCTGCGCAACGACCCTTCGTGGCAGACACCGACTATTACTCGAGGAGTGCAGCTGTCGTGGCGAAGAAAGATGTCGGAACCGAGCCGGTAGATCCGAGCGTTCTCGAGGAGTCCGCGCTCGGATCCGCAGTGGACTCGGCCGAGCAGGCGTTCGCCGACGCGTCGGACCTCGATGCTCTGACCAAGGTCAAGATCGACCATGTGGGCGGCAAAGCTCCGTTGGCGCTGGCGCAGCGCGCACTCGGTGCGATCCCGGGGGACCAGAAGGCGGATGCGGGCAAACGCGTCAAGGCAGCGCGCGATCGAGTGCAGAAGGCCTTCGACGAGCGACGCGCCGTGCTGTCGGCCGAGCGTGACGATGCCATCCTGGTCGCCGAAACCATCGACGTCACACTGCCGACCGACCGAGCCCCCGTCGGCGCCCGGCACCCCATCACGATCATCGCCGAACAGGTTGCCGACGTGTTCGTCGGAATGGGCTGGGAGGTCGAAGAAGGCCCCGAGGTCGAAACCGAACACTTCAATTTCGATGCGCTCAACTTCCTGCCCGACCACCCGGCACGCACGATGCAGGACACGTTCCACATCGCACCGGAGGGTTCGCGGCAGGTATTGCGCACCCATACCTCCCCGGTACAGGTCCGGTCGATGCTCTCGCGTGAGGTGCCGATCTACGTCGTCTGCCCGGGTCGGACGTTTCGCACGGACGAACTCGACACCACGCACACGCCGGTCTTCCACCAGGTCGAGGGTCTTGCCATCGACAAGGGCCTGACCATGGCGCATCTGCGCGGCACACTGGATGCGTTCGCCAAGGCGCTGTTCGGCAACGACACCCGTACTCGCATGCGGCCCAACTACTTCCCGTTCACCGAGCCGTCGGCCGAGGTCGACGTGTGGTTCCCCAAGAAGAAGGGCGGGGCCGGTTGGGTCGAGTGGGGTGGCTGCGGAATGGTCAACCCGAAGGTGTTGCAGGCCAGCGGCATCGATCCAGAGGTCTACACCGGATTCGCTTTCGGCATGGGCCTCGAGCGGACTCTGCAGTTCCGCAACGACATCCCGGACATGCGCGACATCGTCGAGGGCGACATCAGGTTCACGTTGCCCTTCGGTGTCCAGGCCTGACGGAAGCTTCTCACCCGACCCACTACTTCTCGGATACAAGAAAGAGCTGAGCACACGTGCGAGTCCCACAATCCTGGCTGACCGAGGTCCTGCACGCGGGGTCTCCCGACTGGGCCGTGTCGCCCGAGGAGCTCGACGCCGGTTTCGTGCGGGTCGGGTTCGAGGTCGAGGAACTCGACTCGCTCGACAACGTGACCGGCCCACTGGTGGTGGGTCGGGTGAGTTCGATCGAGGAGCTGACCGAGTTCAAGAAGCCGATTCGCTTCTGCCTCGTGGACGTCGGAGCCGCCGAGCCGCAGGAAATCGTGTGCGGAGCCAGGAACTTCGCCGAGGGTGACCTGATCGTGGCCGCTCTGCCGGGCAGCGTCCTGCCCGGGGGATTCGCCATCGCGTCGCGCAAGACGTACGGCCGCAATTCCAACGGCATGATCTGCTCGACGCTCGAACTCGGGTTGGGTAAGGATCACTCCGGAATTCTGGTGCTGCCCGAGGGCACGGCCGCTCCGGGCGACGACGCCAAACCCGTTCTGGGTCTGCAGGACTCGGTCATCGAGCTCAACGTGACCCCCGATCGCGGGTACGCCTTCTCCGTCCGCGGCCTCGCCCGTGAACTGGCCTGCAGTTTCGATCTCCCGTTCGTGGATCCGGCGCGCACGGTCCCCACCGAGGTCACCGGTGACGCATGGTCGGTCACCGTCGAACCGGCCTCGAACGCATCGCGATTCGCGTTGCGCAAGATTGTCGGCATCGACCCGACGGCGACGACACCCTGGTGGATGCAGCGTCGACTGTTGCTCGCCGGCGTGCGCCCGATCTCGGCGGCCGTCGATGTCACCAACTACGTGCTCCACGAGCTCGGCCAGCCGCTGCACGCGTTCGATGCGGCCAAGTTCGACGGCGATCTGGTCGTCCGCCGCGCGAATGCGGGGGAGAAGCTGACCACGCTGGACGGCGTCGAGCGTTCCCTCGATCCCGAGGACGTCGTCATTGCCGACAGATCGGGAGCGATCTCGTTGGCCGGTGTCATGGGCGGCGCGTCGACCGAAGTCGACGATTCGACCACCGAGGTCGTGCTCGAAGCGGCATCGTTCGATCCGCTCGCGGTGTTCCGCACCGGTCGTCGACACAAGCTCTCCAGCGAGGCCAGCAAGCGTTTCGAGCGGACCGTGGATTCGGCTCTTCCGGTGGCGGCGCTCGACCGGGCAGCACAGTTGTTGGTCGAGATTGCCGGCGGCCGGATCGAGCCCGTGTTGACCGATATCGGTGAAGCCGCCGAATATCCCACGGTCACGATGGACTTCGACCTGCCGGACCGCATCGCCGGAGTGCAGTACCCCAACGGCACCGCTGCCCGACGGTTGACGCAGATCGGCTGCGGGGTCGAGGTGTCGGTCGACGACGGCGGGCACGGCCAGCTCATCGTCACCCCGCCGTCCTGGCGACCGGACCTGGTGCAGCGCGCCGACCTGGTGGAGGAGGTGCTGCGGCTCGAAGGGCTCGAACAGATCCCGTCGGTACTGCCGTCGGCCCCGGGAGGTCGTGGCCTCACCGCCGAACAGAAGCGCAGGCGCGCGGTCGGTAAGGCACTCGCGTTCGCCGGGTACGTCGAGGTGTTGCCCCCGGTGTTCTTGCCCAAGGGCGTGTTCGACACGTGGGGTCTCGACGCGGACGACCCGCGGCGCGCGACCACCTCGGTGCTCAATCCGCTCGAGGCCGACCGTCCCGAGCTCGCGACCACTGTGCTTCCGGGATTGCTCGAGATGCTGAGCAGGAACATCGCCCGCGGTCAGCGAGACGTCTCGCTGTTCGGCATTGCCCAGGTGGTGCTCCGGCACGACGCCACCGCCGCCGTGGACGCGTTGCCGGTCGATCGTCGTCCCACCGACGACCAGATCGCCATGCTTCGTGGTTCGTTGCCTGCGCAGCCTGTGCACGTGGGCATGGTGCTCACCGGTCAGCGTGAGTTGGCGGGTCCGTGGGGTCCCGGCCGCGCGGCCGAGGCCACCGATGCGTTCGCTGCGGTGCGTACCGTTGCCGAGGCGTCCGGAGTGCACGTCGATCTTCGGGCAGCACAGCATCTTCCGTGGCATCCGGGTCGGTGCGCGGAGGTCCTGCTCGACGGCGACGTCGTCGGATACGCGGGCGAGCTGCATCCGGCGGTGCTCGAGCGGGCGGGCTTGCCGCCGCGTACGTGTGCCGTGGAGTTGAGTCTGAGCGCTCTGCCCGTCGTCGAATCGCTCCCTGCTCCCGAGGTGTCCCCGTATCCGGCGGTGTTGCAGGACGTGGCCGTGGTGGTCGACGCGTCCGTGCCGGCAGCGTCGGTACAAGCCGCGCTCACGATCGGCGGTGGCGACCTGCTGGAGTCGATTCGGCTGTTCGACGTCTACGAGGGTGAACAGGTCGGTGAGGGCCGCAAGTCACTGGCGTTCGCGCTGCGCTTCCGCGGAGCCGACGGCACCTTGACCGAGGATCAGGCGACGGCTGCCCGCGATGCGGCGGTCGAAGCGGCATCGAAGGCCGTCGGCGCGCAGCTGCGCAGTTGAATCAGCGCTGCTGAGTAGTTGATGCGTGCACGCCCGGGCTCGTGTGTCCGTAGCGTGGAGTCACGAGTATCACGGGTGACGGGAGCAGCGCATGAGTGAATTCGGAACAGACGGTGCGGCGACGGATCTTCAGGTGATCGAGGAGATTCTTGCCGCCGTGGCGGGTCGCCCGCGGCTCGCCCCGGTGGCAGCTGCTGCGTCTGCTCTGGCGGCCGAGTTGGGTACTGCCCGGCCGGAGCCGGTCACGCCCGATCGCGGAGCGCCACCCGGAACGGTTCCCGACGTGGACGTTCCGCAGGTGACCAAGCCGCGGATCGACCAGCCGCTCGGTGACCCACCGCCGGGGGCTCCGCTCGGCGGCACGGTTCCGGGGATCATCGATGCGGAGCTGGTCGAGGACCTGCCCGTCGGTACCGGATACGGTTCCGGTGCGGTGAGCGCGCCGATCGGTGACTTCACCGATTCGGGGGTGCCGACGTGGGACGGTGTGCGCGACAAGGTGGAACAGCGATCGGGTACAGCCGTCGGTGCGGAGGAGTTGGACCGTGAGTCGAGGGCGGGCCATGACCTCGACGAGCAGTGGAACGAACGCCAGGAAGCCGGCCGGAGGAAGCTCGACGAGATCCGCAAGTCCATGGGCGGACGCTGACACACCGGACCCGTTCATGAATGAGCTTGCATGATGCTGCATAATAAACCGCATGACTATTTCGGAGGCCACGCCGAGGCGCATCGCGGTGGCGGGCGCAAGTGGGTACGCCGGCGGTGAAATTCTTCGATTGCTGCTCGGGCACCCGGGAGTGCGCGACGGTTCGTTGGTCATCGGCACTCTGACCGCGGGCGGCAATGCCGGTGCGACGCTGGGTGAATTCCATCCCCATCTGTTGCCTCTCGCAGACCGTGTTCTCGCCCCGACCACCGTCGACGAACTCGCCGGGCACGACGTCGTGTTCCTGGGACTCCCGCACGGCAAGTCCGCCGAACTCGCGCTGCAGCTTCCCGAGTCCGTGGTGATCATCGATTGCGGGGCCGATTTCCGCCTCACCGACGGTGCTGCCTGGGAGAAGTACTACAAGAGTCCTCACGCGGGCAGTTGGCCGTACGGCTTGCCGGAGTTGCCGGGCTGCCGGGAGCGGCTGGTCGGTGCCACTCGCATCGCCGTTCCCGGGTGCTACCCGACGGTGTCGTCTCTCGCGCTCGCACCCGCTGTCGCCGCAGGAATCATCGAGCCGCGCGTCAATATCGTTGCCGTCAGCGGTACTTCGGGTGCAGGCCGAGCTCCCAAGGCCGATCTTCTCGGTTCGGAGGTGATGGGTTCGGTTCGGGCGTACGCGGTTGCGGGCGCACACCGCCACACTCCCGAGATCGTGCAGAACCTCTCGGCCGTCGCCGGTAGCGCTGTTGCGGTGTCCTTCACGCCGGTTCTCGCACCGATGCCTCGCGGAATCCTGGCCACCTGCACCGCGATCACCACCGCCACGCAGGCGCAGGCCGTCGAGGTCTACGAGAAGGCCTACGCTGCAGAGCCGTTCGTGCACGTGCTTCCCGCCGGACGACTTCCGCAGACCGGTTCGGTCATCGGGTCGAACGCCGTGCAGATGAGCGTGTCGGTCGATGCGGACGCAGGCTTGCTCGTCGTGATCGCGGCCATCGACAACTTGGCCAAGGGCACGGCGGGAGCCGCCGTCCAATCCATGAATCTTGCACTGGGAATCACCGAGACCGAGGGTCTCTCTACCGTAGGAGTAGCGCCATGAGCAGCGTCGGGAGCCAGGCGGAGGCCGTCGGCATGGTTGCGGGCAAGCTCGTGCGCACGCAGGGTGTCACCTGTCCCGCGGGTTTCCGCGCCGCCGGTATTCCGGCTGGGATCAAGGCAAGTGGCAAGTCCGATCTGGCTTTGGTGTTCAACGAGGGCCCCGATTTCGCTGCGGCGGGTGTGTTCACCCGCAACAAGGTCAAGGCTGCGCCCGTGTTGTGGTCGCAGCAGGTGCTCTCCACCGGACGGCTGCGTGCGGTGATTCTCAATTCCGGTGGTGCCAATGCCTGCACGGGTACGCCGGGCTTTCAGGATTCGCACCGCACGGCCGAGGAAGTCGCATCGGCACTGAGCAACTGGGGTTCGGAGACCGGGGCGATCGAGGTTGCCGTGTGCTCGACGGGTCTCATCGGTGACCGGCTCCCGATGGACAAGCTGCTGCCCGGCGTGACCGAGGTGGTACACGAACTCGCAGGCGGCATTTCCGGTGGTACCGATGCGGCGTACGCGATCATGACCACCGACACCGTGCCCAAGCAGGCGGCTGTTCATCACGCCGACAAATGGAACGTCGGCGGCATGGCCAAGGGGGCAGGCATGTTGGCACCGTCGTTGGCCACGATGCTCAGCGTCATCACCACCGATGCCGTAGCCACCGCAGACCAGTTGGACAAGGCGCTGCGCGCGGCGACCCGGATGTCCTACGACCGGCTCGACGTCGACGGCGCGTCCTCGACGAACGACACCGTGCTGCTGCTCTCTTCCGGGGCCAGCGGAGTGGCACCATCGCAGGAAGAACTCGACGCCGCGGTCCTGGCGGTGTGCGACGACCTGGCCGACCAGATGATGGCCGACGCCGAGGGCGTGACCAAGCGGGTGCGGATCACCGTGTCGGGCGCGATGAGCGAGGACGACGCCCTGATCGGCGCGCGCGCGGTCGCCAGGGACTCGCTGACCAAGACGGCCCTGTTCGGGTCGGATCCCAACTGGGGTCGGGTGCTCGCGGCAATCGGTATCGCCCCGATCGAGCTCGATCCGGATCGAATCGCCGTGTCCTTCAACGGCAATCCGGTGTGCATCGACGGCGTGGGAGCGCCGGGAGCTCGGGAAGTCGATCTGTCCGGCGTCGACATCGCGGTGACCATCGATCTCGGTCTCGGCGCCGGGTCGGCCACCATTCGAACCACCGATCTCTCGCACGCGTACGTCGAAGAGAATTCGGCGTACTCGTCATGACCTCGGCCGCACAGCAGTTGACGGCCGCGCAGAAAGCCTTCACCCTCGCCGAAGCTCTGCCCTGGCTGCAGCGATTCTCGGGCAAGATCGTCGTCGTGAAGTACGGCGGAAACGCCATGATCGACGACGATCTGAAGCGGGCGTTCGCGGCCGACATGGTATTTCTACGCGCCGTCGGAATCCATCCGGTCGTCGTTCACGGCGGCGGGCCACAGATCTCGGCCATGCTGACCAGACTCGGCCTGGCAGGTGAATTCCGCGGCGGATTCCGCGTCACCACGCCCGAGGTCATGGACGTCGCGCGGATGGTGCTGTTCGGGCAGGTCGGGCGCGAGCTCGTCGGCTTGATCAACGGTCACGGTCCCTACGCCGTGGGAATCTCCGGTGAGGACGCGCACCTGTTCACCGCGACGCGTCGCACCGTGCTGGTCGACGGCATCGAGACCGACATCGGCCTCGTCGGCGACGTCACCTCGGTGAACCCCGCAGCGGTCTTCGATCTCATTGCAGCAGGGCGCATTCCGGTGGTGTCCACCATCGCTCCGGATCGCGACGGCGTCGTCCACAACATCAACGCCGACACTGCGGCAGCGGCGCTCGCCAGTGCCATCGGCGCCGAGAAGATGGTGGTGCTCACCGATGTCGAAGGCCTGTACACGGATTGGCCCGATCGCAACTCGTTGACCTCCGAGATCGACGCGTCCACGCTCGAGGCGTTGCTGCCCTCGCTCGATGCCGGAATGGTGCCGAAGATGGAAGCCTGCCTGCGGGCGGTTCGAGCCGGTGTTCCGTCGGCTCATGTCATCGACGGTCGCGTCGAACATTCGGTGCTGGTGGAGCTGTTCACCGGTGAGGGAATCGGCACCATGGTCACCCCCGATCACTCTTCTACGTCAGGAGTCACGCCATGACCGGCACCGAGTCCACCCTCGATCTGCAGCAGCGGTGGTCGAATTCGTTGATGGACAACTACGGTGTTCCGCGCGTGGCGCTCGTGCGCGGTGAGGGTGCGGTGGTGACGGACGCCGACGGAAAGCAGTATCTGGACCTGCTCGCGGGTATCGCCGTGAACATCCTCGGACATGCCCATCCGGCGGTGATCGAGGCGGTCACCACTCAGCTGTCCACCCTGGGTCACACCTCGAATCTCTATGCGACAGAACCCGGTATCGCGCTGGCCGAGCAATTGCTCGCGCACCTCGGTGCCGGATCCACCGGCCGGGTGTTCCTGTGCAATTCGGGCACCGAGGCCAACGAGGCTGCCTTCAAGATCGCTCGCCTGACCGGCCGCCCCAACATCGTGGCAGCCGAGAAGTCCTTTCACGGACGGACGATGGGTGCTCTCGCGCTGACCGGTCAGCCGGACAAGCGGATCCCGTTCGAGCCGATGCCTGCAGGCGTGCACCATGTTCCGTACGGCGATGTCGCCGCGCTGGCAGCCGTCGTCGATTCCGACACCGCCGCAGTGTTTCTCGAACCGATCATGGGCGAGGGCGGTGTGGTGGTTCCGCCCGAGGGATACCTCCTTGCGGCGCGGGAGATCACCGCGAAGCACGGTGCGCTGCTGGTCCTGGACGAGGTGCAGACCGGTATCGGCCGAACGGGATGGTTCTACGCCCACCAGTCGGTCGGCATCGTGCCCGACGTGATCACGCTCGCCAAGGGTCTGGGCGGTGGCCTGCCCATCGGGGCCTGCATCGGCATCGGTGCGGCAGGAGAGTTGCTGCATCCGGGCAAGCACGGCACCACGTTCGGTGGTAACCCCGTATGCGCTGCGGCGGCTCTGGCCGTCCTGCGCACCATTGCCGACGAGGATCTGATCTCGCACGCGGACAGCATCGGCAAGACCATCGCGCACTCCATCGAGGGTCTCGATCACCCTCTGGTGAGCCATGTGCGCGGTTCGGGTCTTCTCCTCGGCGTTGTCCTCACCGCCGCAGTCGCACCGGCGGCCGAAGCGGCGGCGCGCGAGGCAGGCTTCCTCCTCAACGCGGCACAGCCCGACGTGCTCCGGCTCGCGCCACCGTTGATCATCACCGAAGAGCAAGCCGCGTCGTTCGTGACGGCGTTACCGGCAATTCTCGACGCAGCACAGGAGGCTCATCAGCCATGACCGTTCAGCACTTTCTCCGGGACGACGACATCACGCCTGAGCAGCAAGGCGAAATCCTTGCTCTGGCAGCAGAGCTCAAGCGTGCACCGTTCTCGAAGCGTCCGCTCGAGGGCCCCAAGGGGATCGGTGTCATCTTCGAGAAGAACTCGACGCGTACTCGCTTCTCGTTCGAGATGGGCATCGCTCAGTTGGGTGGTCATGCCGTCGTCGTGACAGGCCGCGACACCCAGCTGGGTCGCGAGGAGACGCTGCAGGACACGGGGCGGGTTCTCTCGCGCTATGTCGAGGCGGTCGTGTGGCGCACGTTCGGGCAGAAGCGCCTCGAGCAGATGGCCACCGGCGCAACGATTCCGATCGTCAACGCCCTCTCCAACGAGTTCCACCCCTGCCAGGTTCTGGCGGATCTGCAGACCCTGATCGAGCACAAGGGGAATCTGCGGGGCCGCACCTTGGCCTACTTCGGTGACGGTGCCAACAACATGGCGCACTCGCTGCTCATCGGCGGAGTTACGGCCGGGCTGAACGTGCGGATCGCCGCGCCCAAGGATTTCGCGCCGCTCGGCTACGTTCTCGACGCGGCGCATGCGCGCGCCGAGCAGACCGGGGCCACCATCACCATCACCGAGGACCCGGTCGAGGCGGCGAGCGGTGCCGATGCGCTCGTCACCGACACCTGGACGTCGATGGGTCAGGAGAACGACGGCCTCGATCGCGTCGCTCCGTTCCGGCCGTATCGCATCGATTCCGATCTGCTCTCGAAAGCCCAGTCGGACGCCGTTGTGCTGCACTGCCTCCCCGCACATCGCGGCGAGGAGATCACCGACGAGGTGCTCGACGGTCCCCAGAGCGTGGTCTGGGACGAGGCCGAGAACCGCCTGCACGCGCAGAAGGCGCTGCTGGTGTGGCTCCTCGAACAGGCCCGACGACCATGAGCGAGGACGTCACTGCGGTGCCGTTGACCGCGTCGACCCGCGCGGGCAGGCAAGCACGGATTATCGCATTGCTGGCCACGCATCAGGTGCGCAGTCAACCGCAGCTGGCGTCGTTGCTCGCGGCCGAGGGGATCGACACCACCCAGGCCACGCTCTCGCGGGATCTCGAGGAATTGGGTGCGGTGAAACTGCGCGCACCCGACGGTGGAGTGGGGGTGTACGTCGTGCCCGAGGACGGCAGCCCGGTCCGGGGAGTGTCCGGCGGCACCGACCGCCTCCTGAAGTTGCTGGGGGAGTTGCTGGTGTCAACCGATCACAGCGGGAACCAGGCCGTCCTCAGGACGCCACCCGGCGCGGCGCACTACCTGGCCAGCGCTCTGGATCGCGCGGCGATGCCCGAGATCGTCGGGACCATCGCCGGGGACGACACGATTCTGTTGATCGCCCGCGAGCCACACACCGGTGGCGAGGTCGCAGACAAGATCGAAAAGCTTGCTCGACGCGGTAACTGAGATCCGGTTACCCATCATGCGCAACAAGAACAACGAAGGAGCTTGAACACCATGGCCGAACGCGTCATCCTCGCCTACTCCGGCGGACTCGACACCTCCGTCGCCATCAGCTGGATCGGGAGGGAGACCGGCAAGGAGGTCGTCGCCGTCGCCATCGATCTGGGGCAGGGCGGCGAGGACATGGACGTCGTGCGTCAGCGCGCACTCGATTGCGGCGCAGTCGAATCCGTCGTCGTCGATGCCAGGGACGAGTTCGCCGACGAGTACTGCTTGCCGACGGTGCAGTCCAACGCGCTGTACATGGATCGGTACCCGCTCGTGTCGGCCATCAGCCGTCCGTTGATCGTCAAGCACCTCGTGGAGAACGCGCGCGCGCACGGCGGAACCGTTGTCGCACACGGATGCACGGGCAAGGGCAACGACCAGGTTCGGTTCGAGGTGGGCTTCAACACCCTCGCCCCCGAGCTCGAGGTGTTGGCTCCGGTTCGCGATTACGCGTGGACGCGCGAGAAGGCGATCAAGTTCGCCGAGGAGAACGACATCCCGATCAACGTGACCACCAAGTCGCCGTTCTCGATCGACCAGAACGTCTGGGGGCGCGCGGTGGAGACCGGCTTCCTCGAGGACCTGTGGAATGCGCCGACCAAGGATGTCTACGACTACACCGAGGATCCGACGGTCAACTTCCAGGCTCCGGACGAGCTCATCGTCTCGTTCGACAAGGGTCGTCCCGTCGCGATCGACGGCCGGCCGGTCTCGGTACTCGAAGCGATTCAGGAGCTCAACACTCGTGCGGGTGCGCAGGGTGTGGGTCGCCTGGACGTGGTCGAGGATCGGCTCGTGGGCATCAAGAGTCGCGAGATCTACGAGGCACCCGGTGCCATGGTGCTCATCCGCGCCCACGAGGAGCTCGAGCACGTGACCCTCGAGCGCGAACTCGGTCGCTACAAGCGCCACACCGACCAGAAGTGGGCCGAGATGGTGTACGACGGCCTGTGGTATTCCCCGCTGAAGGGCGCTCTCGACACGTTCGTGCAGCACACGCAGGAGCACGTCTCCGGCGACATTCGCCTGGTTCTGCACGCGGGCGGGATCATCGTCAACGGACGCCGCAGTGGCGAGTCGCTCTACGACTTCAATCTCGCCACCTACGACGAGGGCGACACGTTCGACCAGTCCGCGGCCAAGGGATTCGTTCAGCTGCACGGACTCTCGTCGAAGATCGCCGCGAAGCGGAACCTGGGCCTGTGACGAATCCGGAGACCTCGCACGGAACCAACGAAGGTTCGCTCTGGGGCGGCAGATTCGCATCCGGGCCGGCCGCCGCTATGGCAGCGCTGAGCAAGTCGACGCACTTCGACTGGGTTCTCGCGCCCTATGACATCCGCGCATCCATGGCGCATGCTCGTGTGCTCAACGGTGCCGGACTGCTCACCCCGCAGGACCTCGAGACCATGCTCGACGGTTTGCAGCGCCTCGCCGACGATGTCGCCTCGGGCGAGTTCGTCGCAGCCGAATCCGACGAGGACGTGCACGGCGCTCTCGAACGCGGTCTGATCGATCGCGTCGGACCCGAGACCGGTGGTCGGCTGCGTGCGGGCCGGTCACGAAACGACCAGGTGGCCACGCTGTTCCGCATGTGGCTGCGCGACGCCGTCCGCCGGGTGTCGGTCGGCGTTCTCGATGTGGTCGACGCGTTGGCCACCCAGGCAGCGGCGCATCCGACGGCCGTCATGCCGGGCAAGACGCATTCGCAGGCGGCGCAGCCGGTTTTGCTGGCGCATCATCTGCTCGCGCACACCCATCCGCTGCTGCGTGATGTGCAACGCTTCGCGGATTTCGACACGCGAGCAGCGGTGTCGCCGTACGGTTCCGGTGCTCTCGCCGGTTCGTCACTGGGTCTGAGTCCGGAGAAGATCGCAGCGGAGCTCGGGTTCGACTCGTCCGCCGAGAACTCGATCGATGCCACGTCCTCGCGCGACTTCGCGGCCGAGGCGGCGTTCGTGTTGGCGATGACGGCGGTCGATCTGTCTCGGTTCGCCGAGGAGGTCATCTCGTGGAGCACTCCCGAGTACGGCTACGTGACCCTCGCCGATGCATGGTCGACGGGCAGCTCGATCATGCCGCAGAAGAAGAACCCGGACGTCGCGGAGTTGACCCGCGGAAAGACCGGCCGATTGATCGGCAATCTGACCGGCCTGCTGGCCACGCTGAAGGCGCAACCGTTGGCCTACAACCGTGATCTCCAGGAAGACAAGGAGCCGGTGTTCGATTCGGTGGCGCAGCTCGAGTTGTTGCTCCCGGCGCTCACCGGGTTGACGGCGACGCTGGAGTTCCACACCGAACGGATGGCCGAGCTGGCACCGGCCGGGTTCACTCTTGCCACCGATATCGCCGAGTGGATGGTTCGGCAGGGGATTGCGTTCCGCGTTGCTCACGAGGCTGCGGGTGCCTGTGTCCGGGCGGCTGAGGCGCGAGGCGTCGGGCTGGCGGATCTGACCGACGACGAGCTCGCCGCGATCGATCCGTCCCTCACCCCGGCCGTTCGTGAGGTGCTCACGGTGGAGGGCTCGATCTCGTCGCGTGACGCTCGCGGTGGCACCGCCGCGGTGCAGGTGGCGCATCAGCTCGGGGGCGTGCGAGCCACGGCGTCGACGCTGCGTACGTGGGCCGAGGAACCGGTGTTGCGGCACTGAGTGCGCAATCGATATCCGTGCCGGTTTCCCCGAGTGTGATGTGAGAAGCTTTCGTCACGCGAAGACCGATGCCGGTCGTTCCGTCGGGGCCGAACGCAGGAGTGTATTTGTGGGACTGAATGCAGACGCCGTACGTGGCCCACTGCGCCGTGCCATCGCCACGGCGCAGAACGGTCTCGAGGTCATCCGTCTCGGTGGTCTCGAGACCGAGGTGGACCCGTCACCGTTTCGGGTGATGGACCGCGAACCGATGTATCGGCTTCGTCGTTATTTTCCCGACGATGTTCCTGCGGACAGTCCTCCGGTGGTGCTGATTCCACCGATGATGGTCTCCGCGGACGTCTACGACGTCACGACCGAGCAAGGCGCGGCCGGAATTCTGCACGGCATGGGTCTGGATCCGTGGGTTGTCGATTTCGGTTCGCCGGATACCGAAGAAGGCGGTTGGGGCCGTACGCTCGCCGATCATGTCGTGGCGATCAGCGAGGTCGTCGACAAGGTGCACGAGCACACCGGTCGCGACGTCCACTTGGGTGGCTACTCCCAGGGCGGAATGTTCTGCTACCAAGCGGCTGCCTACCGAGGCGGCCGAAATCTGTCCAGCCTCATCACGTTCGGGGCTCCGGTCGACACGCTCGCCGGTTTGCCTCTCGGGATCCCGGCCGGAGTAGCCACGCGGGGTGCCGAGTTCCTGGCCGACCACGTGTTCACCCGGCTTGCGGTGTCGGGGTGGATGGCGCGGACAGGATTCCAGTTGCTCGACCCGGCGAAGACCGTGCGGTCGCGCTTGGATTTCCTGAGGCAGTTGCACGACCGCGAGGCGCTGTTGCCACGCGAGCCGCAGCGACGCTTTTTGGCGATGGACGGGTGGGTGGCCTGGTCCGGCCCGGCCGTGGCGGAGTTGCTGAAGCAGTTCGTCGTGCACAACCGCATGATGACCGGTGGGTTCGTTATCAAGGACAGACTGTTGACGCTGGCCGAACTCACGGTGCCGGTGTTGGCATTCGTCGGCGAGGTGGACGACATCGGTCAACCGTTGGCCGTGCGCGGTATCCAGCGCGCTGCCCCGCGTGCGCAGGTCTTCGAAACGACCTTGCGCGCAGGCCATTTCGGCTTGGTTGTCG